>DLHV01000026.1 GCA_002483395.1 Chloracidobacterium sp. UBA7659 | reverse complement strand
TTGTCCATCAGAATTCGAGCAGCAAAGCATCGACCTTTTGGTCGGGACTCGGTGCTATGCGGCGAGAGGTTTTCATCGATCATGGAGGCTTCGACTGCAGGAAATTTGCCGTGCCGTCGATCGAAGACATCGATCTCGGCTTTAGACTGCATCGGGCCGGACATCAAATACTTTTGGACCGGCATATACAAGGGAAGCACCTGAAAAAATGGGGAATTTTATCGCACTTGCGAACCGAGATCGTGTGCCGAGCACTTCCATGGTCCCGGCTGATCCTAGAGAATCAGGGAATGATAAACGACATGAATCTGAAAACGTCTGATCGATTGAGCGCGATTCTCGTCGGACTTTCGCTCATGATGGTGCCGTTTCTAATATGGAAACCCATGTTGCTCTTTGTGATAGGCGGTTGCCTGGCCATGATCGTCTTTCTCAACCGAAATATCATGACATTTTTTGCTCGAAAACGAGGGGTATTGTTTGCCGCTTTGACCTTTCCCTGGCAACTCCTCTATTTTTTCTATAGCGGTGTAACTTTCGCTGTTTATTGGTTTTGGCACGCTTTTATCCAAGCCCTTGGCTTCCGAAAAAGAGAGGAAATAAAGGGGTCTAACTAGGTCGTGGAACTCGCCCTGCTTACGTCGTAAAGTTCATATTTCCCGCGCCTTCACCCGGCCCTGACGAGTTTCCAGAAACCGACTCCGTTGCCCGCAAACGCCGGGTATCGATTAATTAATGCGTTCAAAGCTCACGGATTTGAGAGAATGGCAGTCGGTTCTCCTTTTGTCGATCGCGGGTTTCGTGTTCAGAGTCCTGCATTTTGTGTTGTTTGCAAACATGGTGATACCGGAGCAAGACGCGACGCGTAACATCCGATTGGGGCGTAATTTTGCTTCGGGGAATTTCTACGGTGTTCTGGACGATTACTGGCCCCCGTTGTACCCACTCCTGCTCGGAGTCGTGACCTATGTCGTCAATGACCTTGTTCTTCCGGCGATCATAATTTCAATAGTCGCTGGAAGCCTTGCCATTCCCTTAACCTACTATTTTGTCAAGCAGTCATACGGCCGGAGCGAAGCTTTTATCGCCGCGGTCATTGCTGTCTTCTATCCATTTCTGATCAATTCGGTTTTTGGGCTCGGCAACGAGAATTTATATTTATTGTGCATTCTTTGGGCCTTGATCGTCGGTTGGAACGGTTTGCTAAAAAGCTCCTCCGTCGACTATTTCCTGACGGGGATATTGCTTGGATTAGCTTACCTGACACGGCCCGAGGCATTCGGATATCCGATCTTTTTTATTGCGTTGGCGATCGGGAAGGCCCTCTGGCAGAGACAACTGTTTGGCCGTGAGACAATTTTGCAGGTCGCCGCCATTCTTCTGGGCTTCATGCTTCTCAGCGCTCCGTACATCTTGTATCTCAAAAGCGAAACGGGATCATGGACGATAAGCGGAAAGACAAGCCAAAACTTTGCGTCCGGAGTTTTCTCAGAGGACGCATTACAGGAAGAACGCGGTGATGAGGGAATGGAGCCGCGGGTTGGAAGACCCACGGCCAGGGAACTCGCCTCCAACTTCGTCCATAATTTTAGAGAAGCCCAGAAGAGCATCGGTCAACTAATTCCTATGTTCCTGCTGGTTTTGGCGGGACTTGGCCTCTTCGGCGAGAGATGGAGTAAAGAACGGTTTAAACGTGAGGCGTATCTTTTGGCGTTTTGTGTCTTGACAATACTGGGATATGCGGCCACATGGGTAATTGAGCGCTATTTGTACATTCTGCTGCCGATATTTTTCGGATGGATCGCATTAGGTATTGTCCGGCTTGAACGCTGGTTCCGTGAATCTTGTCCGGACTGGACATTTGGTAAATATCTGACTCGAGTCAACTACGGGTCGTTTGTAGCTGTGTGCCTGATCCTTATTTATCTGTATGTCTTCACAACAAATTTCTACGTGAGGTCGAAAGAATCGGAGTGGCAAGGCAGGGCCTACGAGGAACGCGATGCAGGCATTTGGCTAAGGGAAAATGGTAAGCCGTCTCCGGTCATATTTTCCGTTAGTTTTCGTCCCGTCTTTTATGCCGACGGTAATCAATATGCACCAGAGACCAAGGATGTGAGAGAAATCCTGGAAAAAATTCGGAATGAACAGGTCGATTATGTTGTGGACAGCGAACGGATGCACAAAAAGCTCCCACATCTCAAAGGCCTAACCGAGGCCCTGCAAAATGAGGACAACTATGAGTTAGTCTACCAGCGGAACGACCATCCCGGACACAAGATCTCAATATTNNAATTCCGACGGAAATGACGGCGTTCAACCGACTATCGGCTCGCATGCCAAGCCGGGGAACCGATTCGAACCGAAACCATGATCGCCCAAGCCCGGACGGATACGATAAGTATGAAAATCTATCCAAATAGTTCAGTGGCGATTCAGGAATTGAAAAAGCTTCTCCTGGATCGAGATAAAACGTTCTGGCCTGCGTTGGTAAAACTAACGACCTCGGCAGCGACATTTAATCAGCTTATTACCCTGTCAACCATGCGAAAAAAGGCGGTAAAGCTTGGGCTGAATGGCTCTTCTGATCGACTAATTGACCCGATCAAAATGGGCCTCATAGGCGGAAGCATGCTCTACCCCTTATCAGATCTTCTTGAACATATGATGACGGTCACCGTCGGCAAGGCGCGAATACTGACGGGCGATTATAACAACTACCGCTCGGAGATCCTTGAGGCCGCGAGTGCGTTGTACGAATTTCAACCCGACTTTGTTATCGTTTTGCCCGACGATCAATCCTGCAAATACACCGGTAGGCTAAACGATCCGGAAGAAATGGTTGAGGCCGAAATAGATCGAGTCAGCTCCGATTTGCTCCAACTTTGTTCGATTATCAGGGAACGATCGGCAGCGGAGGTGCTACTCTGTAATTTCATTCTCCCATCGGCCATCGACCTGGGCCCGTTACGGGCGAAAAGTTTGGCCTCGGACTGGAGTTTCAGGAAGGCGGTGAATTTAAGGCTCGGTACGAAGGCACCGAATTACGTTCACGTTTGTGATCTGGAGTTTCTGGCTTATAGATTGGGCGGACTGACTGCCAAAGACGACAGATCGTGGTTTGAAAGCAAACAGTTATGCTCACCCGCGCTGCAGGTCGCTTTGGCTAAGGAGATCGCGCACCTGATAGGCTCCTTGACGAAATCTCCAAAGAAAGTTTTGGCCCTTGATTTGGACAACACTCTGTGGGGAGGCGTAATAGGTGACGATGGGATCAAAGGAATAGAGATTGGCGACACTTCTCCTAAGGGCGAGGCCTTCAAGGCTTTTCAGTCATATATTTTATCGTTAACCGAAAGGGGGCTACTTCTTGCCGTTTGCAGCAAGAATGACTTCGACAATGCTATCGAACCCTTCAGAGAGCACCCTGAAATGGTGTTGCGGGAAGGCCATTTCGTGTCATTCAAGGCAAACTGGGAACCAAAGGCGCAGAATCTTATTCAAATGGCGGACGAATTAAACCTGGGGCTGGACAGCTTTATTTTCGTCGATGACAATCCGGCAGAGGTCGAGAATGTGCGGCAATTTACTCCGGAAGTCACGTCAATACTTCTTGATCCGGATCCGTCCGCTTACGTCAGACAGCTTCAGGAATCTAGGTTATTTGAGCGATTCAATATTACCGGCGAGGATCTACAGAGAACGGAACAATACCGCGAGGAAGCGACAAGACGGAACTTGTTGGCGTCGGCGGTGGACATGGACTCTTACTTGAGTTCCCTGGAAATGGCCGGGACGTTCCGCGAATTCAACCCGATCGATTTGCCGCGGATAGCGCAATTGATAAATAAAAGCAACCAGTTTAATTTAACAACCAGGCGCAGGAGCGAGGCCGAACTGGCGGCCCTAATGTCAGACCAACGCTACACCGGCTTCTCTATGAGGCTTTCGGACCGGTTTGGCGATCACGGATTGATTTCGGTCGTCATTTGTTTACGAAACGATGACGCAAGCCTGGAGATTGACACATGGCTTATGAGCTGTCGTGTTCTTAAGCGGCAGGTCGAAGAACAGGTTTTGAACGAGATTGTTCGGACGGCAAGAGTCAACGGGTGCCGGCTCATTACGGGCGTTTACTTGCCTACCGCCAAGAATCAGATGGTCAGCGATCTCTACGCGCGGCTCGGATTCGAACCCGTAAACGTGACGACTGAACGTTCGGAATATAGTCTTTTGGCCGAAACGTTTTCGGCCAAGCCAACTTTTATTTCGACAGTATCGAGGCCTGATTAAATGGAAACTACAAGAGACGAGGTGTTTTCGCGCCTCCAGACAATTTTTGACGAACTGTTTCTCGATGAGGTCGTTGTGACACCCGAATTGAGCGCGAAAGACGTGGAGGAATGGGATTCGCTCATGCACATCTCGCTTGTCGTATCGGTCGAAGAGAGATTCGGAATTAGATTTCGCGTCGGCGAGGTCGAGGCCACCAGAAACGCGGGTGAATTCGTCAATCTTATTTTCGATCGTCTAGGTGGAAGCCATGTCTAATGGTAACGGTGCGCAGGCCGCTCATAGCGGGAAGCATTTGCTTCGTCCGGCCTTCTCGTCGCCTGTCCAAATAATTTCATTTATTCTACTCGTAGTTTTTGCGCTTTTGCTGCCGGTTTTTATCGCGGCAACCGGTAAAATAACGCGGCGAAACTCGTATGAGATCATGCCAGAGGAACACGGAGCTTATTCGTTTGTAAAAACGGAGATATTCGACAATGAGCAGGACATTGATATTCTTTTCGTCGGAAGCTCAATCCAGTGGAATGCGATCGATACTCCCCAAGTACAGCGGGGGCTTAGCGATGCGGTTGGCAGAGAAGCGAGGGTTGTCTCATTCGGTTTCAATTTCAACGGGATCGATATTCCCTACGTGCAGCTGTGCGATGTGATTGAGAGAAAACGAGTTCGGATGGTAGTATTCTCGGTCCCGAGGCTGCCGTTCAACGACGGCCCGAATGCGACCGGCTACAAGTTTCTCCGGTACGGCGAATATGCTGATACCACCGGCGATCTTCCGTTTGAATATAAGACCGCTCTCTTCGCGGGCAGCGTACTTAGATCACCCCATGACCTGTTGACGCTGCTGCGCGAGAACAAGTCAAAACCGTCAAAGTATGCAGCCGATCTTGGGGCCAACAGGGAGGTAATGGGCATGGGCCGCAATCCCGAGAAATTTGTCGGATTTACCCCGCCGGCTCCAATAGTCCCCATTTCGGATCTCCTACTTTCGAACGCGACCAGAAATAGGTTTGAGTTTACGAATGAAATGCTGCCGCCGTACCAGAATCATTATTTGAATGAGCTTGTCGACCTTCTCAGTCGCAACCGAATTCCGCTGGTAATTATAAACGTGCCGCAATACAATGAGCGGCTGAGCCCGCGGGTGATCGAACGGTTTGATTGGGCCACCATATTCAACTCCGACGTCCCGCTCATCGGGATAGCCCCAACTACTCTGTTCAATGGGCTGACACCGACTGAGGTAGAGCTGCTTCATTGCGATCAATATCATCTGAATAAAAACGGCAGTGAATTCTTCACGCAAACGGTTTTGCCCGCAATTCTGGAGGTTTACGAAAAATATGCAGCGAAAAGCTTCTGACTTGATTTTGATTTCTCTTCTGGCCGCAGCCTGTTTGTTCGCGTGCGCTCTCTTTCTTTACCTGCCTCTTAAATCCTTCGACAGCGGACTGGTTTACCAGGGATTCTGAATTGCCGAATTTACCGCTGATACTCCTAGCGCTGATCGCCTATGTCGGTTGCGCCCGTCTGGTTTTATGGAGTGCCGACCGGAAACTCCGACTGCCGCTTTTTGCATTTGTTAATATTGCCGGTTTTGCGTTGCTCACGCTGTTAACGCGATATGACGAGTGGCTGCCGGACCCGATATTAAGCCTCGGAGTCCATGCAGTTCTTCGCCACCTGTTGTTGATTGCGGCGTATGTTCTCGCGATTGCAATAGGCTATTTTCTATTACGGCAACTTGCCAAAAGGCAAGGCATTCTGCCATGGCTGGCATTCTTCTATCCGATATTGCTATTGATCGTTTTTCGATATCTTTCGTTCCTGTGGGAGCCACTTGTCAAGGGGATCAGTTGGGATGATTGGGTCCTGACAGCCACGATAGTCGGGATATCGTATATGGCTTTCCGTTTGAGCTATCTCGTCCTCGAAATCAGAAACGAAGTGGTAGAAATGCCGTCATTGAGCGAATATCTCGGCTACGCCTTTTTCCTGCCTACGATTGTCATTGGACCAATCAGTCCATTTGCTTTCCACCAGAGTTCATTGAACTCTTCTTCTGAAGATGCAACTCCTATGGGTAGAAGCCTTGTTCGCATCTGTGTCGGCGCGGCGAAGTTCTTCTTTCTCGCGAATCTGGCAAACCAACTCTCGTACAACGGTATCTTTCTGGACGGTAAGCCGCACGGCCTGATGGATCTTGCGGTAGCGTCGATTTTCTATTATCTGTACCTATTTTGTAATTTTGCCGGATTTTGCGACATGGCAATTGGTGTCGCGGCACTGATCGGGATTCGTGTAAAGGAAAACTTCGACAATCCGTTTGCAGCCAGGAATGTGAAGGAATTCTGGAACCGCTGGCACATTACCCTGTCGGAGTACGTTCGGGACGTTGTCTTCACTCCGGTCTCGATGGGTTTGATCAGGAGGTTCGGTGTAAGGTACACCAACATTAGCATTTCGATCGCAATTATTGCGGTATTTTTGGTAATTGGTGTGTGGCACGGCTTGGCCCTGCACTACATTTTATTCGGTCTCGTCCATGCCGCCGGTATTATTGCCAATCATTACTTCACGATTTGGATGAAAGCTAAACTAGGGACCGCACGCTACAAGGCATACAATGAAAATCGCTATATCAACGCCGCTGCAATGGTCCTGACATTTGTTTACGTAGCGGCCAGTTTTGCGTTATTTGCAAACTCCAATAAAATGCTGGGATTGATCGCTCGCGCGCTTATTGCCGGATTTTAGTTTCGAAGAAATGGACGAGAATAATGTCAGTTTGCTTTAGCGCTCGGCTCAATCAGCCATAACGCCATAACGCCGTCGTCAAACAAGCGCGAATTCCTTGCATCTGCCGCCAGCCACTCCTGCAACCCTGCGTGTCGCGGCATTTCCAGAATGATTGCTACCGGCGCTTTCATACGAAGGATTTGCTCGATCGATTGAGCCCGCTGGTTGTCATCAGGCGAGTTGAAGAGTTCTTTAACAACTAATCTACGGTCGGCAATTATTTCCTTGCCATAGCCCTTCTGTGTCGCCAGCAGGAAGTCGCTCATTATAAACACTCCGGGATGCGGTTTATTCTGCAAAGGGGGGGCATAGAGTCTCCTGTGGGTCAGAGTTGGAAAATGCACGTGGCTTTTTTCTATAACGAGAATTGCATCAAGCGGCGTTTTTTGCCGGATGGCGTCGCAAAGCGGGGACAGCGGCTCGTGTTCGTCCAGCCGCAAATCAAAACTGCTTGCATCCGCCGCCGGGTGCGGCCACGGAGGCGTCCACGGGAAATCGGTGTAAATCTTGTGTGCCGCGGGCGCAGCCAGCACAAACGCTATTAGGGCGAAAACCGGCAGTGCCTTGCCTTTGAGCCGTTCCAGATAAGGCTGGAGAGCCAGAGCCGGAAAAGGAGCAAAAAAGAGTGCCGCCGTTAACAGAAACTTGTACTCGGCCGAAGGTTTAGGTATTTCGAGCAATATATATAACAACGCGCTGCCCAATCCGNNCGCGAGAATTATCGTTGCGTTGCGGTTGTCCTTCCAGCATCTCCGAAAAGCAAGACCAAGGCCACCTAGCAGTAATGCCAGGACGACCACGCTGCTAACCGATTTTATCAAAGTATATTTCGCAAAATGAAGACTTAGCGAAGGCAAAATCATCGACGGTGTAGCCCGGTCCACACTTATGAATTTAACGTTAGCGAAGGTTACGACTGCCGCGGTAAACAAGGCGGCTCCCAGCCAGAGGCACTGCTGAAAAAAATCAGGCTTTTCCGGCCTGGACCAGTCAAGAGAGAATGTCAACGCTGAGCAGCACACGGCGATGGCGGCCGGAGCAAAGTAAACCGNNAGCCGAGAAGGATGAGCGAATCCAAGGTCAGGCCGGAAGCACGTTCTTTAATCAAAAGATAAATAACGGCGCTAAGCAAGCATATGCCATAAATACTTTGCTCAAAGAAGAAAAACTTCAGCAACCACGGTGTAATTCGATAATCGCCCCCTATCCACGCGTAGTTATATGGCCCGTGGTTCCAAAACGTCCCATCGATCGCACTGGGCAGCATCGAGAAAAAAACATAGCCGGCAAAATTGAGTCCAAAACAGAGCCATAGAAAGGAATTAATCCGTGAGAAGCGATTGCCGCCGAGTTCGGCAACGGTATATGCCGAAAACCCGTACATACATGCAAGCACTACCAAATTGGTCCAAATATAGCTGGACGCGGGAGCTGAGTTCAGCAGATAGCTAAGAGCGGCTTGAAACGGATGAGCGGCCCATGGATAAACCATTTTCAAACCGGCCAGTTCCGGTTCTTCCAATCGTAGATTTCCATCGGCGAGCATGTAAACAATGTCGGATTGCATCCACGCGTGTCCGGTGAAAACCCTAACCTGGCTGTCCAGCAATTCGGGTATGAGCAAGGCCAAGGGGATGAGCAAAACAACGGCCGCGCCCAGCAAAGGTTGAAATCCGGTAAATGAGGTTTTCCGACGCCTCTTATGGATCAGATAAACCGCGGGCAAATTTAGGAGGACCAGTAGCGGCACGGTTGTTTCGAACGAAGCTCCGAGGATCCGCAGTGCGTAAAACTGTACGAACACCACGAGCGGCGCGAGCGCCATTCCCATCAACAGCTTCAAACAACATGGAAACCTGGACAAGCTAAGTCCAAATGTTACCCATGCGCCGGGCAGCAGTATAAGCGATAACCATCCAATTATGCCCAAGAACGAAGATAACAACTCAGAAATCATCGAAATCATATCGACAAATCTTGTGGGAGCCGGAATCTTATCGCCAATTAAGCCGATTTGGCCCGCAGCCTCGAAATCATGCACTTTTCAAACGAAGTGTGTTAAGCCGACGGCGGGAAAAAACCCCTGGTTAAACTACCGCAAAAGGCCGCTGATTCCCCGTGGCTCGAATAATGGTGAGAGCAAGATGAATGAAGATGTTTGCGACCAATATAACCCAAATACGGGCCGGAAAACAAGCAAAATTATTGCTTGTATATTTCGGCCCGAAAGACGTGGCGTCCAGCCTCGCTTGCGGAGGATGCAAATATAAGAAGGTAAGAATGAGATTTACCGACTTATCGTGCGTAAACTGTTATTACTCCTGGATTTGGAATGTTTGTCGTAAGGGACTGTCCAATGCCTAAGGCGGCGTCAGGCAAATCAACATTGTATAGGGCTGCGGTAGTGTATTTGATGCCGTATGCTCCCGGAGGCAATCCTTGAATCGTGAACGAACCACTGTTTGTGGTCTTAACAACCACCACGTATTTGCCATTTGTATTGATAAACGCCACCGGGTCGAAGGCGGAATTACCGGTGAGGGCTTCGATGCGTTGAGCACCGGCACGAATAAAGCGAAAGTACTGTCGTAACAACTTCGTGCGGCTTCCCATCGTGATAATCGGATTATTCGGATTCGCGTCGTTAATAATGTAATACTGTGCTCCGTTATCACCAAAACCTTCGTTTATAAATGCTAGTGTAAATTGCTGCCACGAAGAGTTCCGGGCAAGCTTAAGATCCTGGTGAAGATCATTATAATCCGCACCGATCTTTTCGAGCATTGAGGTCTGCTTGTTATACAGGACTGCACGGTTAGCGATATTCGCCAATACCGCGTCCGAAACTCCCGAATAACGATGGTATGAAAACTCGCCAACATATTGCATGGCGCCGCTTGTCGCAGCGATCTGGTCTATATAGATTGGGGCGTTGGATGCGCTTAATGTGGACGGAGCGGTAAAGGAAGGCGTGAACCCGTTCGCTGTTAATCTATCGCCAGCCGCCTTTATCACTTGCGCAACCTGAGACGCTGACCAGGCGGCTGCGGAGTTGTCAGGTTCGAGAATGACTTCCCAGCTATCGGGAACGAAGCCATAAGCACTCTGCATGTGCTGATATGTGGCGAGGACGAATTCGGCATACTCCGCCGGGGTGTTTTTATGCTCAAATGCCGAAGACCCAAAATCGACGTAATTAACATTGATCGATAATGACTCTCCGCGAGCTTGCAAACGCTGCCGCAGCGGCAGTACTAATTCAGTAATTGTATGATCGAAAGATGACCATTTGAAGCCGTTCAGGTTGATGACATTAGGATTCGCGTCATCGTTGATTATCTGGTGCGATGCCGCCTGATATTGGCTCACCGTAATTTGTCCCGCTTGCCACTGGGCAAAATAATCGACCGGATTTTCGACACCGCTATTGATCTCTAACCGAATGCGGTTGACCCCAAGATCGTTTGCCGCCTGATCCA
>DLHV01000103.1:44456-47860 GCA_002483395.1 Chloracidobacterium sp. UBA7659 | reverse complement strand
TCCAAAATCACCAATCCAAAATCGTAATAGCCGATGTTGGATTTGAACCAACGACCTGAAGTTTAGAAGACTTCCGCTCTCATTCCGCTGAGCTAATCGGCTGTAAATAGTTGATAATTTAATTGGAATTTGAATCCAACTGTCACCCATAATCATTGATCCAAAGTTTCATTTTCATAGTTTTCAAAATGGACATTGTTGGCAACGCACCAACCTCTTCAGTTTTTCAGACTGACGCTAATCTTTCTCAGCTAAATGTCCAAACGGGGCTGAACGGACTCGAACCGTCATCGTCTTCATAGACAGTGAAGTGCATACGCCTTTCTGCCACAACCCCAAAGCGATTTTGGATTTGGGATTTCGGATTTGATTCCGCAATCCGCATTCCCAAATCCGCAATCGAAAGAGGTGGATTGATGAGATTTGAACTCACATAAGCCGCATTCACAGTGCGGTGCTTTGCCGATTAAGCTACAAACCACATGACGATTTTGGACTGGTGATTTTGGATTTTGGATTGGTCGTTGGATAAACAACAATCCGAAATCCGCATTCCCAATTCCCAAATCGAAATAGCGGAAACGACAGGACTTGAACCTGTAAGAGACTTTGCTCGAATGTTTAGCAAACATTTGCGGCTACCATTTCGCCACGTTTCCAAGAGTGATGGGCGACAAGAAAATGAAATGACACCGTTTCATTAGCAGTGAATGTAGTCATTTCAGCATTCGCCCATTTAGATTTGGGATTCGGGATTTCGGATTTCGGATTTAATTCATCCCTCATCCCTCCGAAAGCAAGGACGACGGGACTCGAACCCGTAATTTCCTGAATGAAAGTCAGGCGGCTTAGCCATTTGCCTACGTCCTCAGATTGATTTTGGATTGATGATTTTGGATTAGTCGTTTGAAAGCAAACAATCCAAAATCTAAAATCGCAAATCCAAAATCGGAAAATACTCGCGGTAGGAGTTGAACCTACAATTTAGAGGTTTTAAATCTCTTGCGTTTGCCGTTTCGCCACGCGAGCAAAAAAAAACATAATCCGAAATTACAAATCTAAAATCGAACGATACTCACGGAGAGATTCGAACTCACAACTTTTGGTGTTTGAAACCAACGCCTCTGCCAATTGAGCTACGCGAGCGGAAGAAATTGAATCATTTTTTCATTGAATCATTGGTTGATTGGAAGCAATGATTTAATGAATCAATGAGCAAATGAATCAATGAATCAATGAATCAATCAACCAATATGAAAACGCTTTACGATAAAATCTGGGAAACGCACGTTGTCCACGAAGAAGCGGGCAAACCTGCACTCATCTATATTGATTTACACCTGATTCACGAAGTCACTACGCCCCAAGCCTTTGAAAGTTTGCGGATGAATAATCGAAAAGTTCGCCGCCCCGATTTGACCATTGGAACAATTGACCACGCCATCCCAACTATCAATCGTCATTTGCCTTTTAACGATAAAATTGCCGCCAAACAGGTCGAAACTTTGAGGCAAAACGCCAAAGATTTCGGAGTTAGAATCTACGATTTAGACCGCATCGAGCAAGGAATCATCCACGTTTTCGGTCCTGAACAGGGTTTGACTCAGCCCGGTTTTACAATCGTTTGCGGCGATTCGCATACTTCGACTCACGGGGCATTCGGCGCCCTGGCATTCGGAATCGGCACAAGCGAGGTTGAGCACGTTCTCGCAACGCAAAGCCTTCAGCAAAAAAAATCGAAGAATTTTCGAATCAATGTCGAAGGCGACATTCCGTTCGGCGTTACGTCAAAGGATGTAATCCTGGCGATCATCAACCGCATCGGCACCGACGGTGGCAACGGCCATGTAATTGAATACTGCGGAACGGCAATCAAGGACATGTCGATGGAAAGCCGAATGACCGTCTGCAACATGAGCATAGAAGCCGGTGCCAAGGCTGGATTGATTGCACCTGATGAGGTCACTTTCGCCTACCTCAAAGGTCGCCACTTTTCTCCGACCGGCGATCAATGGGATGAGGCGGTTGAATCGTGGAGGAAGCTTCCAAGCGACGAAACCGCTTCTTTCGACAAGACTCTAGAGATCGAAGCGGCCGAGATCGAGCCCTTCGTGACTTGGGGAACTTCACCTGGAATGTCGGCTCCGATAACAAAACAGGTGCCGGACATTACGGACTCGACGGACGAGAACGAACGGAAATCATATGAGCGTGCTCTCGAATACATGGGCCTTGAGGCATCGCAGAGAATAGATAACATCGAGATTGACCGTGCGTTTATCGGATCATGCACCAATTCTCGCATCGAAGATCTTCGCGAAGCCGCCAAGGTCGCAAAAGGCCATAAGGTCAACTCGAAGGTGAATGCGATGGTCGTGCCGGGTTCGATGCTTATTAAACGACAGGCCGAGCAGGAAGGCCTTGCACAGATTTTTCTCGACGCCGGGTTCGAATGGCGCGACGCAGGATGTTCGATGTGCCTTGCCATGAACGACGATATTTTGGCAGAGGGCCAACGCTGCGCTTCGACCAGCAACCGGAATTTCGAGGGCCGGCAAGGACGCGGCGGGCGAACACATCTTGTAAGCCCGGCGATGGCCGCCGCAGCCGCGATCGCCGGACATTTTGTCGATGTCAGGGATTGGAATTTTAAGAATTAACTCGTGATCAAATTTACAGAACATACTGGAACGCTGACGCCGCTCTATCGCGCTAATATCGATACGGACCAGATAATTCCGAAACAATTTCTGAAGCGAATTGAGCGGACGGGTTATGGTGCTTTTCTTTTCTATGACTGGCGGTTCAATTCGGACGGATCGCCGAACCCGGACTTTGTCATGAACGACTCCCGCTTCGACGGATCGTCGATCCTCATCGCGGGAGCAAATTTCGGCTGCGGCAGTTCTCGCGAGCATGCGCCGTGGAGCCTTTTGGATCATGGCTTTCGCGTTGTCATCGCGCCGAGTTTTGCAGATATTTTCTACAATAACAGCCTCAAAAATGGTCTCCTTCCTGTCGCTCTGGCAGAACAAGAAGTTGCCGAATTGGCGGATAGAGCCGACACGGAACCGGTATATAAACTCACGATCGATCTCATCGATCAAACGGTGAGCGATGACTGTGGATTTCTTTCCAACTTCGATATCGATGCCTTCCGAAAGCACTGTTTATTGAACGGTCTTGACGATATAGCTCTGACGCTTGAGCACGAAGAAAAAATCACCAACTACGAACGAAATACCGCGAACGGCGAGCGATTTTCGTACCTTCACTACTAATTCCATACCTCGCACCCTCAAATCTTTCCTGTTTGCATTTTTCAACCCGGCAAGTTACCATAAAAACGCGTTGAAACGAGGGATTTGTTCACCTAAACCCTCCATTTTTGATACTATTCACAC
>DLHV01000103.1:34835-44422 GCA_002483395.1 Chloracidobacterium sp. UBA7659 | reverse complement strand
AACGAGCCTGACATTGCCACGGGTGCCGTGAGTGTCCCGATATACCAGACGTCAACGTATGCCCAGGACGGCCTCGGAAAACACAAAGGTTTTGAATACGCCCGAACCCAGAACCCAACCCGCCTCGCTCTGGAAAAAAACATAGCTGCTCTTGAAAATGCCCGCTTCGGATACGCATTTGCTTCGGGAATGTCTGCCATTGATGCCACGCTCAAGCTTGTAAAATCCGGTGATCATGTTGTTTTGGGTGACAATACATACGGCGGCACGTTTCGGCTTTTTAGCCGGATACTGTCGAATTACGGCGTCGAGTTCGACCTCGCGGATACAACGGACATTTCAAATCTCGAAAAAGCCTTCAAACCAAACACGAAGATGGTATTCGTCGAAACACCGACAAACCCGGTGATGTCGGTGACGGACCTTAAGACGGTTTCGGACATGGCTCATGCTCATGGGGCGAAAGTGGTATGTGATAACACTTTCATGTCGCCGTATTTTCAGAAGCCGATAGATCTGGGCGTCGACATCGTGGTTCACTCCACAACAAAGTATCTCAACGGCCATTCGGACAGCGTCGGCGGTTTCGTCGCCCTCAATGACGAAAACGACGCCGAGTGGATAAAGTTTGTCCAGAACGGAATAGGTGCGATACTGTCACCGTTCGATTCGTTTCTCGTTTTACGCGGCACAAAAACGCTTGCCGTGCGGATGGAAGCGCACGACAAAAACGGCCGCGTCGTGGCCAACTTCCTCGCCGAACATCCTTCGGTGCAAAAGGTCTACTACCCTGGATTGGTTTCTCACCCGCAGCACGAGTTGGCAAAACGGCAGCAGACAGGATTTGGCGGCATGGTCGCGTTCGAGACTGGGTCGCTGGAGAACGCAAAAAAGGTCTTGGAAAGCGTCAAATTGTGTATTCTCGGTGAGAGTCTGGGTGGAGTCGAGTCCTTGATCTCTCATCCAGCCACCATGACACACGCTTCTGTCCCGTTGGAGACGCGGGAACGGTTGGGGATCACGGACGGATTGGTGAGAATTTCGGTTGGAATCGAGGATGTAGAGGATATAATCGAAGATCTGGATCAAGCGCTTAGTTAGTCGAGGGTTTCGGGTCTTGGTCTGGAGTCGATCAACGTGATTTTGACTCTGTACTCACAACTCGATAGACTTTTGACTCGTTGATTATGTTAACTGTCGAGATACATGCGACTTCGCACATCGGACGCGTACGCCGGGGTAACGAAGACAACTACCTGATATTGAACATTACCCGTTCGAAGGCATGGACGGGTGCTCAGGCTGACGGCGAATTTGTAATCGAGACTCAGAATTTCGAGGTCGACGACAACGGCGTCGTACTCGCGGTATCGGACGGAATGGGCGGCGCTCTTGCCGGAGAAGTTGCAAGCAAGATGGCTGTCGAATCGGTTTGCGAAAAGATTCTCCACGAAGACGTTGACGAAACCCTTACGCCGGAAGGCTACGAGCATCACCTTGTAGCAAAGTTATACAACGCCACTCTCTACGCAAATTATCTTATTCATCAACAGGGCCGGACCGACCCTCAGTTTCAGGGAATGGGAGCCACCTTTACCGGAATGGGTGTAACGCCAAACGCAGTCGATATAATTCAGGTCGGCGACAGCCGTGCTTATCTGGTGAGAAACGGCAAGATCTATCAGGTCACCAAAGACCAGTCGCTCGTCCAGCAACTAATCGATGCCCAGCAAATCTCGGCCGAAGAGGCCGAGACACACACACTCAAGAATGTGATCCTTCAGGCTCTCGGAGCGCAAAATGAGATCTACCCGGTTTCGGCGCGGCTCGTGCCAAGCAAGAATGATGTTGTATTGCTTTGCAGCGATGGTTTGTCGAACAAAGTGACGGCGGCAAGCATGCAGAGAATCGTAACCGCAAATCTTGAGCAGTTAGAGGTTGCATGTGCGGAGCTTGTCACGGAAGCAAACGAAAACGGCGGCGAAGATAATATCACAGTTGTTCTTGCGAAACTCACCGGCGATCATTTGCCTGAACCGACCGGCGAAGAGGTGCAGCTTGAATTGATCGATCTCGGCAATATTCACGATACAGCCGATCAGGACACTGCGGAAATTATCTAATCTTCGGTCTTATCACGCCACTCGGGCAATTCGTTCGTCACGCGGCGGACGTAAATTGACGAGCCTTTGATACTGACCACTTCCACCTTCTCGCCTTCTACCAGCACACTTTCACCGTCGATCGGAAACGCCGTCCAGGTCGATCCATAAACCTTCACCGCGCCTTCGTTCAAAGCTCCCTTGCTTGCGGTCGTTACCGTGCCGATCTGCCCCGGCAGCGAATCGACTCCCATTTTTAGCGTGTTCTCTTCGCTGTGCGAAAGATATTTCGCGAAGATCGTCCGGGACATCGCCGTCAACGCGATCGAAACCCCGGCGAAAACTGCAAACTGCAACGCAAACGGTGCACCGAGCATTCCGGCAAGAGCGGCCGCGATAGCGCCGACGCCGAACCAAAGCAGAAAGAAGCCGAGTGTGAAGATCTCGGCTATGATCAGGCCCACGCCAAGAACAAGCCACATTATCCAAACCAATTGATCCATTTACGTTACCTAAAAGAACTTTCGAGCCAATAATACCATATCCATTCGGGGAAGAACCGTTTAGCAATCTGCGCAAACTGCTGATTTTGTGATGTTTTGAAGTTAAATACGACTCGTGCTAATCTCATAAATCATGCTGGGGTGGCGGAATTGGTAGACGCCCAGGACTTAAAATCCTGTGTCCTTAGGGACGTACGGGTTCGATTCCCGTCCCCAGTACCATCAAATTGCCAACCTAAACGAGCCTTGGTGTACAAATGAAGCAATATCTTCTTCGCCCGATCTGCGTTAGTGCTTTCCTTCTTGCTCTTGTATTCGTCTCGCACATTACTGCCTCCGCCCAAAATGCGGAACTCCGCCGATGGGAGCAACAGGCACAAAATGTCACTATCACGCGCGATGATTGGGGTATCGCGCACATCACCGGCAAGACAGATGCGGACGCGGTGTTTGGGATGATCTACGCTCAGGCCGAGGACGATTTTAACCGCGTCGAGACAAATTACATCACCTCACTCGGCCGCACCGCCGAGGCCGAAGGGGAAAAGGCCATCTGGACCGACCTTCGGCAAAAGCTGTTTATCCAGCCCGAGGAATTGAAGAAGAATTTTGCGGACAGCCCGCCGTGGCTGCAAAAGCTGATGACGGCGTGGGCCGATGGGCTGAATTTTTATCTCGCCAAACATCCTGACGTAAAGCCAAAAGTGATTGCGCGATTCGAGCCGTGGATGGCGCTCTCATTCACCGAGGGCAGCATCGGCGGCGATATCGAATCGATCAGCCCCGAACGCCTCGCCAACATGTACGGCACCCAACCGGTCGCTGAGATCGAACCCGACCCGCTTACCGAACCAACCGGATCGAACGGCATCGCAATCTCGCCAAAAAATACGGTGGGCAAAAAAGCTCTGCTGCTGATAAATCCGCACACATCGTTCTTCTTCCGGTCCGAGCTGCAAATGACGAGCGGCGAAGGGATCAACGCGTACGGTGCCGTGACGTGGGGCCAGATCTTTATCTATCAGGGCTTTAACGAACGCTGCGGCTGGATGCACACGTCGAGTGCCGCCGACGCGATCGATGAGTTTCGCGAGTCGGTTGTGAAAAAAGACAGCAAATATTTCTACAAGTTCGGCGGCGAGGAACGGCCAGTAATCGTTACGACGATCAAGGTGCCGTTCAAGAACGCAAGCGGCATGTCCGAGCGGACTTTTAACGTCTTTCGCACTCATCACGGCCCGGTCGTCCGCAAAACAGCCGAGACCGGCCAGTGGATAAGCGTCAGGCTGATGCACGAGCCGGTCAAGGCGTTGATGCAGTCATATGGGCGGACAAAGGCAAAAAGCTATGCTGAATTCAAACAGGTGATGGAGCTCAAGGCAAATTCCTCCAATAATACGCTTTACGCCGACGCGGACGGCAACATCGCATACTTTCACGTAAATTACATGCCAAGACGCGATACGAAATTCGACTGGACAAAACCAGTCGACGGCACCGATCCTGCAACCGACTACGAAGGCCTCCACGCTCTGGACGATCTGCCCAACCTGCAAAATCCGGCGTCAGGCTGGGTTTACAACTCGAACAATTCCCCGTGGTCAGCCGCCGGGCCAAGCAGCTTGAAGCAAGCCGATTATCCGGTTTATGTCGATTCAGGGGTTGAATCGGCCCGCGGACGGCATGCTGTCCGGGTGCTCGAAAACAAAAAGGATTTTACGCTCGAATCGCTCAATGCGGCGGCTTACGACAGCTATCTAACCTGGTTTGAAAAACCGCTGCCTGCCTTGATAAAAGCCTGGGATCAGACCCGTTCCGACGACCCGCTAAAAGCGAAATTGTCCGAGCAGATCGCTCTCCTTCGCTCGTGGGACCTGCGTTGGTCCACCGACTCGGTTCCGACTTCGCTCGCAGTGTTCTGGGCCGAGGATATTCTGCGGAAAACGGGCGCCGAGGCGAGGCGTGCTGGAATGTCACCGGAAGAATTTATCAGCAGCATAGCGTCCGCGGAACAATTGCTCCAATCGCTTTCAGAGGTGTCTGGGAAACTTTCGTCCGATTTCGGAACATGGAAAACACCGTGGGGTGACATAAACCGCTTCCAACGCATATCCAGCGACATCGTGCATCCGTTCGACGATGCCAAGCCGAGTATCCCGGTCGGATTCACATCGGGAAACTGGGGATCGCTCGCCTCGTTCGGCGCTCGAAGCTACAAAGGGTCGAGGAAGATCTACGGCACCAGCGGCAACAGTTTTGTGGCGGTTGTTGAGTTCGGCAAGACAGTGCGTGCCAAAGCCGTGACAGCCGGAGGCGAAAGCGGCAACTTGTCATCGCCGCACTTTAACGATCAGGCGAAACGCTACAGCACCGGCGATCTGAGGGACGTGTACTTTTATCCTTCGCAGCTAAAGGGCCATACAGAGCGAACATATCATCCGTAGTGATCAGTGCAGATAAGTTTGATGGGTCCCGAGATCGTCCGGCTCATCAGGACCTGTCGGATGTTTCCTGGCTTTTACACCTCGCCGGCGACCGCGTCGGGCGAATTTATCGAATGTAGGAGGTCCGGTATGAAAAACGTACTCTTGGTCGCGTTTCTTTTCGTTTTCATCGTTTCGTTGAAGGCTCAAACTGCAACCGTCGTTACAGACAATGCAAAACTCCGCGGCACAGCATCGGAATCGGGCAAAAAGATCACGACGCTTGAGATCGGTGCGGCCGTCGAGATCGTTAAACAAAGTGGTGCGTGGTGCCTCGTCCAAGCACGGGAATACGTTGGATGGATCGAAAGCAATTCGGTCCGCATTATCGGTTCGTCGAGCGCAGATACAATATCGGTGGAGCCACCAGTCGCTCCTGCTGCTCGTGTTACGCGACCAGAGCCAAAACCGATCATCGTCAGCACCCCGCCGGCTTCAGCTCCGTCTACCGGCTCGCGGACATATTTTCGAGGATCTCGCGGCGGATGCTATTACATCAATTCAAAAGGCAATAAAACTTATGTCGACAGGGGTCTATGCAGCTAGGTATTGCTGACATCAAAATCGCAGTAGTGACCTTGCTCCTGATCGAGACGGCCTGTACCAAGGCGCCGGTTCCTGTTGCCATCGGGTACAGACGCCTTCGCCTTCTCCGGAAGCGATGCCCGATCCTTTAACTGCCGTGGCCCTGGGCTCCAGTCATCCCGAACGTGACATTCTGTTGCATCTGTGCAATACTATTCAAACGGTGGCTGTGGTACAGGCCTCGTTTTTGGTCATTGACAATTTCTCGCCTGCGATTGCCGCCATGCACTGTCTCACTTTACGTTTAAGCAATTTCTAAATGAGACGATTTTTGGCTGTAATTCTTGCAGTAACTCTATTTAACCCGTCTCACTTTCCGTACAATCTGGATCGAAGTGGGACGATCACTTGCTTCTTGGTACATAAATTGCGGATAACTATGCAGGGTTTATATGAAACAAAGTAAATTTATCTCTATCGTCATCACAGTATTTGCTTTTGCGGCTGGTCTGAGCGAAACAGCTGTCGCCCAGAATCAGCGCGTTTTGGCCGAAGCCCTGCGTATTACGGGTGACAAGTTTACTGTCTCCGTTCGAACACCGAAAGGAGCGAATGTCTTTGCGGTAACTCGTCCGTCTGCAAGCGTTTTGAACGCTATCGACAGCGGACTTACCGATCTTTTTGCGGTCGCCCGAAAAAACCGGTATTCGAGGCGTCTTAATTATTCGGACTATTCGGTTTATATAGGCAAGGCCGATAGAACGAAGGACAGCACGGGTCAGTATTCGCCGGACATCGCCGTAGGAGCCGCCCAATACGGCGGAACGGTTTACGACCAGGGCGGTTTTATCTACGCCGCAGGGATGGTGATCGCTAACGACCCGTGCTCGTTTGTAATTGCCGAACACACAAAAGATTTTCAGCGTGTATCCAACGTTGTCCGCTATGAAGGCGAGCACCTTGTGCTTTATCACAACGACCGGCGACGGTACCGCGAAACCGCCGATCACAGCAAGGGCGGCGGACATCCCATCCTTCAATAGTTTGGAGTTCCGCCTTTAGGCACCACCCCGTCAGCCGACCACCCCGCCGATGAAGTATCGGCACCCCTCCTCAAAACCAGGAGGGGAGCTAAATCCTGTCACCCCTCCTAAGACAGGAGGGGAGCCTAGAAGAGCCTGCTGAAGCAGGGACTCATAACGTTTGCCCGAAATCGTGCATGCCATCGACCAAATTGTAACCAAAAAGTATGGACAAACTCCGCCGCCAAACGGTAGAATGCGACAAATCAAGGCGATTTCGTATCTCCACCGGGTTTTTCGTTTAATGGCACGGCCATTGCAATAATACTTCGCGGATGTTGTTTGAAAATCCGCGAAGATGGAGGTCAGATGAACTTCTACGCTCGTGTTGCCAAAGTCTTCGCAGTTTCATTTTTGCTCTTTGTAAATTTTATAACTGTTTCCGGTCAGGAAGATTCCATTTACCGGCTGCCGGCCGGAACCAAGATCCGGCTCAGCATGGATTCCGAGATAAGCTCGAAGGTTTCGTCGGTGAATGACACGTTTACAACTACGGTGTCGAAGCCACTCTCGGTAAGCAATACTGTCGTCTTATCGGCAGGAACCGTCATCGAGGGACGAATCATCAAAGTGTCGGGTGCGGGTGTTGGCGGGAAAAACGGCCGGATGCAGGTTCGGTTTGAAACGATACGGTTTGCCAATAACATAAAACGGCAAATCGACGGACTTCTGGTAAATGAGCTAAAAGCCGCTTCATCGCGAACGGCCGATTTGTTTACGGTATTCGGAGGAACTGCACTTGGGGCTATTTTCGGTGCGGTGACAAAAGTTGAGAACGGAGCATTGATCGGTGCCGGAATAGGAGCGGGAGCCGGAACGGGTGTTGCGATGCTGCGAAAAGGAAAGGATGTTTATATTCGAACGGACGAAGAGTTCGAGATCGAGTTGAAAAGCGAAGTTGTGCTGCCGGCCAGCGATTATTGAAAAACAGTTTATGAATTTGGTCGTCGATTATATCCGCGACCATTTTGAAAAAGCCCGATGCGAAGGGGAGAGCGTATCGGGCTTTTTTAGCGCTGTCGGGCTTTAATGACCATGTCGCGTATTTCAGCCGCAAGTGTCGGTGCATGAAACGGAATGCCGTCTTTGATCGTCCACTCGATTCCGCCCGTTTTGACGACCTTTCCATCGCGGATCACTTCGATGCCGGTCGGATACAGCACTTTGAAATTTTCAAGTGGATTCCCATTGACGACTATTAGATCTGCTTTGAAACCGACACGGACGCGGCCGAGCCTGCTTTCTTCGCCGAGAATCATTGCGTTGTTGCTGGTCGTGTGTTGTATAACCTTGAGCGGGTGAAACCCAGCTTCCTGATGCAACTCAAGCTCGCGAATAAGCCCGAAGCCGTACATCTGATAAATAAATCCGGCGTCTTCGCCCACTCCAATCACGCCACCGCGTTTTTCAAATTCAAATAACGCCTTCATCCATATCCGATAATTCTCCTTCCAGAACGTCTCGTCGGTCGAGGTCCAGCCGATAAAATACGAACCGTGATTGGCCGGATTGGGTTTGAAATATTCTTCCAGGACTGGATGGAGATATTCGGCAAAGGCCGGATTTGTCTGCGCCCTTTGCAGGTCACGTGAAGCCTCATAGATGTCCAATGTCGGATTCCAGGCGACACCCGCTTCGACCATCCCGTCAAGGACCTTCATCAAACGTTCCCAATTTGCTTCTCGCCAAAGCCTTCCCGCATAACGAAAACGGTCAACTTCATTGTTGTAATTGTAACCCGCAGGAAAGTTCTGGCGGCCGCTCTCGATCGCCGCATCCGGAATTCCGTACCAGTGCTCAATGCTCGTCGTCCCGAATTTAATGTCGTCCCAGGCGTTTGTCTCTTCAACGCCCACGTGATGTGCCACGCGCGTGCCGAGCTTTTTCGCCTCGTCCATCATCGCCTGCATTATGTCGCGATCGACGGTGTAGAGTTTTATTCCGTCGTATCCGGCCTGCTTTAGCTCGCGGACACGCTCGCGGGCTGCCTCCGGGTTAGTCGGAGACGGGGCATCCGTAAAGCCTCCATAGGCAAATATGCGCGGGCTTGCGATGCCGTTGATTGCGCTTTGATCACGCCACGCCAGCACCTTTTTCGACGCCCATGCGTCACGGACTGTCGTGATCCCGCATGCCAGCCACATCTTCATACAGTATTCGACGGGCTGCGGCTTGCCACCGCGTTCGTCATGCGTGTGCCCGTGAAGGTTGATCAGCCCGGGCAAAACATACTTGCCGCTGGCATCGATCTCCAGGTCGCCCGCCGCGGGGCGTTTGGGTTTTCCCTCTTTTGCCGCAACCGGATCGATCGAAACGATCTGCGTTACCAGGTCGTTTTCGACAACTATGTCAAAAGGCCCGGCAGCCGGTTTTCCGCTCCCATCCACGACAGTCGAATTGCGGATGACAATACGTTTATGCCTTTTACCCGACGCGGACGGAATTGCCGTTTGAGCAAAAAGTGCTGCCGGAAATAAAAAGCACAAAACAAGCAAAGCTGATATGAAACGAAGGATTTTCATTTTACAGATTGTTTAAAGGTCTTGAGATCGAGCAAAGGAAAGTTATCACCAAAATTAGGGCAAAGCAACCACTATCGTGTATTAAACCGATGCGGTTGTTTGCGGGAATTTTCCTGTCGTCATAGAATAGTTTCGTTAATCACACACGTATTTTATTAAGTCTTGAGAGAGGAAAATAATGGCTGGAAGAAATAAGGTTACGGTTGTCGGCGCGGGAAATGTCGGTGCGACGGCCGCGCATTGGATCGCGAGCAAAGAACTCGCTGACGTTATATTGGTTGATATTGTCGAAGGCACGCCGCAGGGAAAGTCGCTTGATCTTGCACAAGCCGCTCCGATCGACGGATTTGACGTAAAACTGGTTGGAGCG
>DLHV01000103.1:0-34817 GCA_002483395.1 Chloracidobacterium sp. UBA7659 | reverse complement strand
CCGGGCATGAGCCGCGATGATCTTTTGAAGACGAACTCCGACATCGTCGGCCAGGTTACCGAACAGGTGGCGAAATACTCGCCAAATTCTTTTATCATCGTAGTTTCGAATCCGCTCGATGCAATGACGCAGGTCGCGTTTCGCCGCTCCGGCTTCCCGAAGAATCGAGTAATGGGTATGGCAGGCGTTTTGGATTCGGCCCGCATGCGGTGCTTTTTGGCTGAGGCGCTGGACGTGTCGGTTGAGAATGTAACGGCCTTTGTCCTCGGCGGCCACGGCGACACGATGGTCCCGCTTCCTCGCTATTCGACTTGTGCTGGCATACCGATCACCGAGCTTTTACCAAAGGACACGATCGAAGCGATCATCACGCGTACCGCGAACGGCGGAGCCGAGATCGTTGGTCTGCTAAAGACCGGTTCGGCCTATTACGCTCCCAGTCTCGGCGCGGTCGAGATGGCTGAAGCAATCCTTAAGGACAAAAAGAAAATCCTTCCTTGCGCGGTATATCTCGAAGGGGAATATGGAATCAACAATCTCTTCGTCGGCGTACCGGTCAAGCTTGGCAAGAACGGGATCGAGCAGATCATCGAAATAAACCTGACAAACGACGAACGCGCGGCCCTGCAAAAAAGCGCCGGGGCCGTTCAGGAATTGATCGATATTCTGGAAATCTAGATCAAATCATCTCAAAAGAAAAAAAAGGAAGGCGCCGCTGCTTTCCTTTTTTTGTTCACTGGAAAAACCTGTTCGGTCAAAACGACTGTCGGATTGACATATCTTTCGGTCAAGCTGAACGAACTAATCGCACTCACAAACGGCCTGAAGCTTCTCAAACGTAACTGTTTGTTGATGTTCCGCGTGCTCGGCATCTTTGGCACAGCCGTTGCGATTATGTTCGCGGCACACGAGTGCACCATAGTTTGAGTAATTGGAACAAGAATATGAACGCCCTCTCACTAAAACAAATTTTTGCATCGCTGGTTCTGATCGGGATAACCATGCAGATGCTTTCGTTCGGAATCGCCGGGCAGTTTCGCAAAAACGAAGGTAAATCGCCCGAGGTTTTGACAACGAAGCAGAACGGAACGGAAGATTTCTCGCCGAAAAGCAAGATCGCCCCTGATCTGGAAGAAATTGCAGAAGAAGAGTTTCGGGGAATGCGCTCCAATGAGATTCAAAAGGTTATTATTCAGCTAAAATCCGAAACGCCTCTTAATGAAAGCCTCGGCGACCTGAACACGAAAGACAGCGCCGAACTGTTTGCCAGCGAGGTTAAGGCCAACCAGGAAAAAAACGGCATCATAATATCCGATCTGATCGCAGTCGGCGGCAAGTTCAAAAAAGCATACAACAACGTGGGCCTGGTGAGTGCGGAGCTTCCACTTTCTCAAGTTAAAGAGCTCGCCAAGTCCGAAAATGTCGAATACATCAGCCCTGACCGAGAAGTTATGGGTTTCGGCCATGTCGGCTACACGGCGGGCATTTACAATACGGGCATTTCCGATCGAGGCGACAGCGACGCGAATACCTGGCTGGTTGGTTCCGGTATAGGCGTTGCGGTAATCGACAGCGGCGTTTATGGAGGACACGACCTTTTCAAAAAGTGGGATGAAACCAGCAAAGTAACGAGCTACGATTTCACCGGAACGGGCAACCTGGCGGACCAATACGGACACGGCAGCCACGTGGCTTCGATCATGTCCGGAGACTGGCGTTTGGGAAGCGCAGCCTACGAAGGTATTTCCAGCGGCGTGTCGGTTTATAGCCTAAAGGCGTTAGGCTCGCTAGGTACCGGCACAAGTGCAAATGTGATCGCCGCGATTGATTGGGCGATTGCCAACAAAGCCTCGAAAAACATCCGCGTTATCAATATGAGTTTGGGAACGCCCGTCAGAGACAGTTACAAAACGGACCCGTTATGCCTCGCGGCCCGCCGCGCGGTAAATGCTGGAATCGTAGTAGTAGCCTCCGCTGGAAATCGTGGAAAAGATCTGTACGGCAATAAGTTGTATGGCACGATTGGTTCGCCGGGAATCGAGCCTTCCGTTATTACGGTTGGCGCGGCCAATACTTTGGGAACAGACATTCGCAGCGACGATACGGTTGCCACTTACAGTTCAAGAGGCCCGACCCGCGGCTATCAGACAATCAACGGCGTAAGAAAATACGACAATTTAATCAAGCCTGATGTGGTGGCATCTGGCAACAAGATCATTGCGGCGGCAAGTCCCGGCAGCACATTCGTTACCTTATTTCCGTCATTGAAGACTGGTGCTTCCAGCGATGCTGACGAGCAGGTGATGTATATGAGCGGAACCTCGATGGCGGCTCCGGTGGTCACGGGCGCGGCAGCTATGTTGATCGACACCAATCCGAATCTGACACCAAATCTTGTAAAGGCAATTTTGATGTATTCGGCGCAGCCGCTCAATGGTTACAATACTCTGGAACAGGGTGCAGGCGAGGTAAACATTGACGGTGCGGTTCGCCTCGCTCGATTGGTTAAAGCTACGCTTCCAACCGCCAACGGATCGGCCTTGCTCAAGAGCTCGTTGCCGGCGTCGCAAACAAGCGTCATCAGCGGACAGACCGTTAAATGGGGCAAAGGCGTGATAACGAATTTCGGCTTTCTTTACGGCAACGACCTGATGAATAAATGGCAGGGTATGTATGCCAGCGGTGTTTTGGTGGGTGACGGAACGCCTTTTTCAGGAAGCAGCTTGTCAAAATCAACAACGCTGACATCGGGAACGTTGACCCTCTATCAAGGTGTGATCAAAAACAACGGTGTACTCATCGGAGACGGGACATTATTCCTCAGTTCAAACGCAATGGGTGGCAGTCCGACACCGTTTTACAACGCTCAAGGCGTTCTGGTTGGCGACGGCGTTCTGATCGGTGACGGAGTGTTGATCGGCGACGGTGTTTTAATCGGCGATGGCGTTTTGATCGGCGATAGTGGTTCCATCTTGGGTGACAACACCTCCTGTATGCTTCCCGCCCCGTAGAGTTTGGATAAAACTGCTCTCCTACATTTAGGTCAGGCTGCAAAGCCTGGCCTTCTTTCTTTGAAATCCTCCAAGTAAAGATGTATCCACTGTCCGTTCAATCTGACCGATTCGGTCATTCACATGACCTAAAGCAGTAGGAACCGAACCTCCCAGAATCTCGCTAACGATCGTATTTACAACACTTAGTCCTTTGGCACGCTCCTTGACTATAGGAAACAATGGCATATGCCGTTTTTTCACTGTCTAGAAGGAGCTACGAAATGAAACTGTTAACGAAAAACACTTCAATATTAAGCAAGGCGATCTCCCTCACCTTACTTTATTCGTTTATCTTTACGAATATCGTTGCGGTCGGGGCCTTCGCCGCCAACAAAAACGAATCCTCGTCCAATTCATCTATTACGAGATTTACTACCGATTTGACGCAGCTTGGCCGTGACGGAAGATTGCGTGAAAACCTAAGCCTTGAAAGCGACACGCTTCGTCTTATCAAGGTGTTAGCCGGTGGTGGTCAGCGTCAGCCAGTAATCGTAGATGAAAAAGGCGAGAACCAGGATTTTGTTGTCGAGCAGCTTGCGATGCGTATCGCAAACGGAAGCGTTAACAAGAATCTTTCAGGCGTCTCTATCATAAAGCTTGAAACCGCGACACTTTTCTCAAGTGCGACATCGGCTACAGAGGTTTCGGACCGCATCGAGTCAGTTATCGATGAGGTGACGGCATCCAACACGAAAACCATCCTTTTCGTGGACGAACTGACGAATGTTCTGGAAGCCGGAACTGCGGGCAAAAAGCTGATTGACAATATCGGCACAGGAAAACTCAGGATCATCGGCGGCAGCTCAAAGGCGGCTTACACCGCAAAGATCGAAAATAATGCGGAAGTCGCAGGCCTTTTCGAAGGCATCGTAATTTCCGACCGAAGCCAATCGGTTGCTAACGGCGACAAAAATTCGTCGGAATCGACGAACGGTTACCGCGGCGACAACGTATCGAGCGACATTCGCTCGATGATGAGCGAAGATCCGAGCGGTGATCGCCGTATCGACGTTATCCTCCAGGCGAAAGACGCTGATAATGCAGCACTGCGCTCGCTGCTTGCAAGCGGCGAAGCTCGTGTTCATGACCGCATCGGCAACAGCGACACGCTTGTTGTAAATCTCCCGCTTCGCACAGTCGGTTCGCTTTCACAAAGCGGCCTTATCAATTACGTCTCGCCGGATCGCCCGACGACCACGACGGGACACATCGAGGATACTATCGGTGCCACACTAACGCGTGCACAGCCGGCAAGCGGCACGCGTGCAGCCTACACCCTGGACGGCACCGGCATCGGCGTTGCTGTACTCGATTCGGGTATTTACTCCACACACAATGGCTTCAAAACTGGAACAACCTCGCGCATAGTCGCAAACGTCAACTTTACCAGCGCAACTCTGACGGCGACGACGGACGGCTACGGGCACGGAACTCACGTTGCCGGTCTCGCGGCTGGCAGCTCTACGGTTAGCTCCGGCGCCTACAAAGGCGTTGCCACGAACGCGAACATCATCAGCGTTAAGGTGCTCGACAACAACGGTGCGGGTCAGCAGTCATGGCTTCTCAATGGTTTGAACTGGGTGCTTCTGAACAAAGCGACCTACAACATTCGCGTTGTCAATCTTAGCCTTGGTTCCGACGCGATCGATACATATACGAACGATCCAGTTTGCCTGAAGGTCAAAGAACTGGTAAACGCGGGAATCGTTGTCGTTGCCGCCGCCGGCAACCTTGGCAAAAACAGTGCCGGCCAGAAAACGTACGGACGCATTCATTCGCCGGGTAACAGCCCGTATGTTATTACCGTTGGAGCAAGCAACAGCCTCGGAACCACGTCACAGGCTGACGATACGATTGCATCGTTCAGCTCACGCGGACCGACACGCAGTTCTTTTGTCAACGCAAGCGGCGTTCGCATTTACGATAATCTGATTAAACCAGATATCGTCACTGCGGGAAATAAGATCGTTTCCTACAAGGCGCCGGGTAACCTGATGGCTTCTCTTAATCCTGGGTTGATGCTCACCAGCGAAGCATTGATTTCCGATGCCGACAAGGATATGACCATGAGCGGCACCTCAATGTCAGCTCCTGTCGTCGCCGGTGCCTCGGCACTGCTGCTTCAGGTCAATCCTAATCTTACCCCGGGCATGGTCAAGATGATCCTGCAATACACGGCAAAACCGATTGCCGGTGCGAGTATGTATGAACAGGGTGCCGGGAACCTCAATCTCGAGGGTGCAGTAAGGCTTGCGAAATCCCTGCGAACCGATGTCGACTTCCAGACATTGACAAAGGGCACCACAATGGTTCCGACCGGCTGGGTGGCTCCAACCGCAAGCACAACGATCGGCGGTAATACTTTTGCCTGGTCACAGTTAACTCTTGGCGATCACTCGTTTATCACTGGCCAGAATCAGATCTCTCAGTTTCAGCTCGTGTACAAGCGTGAGTACACGCCGAATTCGGGTGTGACCGTTAGCGGTACGACCGCGGTGCTTAACACAACCACGTATTACACGACCGGATTGACCCTGACTCCCAACGTAATGCTCAGTAACGGTGGTGCGGTTGGTTCCGGCACGGTGGTTCTGTCCTACGGCGTGCTTATCGGCAATGGCGTTCTCATCGGCGACGGCGTACTCGTCGGGGACGGCGTGCTAATAGGCGACGGTGTCCTTATCGGTGACGGTGTTCTCATCGGCGACGGTGTTCTTATCGGCGACGGTGTTCTTATCGGCGACGGTGTTCTTATTGGCGACAGTGTGTTGATGGGTGATAATACGTCCTCAATGAACTAGTTGTTTTTCAACATAAAAATATATAGGAGAAAAACAATGAACAACCAATTAAATACCATCGCACGTTTAGCCCAAAGTATAAACAACCAATAATGATGATCGCTCCCGACCTTACAAGGGTAAGCGAATTGAAAAATGAAAATCGAGAAGAAGCCCTTGCATTCCTGGCTGTCAGACCGGTCCACACCGTTGTTATGGCGAGCTTTATCAATGACAACGGCCTTGAAAGCGAACTTAACCGGGGTAAATTTTACGGTTATAGAAACGCTCAGGGAAATCTCGAAGGAATGGCTCTGATCGGTCATGCCACACTGGTGGAAGCCCGCTCGGAAGATGCACTCCGAGCACTGGCGTTTACCGCACGAACGTCCGAAACACCGATCCATCTGATCATGTCAGACGGAACGGCAGCGGAGTCCTTTTGGAAATACTTCGGAGATGGCGTTACCCAGCCGAGACTGAAGTGTACTGAAATGCTGTTCGAGATCGGTTTTCCGTTTATGGTACAGGACTGTAAGCAGGAGATTCGCCCGGCGAAAACTGACGAACTGCTGCCGATAGCCGAAGCCCAGGCCGAGATCGCGTTTATGGAGTGCGGCGTGGATCCGATGCAAAAGGATCGCGAAGGCTTTCTTAAGCGTGTGGCCAGGAGGATCGAGCAGGATCGCGTATTCGTAGTCTTCGAAAATGATAAGCTGGTTTTCAAAGCGGATATCATCGCCGAGACCGCCAACGTGATGTATCTGGAAGGAATTTACGTTGCACCCGAATATCGCGGGCAAGGCGTCGGTTCCGACTGCTTGGCCAAACTTAGCCTGGATCTTCTAAACCGCGTTGAAAATATCTGCCTTTTGAGCAATGTTGAGTTCAAAAACGCTCATAAAAGCTTCTTCAAAGCGGGATATAAGAACACTGATTGCTGCACGACGTTGTTTGTTTAAGTGAAGAAAACACTGGACAAACTGGTTGACATCAGTCACAATTGGGGTAGGCTAAAACTAGCCTGCCCTTTTTTCCTCCCGCGAGACAATTGTGATTGCTTGTCTGACTCCTCAGTCAATCGATTGATTCTGCACGATAACCTTTCTCTGGAGCCTGCCGCCGCTAGCTTTGACCCCGCATTATGTTCTACAAGAAACTGACAGAACGTTACATGATGGTCGTGATCGTTTGCGGGCTAATTTGTCTGTCAGCGGCATTTTTCCGGCTACCTGTACATCTAATCGATCTAAATTTCCTGGTTTTATTCTGTTTCACAATCGGCTTAGGATCGCGGGTTACCGTTCAAATCCCTAAGTTCAAAGCTCACATCGCCGTTTCCGACACCTTTATTTTCCTGGCTCTACTCATGTATGGCGGAGAGCTCGCGATTATTCTCTCCGCGGTTGAGGCTTTCTTCTCATCCTGGCGGTTCTGCACCAAAAAGCTAACGATAGTCTTTAATTCGGCGGCGGTAGCCGTTTCCACTACTTGCGTTGTTATTGTCCTAAAAGTTTCGGGGTTCTACTCTATTCAACACCTTCATGGGCAAGACGATGTTATTAAGAACTTTATAATTGCCTTGTCGATAATCGCTCTGACGCAATTCCTGGTCAACACCACGCTTGCATCGATACATGATTCGATGAAGAATGCCATACCTTTGTGGGACACCTGGAAAAGCAAATATGTATGGAGCTTTGTAACTTATTTTGTCGGTGCGGCAAGCGCCGGCTTCCTCGATATCTTAACGGATTCGATCGGATTCGGCGTTATAATCGCCTCATTCCCAGTAATATTCTTCGTCTTCTTGACGTACCGGATGTACCTGAAGAATGTGGAGATTTCGATGCAGCAAGCGGAACAAGCCGGAGAGTACGCCAAAATCCTCGAAGATCAGTCCGATGCTCTTCGTGAATCGGAGGAGCGCTTCAGAAGCGCCTTCAATTACGCCCCTATCGGTATTGCCCTTGTTTCGTCCAGCGGACAGTGGCTGAAGGTCAACCACGCATTGTGCACAATACTAGGCTACGAGAAAGACGAATTTCTTTCGATGGACTTTCAATCGATAATTTTTCCGGAAGATTTAGGAACCACGCTTGTAAAGATTCACGAATTGATCTCGGGCAAAACCGTAAACTGCCAGATGGAGCAGCGCTACCTTCACAAGACGGGGCGAATGGTATGGGCTTCGTGGAGCGTATCCGCCGCAAACGACTCGAAGTCGAACGTTCCGAACCTGATCTTTCAGATTCAGGACATCACCGAAAAGAAACTAGCCGAAGAAAAACTTCAACATGAAGCAACGCACGACGCTCTGACCGGATTGCCTAACCGAGCATTCTTTATGAACCGGCTTACGAACGCGTTAAGCAAGGCCAGGGAAAATCCAACCTACAAAGTCAGCGTGCTCTTTATCGATCTTGACCGGTTCAAATATGTCAACGACAGCCTCGGACATCTGATCGGCGACCAGCTTCTAATCGGAATTTCCGAGCGCCTGCGCGATTGCATGCGGCCTTCGGACATAGTTGCCCGGCTTGGCGGCGATGAGTTTACGATCCTGGTCGAGGGCAGGTACGATATCAATGAGGTGATCCGAATCGCCGAGCGAATTCAGCAGAAATTCAGCATGCCCTTCGACCTCAAGGGCCATGAGGTCTATAGTTCAGCGAGCATCGGGATATTACATGCATCGGATAAACACCGTTCGTCCGAGGACATGATGCGCGACGCCGACACCGCAATGTACCAGGCAAAGCGCGCCGGTAAAGCCAGACACGAAGTCTTCGACGAGAAGATGCACCTTGCCGCGAAGGAGATATTGCGGCTTGAGACCGATCTTCGCAGAGCCATCGAAAACAACGAGATATTTATCGTTTATCAACCGATATTTTCGCTGACGACCGGCCAAATACAGGGAATTGAGGCATTGACTCGTTGGGTCCATCCCGAAATAGGAAAGATCCCGCCCTCAAAATTCATTGCGCTGGCCGAAGAGATCGGTTTTATAGGGCCGCTCGGTGAATATATCCTGCGGCGGGCGTGTTTGGAAATCGGACCTATCTTCGACGCGCTGCCCGCCGAGAACGACCTCACCTTGAGCGTGAATCTGTCATGCAAACAGTTTGGCCAACCTGCTCTTGTTAATAAGTTCAAGAGCATTCTCGACGAAACGGATTTTCCAGCCAGGAAACTAAAGCTTGAGATAACGGAGTCGATCTTCTTCGAGTATCAGGAAAAGGCGATCGAAATGCTCCATGAGATCCGGGAACTGGGAATCGAGATCGACATCGACGATTTTGGGACAGGATATTCGAACTTGAGTTATTTGATCAGGCTCCCGATATCGACGCTCAAGATCGATAGATCTTTTGTAAGTCCGATCGATAAAGACGGCGGAAACACCGAAATAGTGCAAACCGTACTTGCTCTTGCAAGAAATCTGGGATTAAAGACGGTTGCCGAGGGGATCGAAACGGAGGCTCAGATGAAGGCATTGAAAAAGCTCGGCTGTGATGGCGGCCAGGGTTTTCTATTGGCAAAGCCGATGATGTTCAACGAACTTCGCGACTTCCTGTCCGATCACGAGAGCGTCGATATTCTACAGCTTCCTTTTGAAGACGTGCCAATCCACGCGACATTACAGTAACGGGTCCGACCCCGGTCATGCATCCGCAAATCTCATCACCTGAATCACTTCTTCAGCCACCCGAATAAGGCATTGACAGTCACGTCGCGGTTCGTTTCGTAGATCGCCCGCGTGAGCGGTATCGACATCGGGCAGACCTGTACGCAATTTTGCGCATTGCCGCAATTTGTAATTCCGTCATCGCCAAGCAAACCATTCAAACGATCGTCAACATTCAATTTGCCGGTAGGATGCATGTTGAATAACCGAGCCTGGGCAATGGCTTGAGGGCCGATGTAATTATCGTCCGAATACTGCGGACAGGCTTCGAGGCAGCATCCGCAGGTCATACATCGCGAATACGCATATCGTTCTTGAGCTACCTCATTCGAGAGGTGTGGCCCAGGACCGAGGTCATAGCTTCCGTCCAGTTCGATCCACGCATTCACTTGTTTCAGATGGTCGAACATCTTTGACCGGTCCACTTTCAAATCGCGAACATTTGGAAACTTCGACATCGGCTGCAGCATGACAGTATCTGAATTAGATTCCAGCAGCAGATCATCAATCAACGCCGAGCACGACTGCCGCACCTTGCCGTCGATCACCATCGTGCAAATGCCGCACACCTGTTCGAGACAGCTCATGTCCCAAACCGGCGGTGTCGTCCTTTTACCGTCAGCCGTTACCGGATTCATCCGAACTTCCATGAGTGCCGAAATGACATTTAAATTACGGCGGTACTGCAGTTCGAATGTCTCCCAGTGTGCGGGTGAGATTTCCCTTTCACGCCGCTGTATCTTTAGCTTGAATGTGGCCGGCGGATTCGTCAGCCGCTTCTTTTCGTGATATGCAGTTGTACTCATGCTCTCTAATTTCGTTCGACCAGATCCCAAATTTCACGCATCGGAACGATAGGACACCTTATTTTCGCTGTAAAGGTGGTCGCTTCGTTTCAACTAATTTGACTTCAATCACGTTCCATATGCCGTTTGATCCCCCCGCATATGCCCTTATGAACAACTTTCGGTTCTTTCTGATAAGACTAGACAGATGAGAGCGGCCGGCGTTGGAAATATTTGAATATCCTAAATCAAAGGTATTTTTCCCAATATCAAAATAAACTACATCATATTCGTAGTGCCACTGAACCCGTGAAATAATCCCACTGAACACCCTATTACCGTTATTGATTTTTGGAAGCAAGTTTGAAACCCTATGAGTTGACCCCGTGTCGAATAACTTTCAATCGGATCAGGAAGTTCGTCATCTACCTGACTAAGAACCGTCAAGCAACAAGCGAATACCAATAACAAGAGAATGCAATATCTCATATAGTTTCTTTGCTCTAATGCGACTTACCCTTAGAGTAATCACGTTTCCTCGGCTCGACCAGCGAGACGTCGACCGGCTCATACGAAAGCACCGGAGCCTCGTCCGAGTATTCAGCAATCGTCGTCTTCATAAAGTGCTCGTCGTCGCGATCGGGAAAATCCGGTTTGTAATGGGCTCCGCGTGATTCGTTTCTATTTAACGCTCCGAGCGTGATAACGCGGGCAAGCTGCAGCATGTTCCAGAATTGCCTGGCATGCGGTACGGCCTGGGTCGCCCATAGGTTCGAGTCATTGATAGAGATCTTATGAAAGCGTTCCTGAAGCTCGAGCAGTTTCTCGTCGGTGGCTTTCAGCCGGTCGTTATATCGGACAACGGTCACATTATCCGTCATCACCTTGCCCATCTCTTCATGCAGCTTGTATTGATTCTCGCCGCCTTCGTTTTTGATTATTTGATCGTTGATCTCGCGCTGCTTTTTTAATTCAGCTTCGTGGATGCCGTTCGTTTCCGTGTTACCGCGTTCGACGTTTTTCGCATAGTCTATTGCCGAAGGAGCCGCAACAAAGCCACCGTATACGCAGGAGACAAGAGAGTTGGCACCAAGCCGGTTCGCTCCGTGAATCGAATAATCACACTCGCCCGCAGCAAACAAACCCGGAATATTCGTCCGCTGTTCGAAATCGACCCACAGCCCGCCCATCGAATAATGCACTCCCGGGAAAATGCGCATCGGAACATGCCGCGGATCGTCGCCAACAAACATTTCGTAAATTTCGAGGATCGCTCCCAATCGCTCAGTCAAAACCTCGGCAGGAATGTGCGTCAGGTCGAGATAGACCTGATTCTCGCCTCCGACGCCGTGTCCCTCCAAACATATCTGAAAAATTTCGCGGGTCGCGATATCGCGCGGAACCAAATTGCCGTATGCCGGATATTTTTCTTCAAGAAAATACCAACGTTCCGCTTCTGGAATATTCTTAGGATCTCGTGTTTCGCCCTCATTTTTGGGAACCCAAACACGTCCGCCTTCGCCGCGAGCGGATTCGCTCATTAGGCGCAACTTGTCTTCGCCGGGAATTGATGTCGGGTGAACCTGAATAAATTCACCGTTTGCATAACGTGCTCCCTGTTGATAGCAGGCAGAAACCGCACTGCCCGTGCAGGTCATCGAATTGGTCGATTTGCCGAAGATCAATCCTGGCCCACCGGTCGCCACGATGACGGCATCGGCGGGAAAGACCTTTAATTCAAGGGTCTGCAGGTTCATCGCTACTAGGCCGCGACAGACCTGATGATCGTCCAGAACAAGCGAAAGCATTTCCCAGCCTTCGTATTTGGTGACTCGCTTTTCTACTTCCCAGCGTCGAACTTGCTCGTCGAGCGCATACAAAAGCTGCTGGCCGGTTGACGCTCCCGCAAACGCCGTGCGGTGATGAAGCGTCCCGCCAAAACGACGAAAGTCCATCAAGCCCTCCTTAGTTCGCGAGAACGGAACGCCCATCCGGTCGAATAAATAGATGATTTGCGGCGCCATGTCGCACATTCGCTGCACCGGTGGTTGATTAGCCAGGAAATCGCCGCCGTAAACAGTGTCGTCCAAATGCTTGGCTGGCNNGTGTCGTCAAGATGCTTCGCCGGCGAGTCCCCTTCACCTTTGGTATTAACCGCACCATTGATGCCGCCCTGAGCGCAAACCGAGTGCGATCGCTTCACAGGCACGACCGAGATCAGATCGACCTCGTGTCCAGCCTCCGCGATCTTCATTGCCGCCGCAAGGCCGGCAAGTCCGCCGCCGACAATCGCAAATTTTGAACCGTTTGATGACATTTTTTCGATTGAAAAATTCTAAAATTTAGCCGGTCCGTCGGCCTTTTTCACCGCGGAAGACTTTTCACACAATGCGGCCGGGAATAATCCACATGGCCGCACAAACGATATCGCGGCGTTTACCCCGACCGCAAAGAGCCCGAAAGCCAAAACAGTACATGCGTAAAGGGCGTATTTCTGAGCGTTCTCACCGATTATGATCCCCCAATCGACTGCGAACAACCAAAAACCGTAAGCCAAATGCCACGCCGTAGCACCGATCCCGACAATGTAAAAAACCATGACCCACGGGATCGAAAATTCCGCTGAAACGATGTTATAAGATAATCCCGCGTTGCCGGCTATCGGAGTCATGTTCAATCCGGGAATAAGCCCGAACCTGAAGTTCAGAATGTGAAAAAAAATAAAAAAGAATAGAAAGATGCCGGTCGCCCGCTGAAAAAAGTAAAACCAATTCCGACCGTAATTATACGTGAAAACATTTGCTCGGGCTTCTGTCGAGATAATAACCCCGTAAACCGAATGAAATGTCAACGGCAAAAAGATCCCGAAGATCTCGAGGAATAAAAGAAACGGGATATCGTGGATTTCCTGAACAGCTTTTTCAAATGGAACTTCGCCGTTCATTGCCTTCGAATTCGTAAACATGTGCACGAAAAAGAAGAGTCCGAGCGGCACTATTCCTGTCAATTGATGCAGCTTTCGCAGAAGAAATGTGCTGCTTACTTTTATAGCCATTGGTTTAGCTTGAGACTACCCGCGGAATTAAAGAAATTCTAGAACCAAAAGGCAAATTCTACAATCCGGGCGGGCAGCTTGCCGTAATTAAACTCGCGGAAAAGGAATGGGTCCAGCCGTCGGGTTAATATACCTCAGCGACAGGTCGCTGTCGTTCGCCGCGAAGAATTTGTGCGGTTGCTTGAAAGCGAATAGAAAGCTGACTGCCTGACCATCTAATCCAGGCCGATCATCGTTAGCTTCGAAGTAGGCATCATTCCATTAAGGGCATTTTTCAACGATATTGCAAGCCCTTCGGTTTCCATAAATTCGCGTCCGAGCAGCTTGCGGAATTCTTTTTTCTTCGACTCGCCGTTCAATTCCTTTAACATTCCGCGGAAAAATGCCGAGACGATCTCCGGCGCAAACTGTTTGCCGGAATTTCGCTGAAGATCCTCGAACACCTCATTCGCCGGACGGCGGCGGCGGTACGGTCGGTCGGTCGTCATTGCATCGAACGAATCCGCAAGGTTGACGATCTTTGCGATGTAGGGAATCTGGCGGTCGTAGAGGCCATCGGGATAACCATGCCCATCGAGGCGTTCGTGGTGATATTTTGCCGCCAGCGGAACGTCGGTGTAAGGATGATGGATCGGCGACAGGATCTCGAAACCGATGGCCGGGTGTTTATTCAGTTCGGCTGATTCCTTCGCATTTATGCGATACGGAGCGTTGATGATCTTTCGCTCGACCGTCAGCTTACCGACATCGTGGAGATATCCGGCGACTGCCGCCCCCTCAACTTCGTCTTCGCCCCAGCCAAGTTCTGTACCGATGATCTCGGAGTATTTTCCGACTCGCACCGAATGCCCCTCGGTATATTTGTCCTTACAGTCGATAGCGGCCGCGAAAGCCTGCACCGTATCGTTGTAGGTCATGTGCAGATTTTCGTATAGCTTTCGGTTCTCATCCGACCGGCGTTCGAGTTCCGCAAGCATGTTGCGTTGGGCGATCGCACCGCCAATGTGCCGGCCCATAGCGCAAATAATCTCTTTGTCATAGCTTGTATACGGCTCGCCGGTTGCTTTTTCGCCAAGAACCACGGCACCGACCGTTTCATCGCGAATAACGAGCGGCAGCATTAATTGGAGCCGGGTAGTTTCAAACGTACGGTCATAGACCTGAAAAAACGGAAGCACCGACGCTTTGCAGATCTCGATAGGGTGAAGACCGTTGGTCAGGAACTGGCGTTCGTCTTCGTAGCACAGCGACAGGCTGAGCGGAAAATTTTCGCCGAGGCCGCGAACGGCGAGCATATTCAGCTCGTGTTCGAACCGCGAATACCGGGCAACACCGCCGCGCATGATCCCGAGCGACCCTAGAACAAGATGGAGCGAGGTGCGGATCGTCTCCTGAAAATTCCCCTTGTTGGCGACTTCGTAACCCAGTTCGGCAAGCGCACCAAAGGTATGGACGATCTTGTTCTTGTTCTCGGCTACTTCCCTGAGGTTTACTTGTCGAAAATCCTGTATCTTCAATTTGTTACTCGATCGTTGTTCGTCGTTCGTTACTCGTTGTCTTTACAATCGCCGCATGCTTACTGACTCCGAGCATATCAAAAAGCTCGACCGTATCTTCATTTACCTCCGAAAAAATGACGCGGGCACCTGCGTTTGCGGCCGAGTCTATCACGCCGAGCAGGATCGAAACGCCGATGCTGTTGACGATCTCGGTCTGTGAAAAATTGACAACCAGTTCCGTACAGCCTTCGTCGAGCCGCAGCTTGCACTCGCGTTCGATCTTCTCACCGGTCAGTTTGTTCAAATAATCGCCGGCAAAAACGACCGCGGTTTTATTTTCCGTCGGAACGGCGCGGGTGAATTGTGTCTCCATAAAAAGAGTAACTCTTTGTCCTTGTTATAATTAAAGATTGCGTAAGCAGAGCGAAATCAAGTTACGTTTTTATCACAACCTCGCAAATAAAACAACAAAAATCGTTCAGCGCGTTATTGCCCATGAGAAGGCGGCGTTTCTTACAGTTAGACATGACGAACAGATCGATACGGTCTCGACGGCGGTGAGTATGCTCGCGGTCGGCAGAGGACGGAGAGCTTGGGGTTTTGGGCGACGATGCTGATCAGTAAGAGTTACGCCTTTAGGCGTGAAACCACCCCGTCAGCCGAAGCGGCTGACACCCCTCCTAAAACAGGAGGGGCTTTTCACGCGTAAACGTGTAACTCCTACACCTATTCCTTATAGCCGTACATGCTTCCCTCGTAAAGGCCGGGGCGGCCTTTTTCGTAGGTAGCAAGAAAATCTCGCACGGCGTCTTCTGTGCCGATAAATACCTGGTTAGCACCTTTGTAAATACGAAAGGCTTTTTCGTTTTCGGGGATGGCGGCAACTTCGACACCCAGCCCATATCCTTCGGCAAGGTCGAGTATACTTTTTTGGCTCATAGCATGCTCCTCAAGGGTAATTATTTAGATCGTGTTAGAAATATAAAATAAAGTCGGGCGGTGGTCAAAAGTTTGAGGCACGAAGTGGTAACACCGCCTTAACGCGATGGGTCATACCAGGGACCGTTTTAGGAGGCCGGTCGCCTCCCACCACCCCGTCCGCGACCACCCCGTCTGCCGAAGCGGCANNCCTCCTAAGACAGGAGGGGAGTTAAGACGCGAGGACTTCCTTGTTCAGATATTTGGTCATTGAGATGCTGGTGCCGTCGTCTGTTTGGTGGACCTTTACTTCGTCCATCAGCTTTTCGATCAGCTTTAGGCCCCAGCCGCGGCGTTCGGTTTCGGGTTCGATCTGCTTTGTGCGGCGGTCGGCGAGGCGAAGGCCGCGGTTTGTGATGGTGATGACGATGCGGTCGTCCTCGACCGAGAATTTTTGATGAATGCGGCGGTCGGGGCTGAAGCTGTGCTCGGAGGCGTTTATCGACGCTTCGAGCAGGGCGGTCTTTATCTGGTTGATCGCTTTTGGCGAAAAGTTGTGGCGTTTGGCGATCTCTTCAAGCGTGTGGGCGGCGATCAACTCATTTTCGCCGTCCATCGGAACGGTGATCTCGTATTCGTCGATGACCAGCCGCGGCGCGGCCGGTTCGGAGGCGAGAAACTGCTTTAGAAGATCCACCTGGCGCCGGCTTGAACCAAAAGCGTTCCTTTCGCGGAGCACATCCATCGCCTCGGGCGAGAAGCCTTCGGGCGCAATGAGCCAGACCTTGTAATTGCGAAAATTGCACATCAGAGCGACCATTTCGAGGCGGTCGCACCAGAATTCGGCAATCTCGCGTGACGCTTCGAGCTTTGAATCGATCTCGGCGGCCACCCAGGCGATCTCGTCCTCGTCGATATACAGGCATTCCTGAAAGCCGACGGCGACGGCGGNNGTAAAGGTCGGCGGCGTTGGCCGTATAGACGATCTGCGGCAGCTTGATCGGCGCCAGATCCGCCCGGAGGCCGGCCATGACCTCGTCATTTTCAAGGCCTTTATACTGACTGGCGAAGACGGCATAATCGAGGACAGCGAGCGGAACTTCCTGCAGCGAGAATGACGCGAGCAGTTCGCGAAGGCCAAGCGATGCGTTGTGCCGGTAAAGCCGGGCCATCAGTCGCGGTGCACGTTTGAGATACGCGGCAACGGATTCGCCAAACAGCGACGCTCGGTTTTCGCCGATGACCTCCAGCCGGAAACGGGCCGCGACGTAGTCGGTCAGGACCTCGTTGCCATCCATCGCCTCAACGCTGGTGCCCGACAGGCGGATGAGCTCGTCGATGTTGAGCAGGGCGAGCATCTTTGTAAACGTCGGTTCGTCAACGGCAAGACGCTTTCGCCACGAATCGGCCGAAAGCTGCTTTTTGCCGAGCGTGAGCGAAACGTCCAAGAGGCTTAGAATGCCACGTTCCACATCGTCGCCTGACGCGGTATTCTTTATCACGGCGTCATAATATTTGCGTATCCGGCCGCCGAAAATCTCCTGCGCATAGGTCTTTTGGACGTTCAAAAAGCTTTCCAAATGGTCGTGCTTTTCGGCCGCGGCCTGGAACATAAACCTGATAAAAGCGGCGTTTCCGTGAAATTGGTTAGCGAGCAGATCGCGCGTTTCGTCGTTTATCCTGACGTTAAACCGGGCGGCATTTTTTTCGACGAGATGAGATGCGTCGGCAAATGAAAGCTGTTCGAGAACGAGCCGTTCGCCGCTTGCTTCGCCAAATGAAAAACGCCGATGGCCGGCGAGTATGTATGGAAGCGAACTGCCGCGATAGACGCTCTTGATAGCGTTGAAAAGCTCCGCCATCCCGTCAAAACGCGCGGCAGCGTGGCAGTCGTCGATCATCACAAACACGCGTGCACCGCTTGCGACGGCGCGGACCGGAGCACTCAGACATGTTTGCAGAAAAGTGTTGTCGTCGCCGGGTACGCGATCGCGGCTGGAGACCTCGACAAGGCGGTCGATCCAGTGGCCATCGGCCGGAACCGCAAGCTCGGCAAGCTCGCAGATATCCGGAAACCAGCCCAATATCGATTCATCTTTATGCCGGAACGCGACCGTTTGAAGCAGAAATTGGTGCAGGAAACGGTGTGCGGTCTGATGCGCCGTTTTGTCCGATTTACTTAAAGAGAAATAGAAGGGGATGATCGAGGTTTGCTCGTGAAAGAGCCTGTCGTAAGCCTGTTTGAGAAGCTCAGAAACACCGGCGCCGGGCGGCCCCATCAAAATCAGCGGGCCTGAGCCGCTGTCACTCTTAGCGTAATTAATTATACGGTCAAGATCGTCGTGCCTGTCTACATAGTCTTCCGCCGGGCATTCGGCAAGGATTTTTTTTGGATGTGTATCCGGCATTTAATGAACATTATTGGAAACCGAATCACCCAGGGTGCTGAAGATCTGCACGTTGTTTCTGCCGTTATTTTTGGCTGAATAAAGAGCAACGTCGGCGGCTGAGATCAGGTCCTTTGGCGAATCGATCTCGTTGGAGCAAGCGGCAATGCCGATGCTTACAGTCACCTGTCGTCCCGGAAATGCCGAACTCTCGATGCGTGAACGAATACGCTCGCCGATCTGGGCCGCTTCCTCCGACGATGTTTGGGGCAACAGAATCGCAAATTCTTCGCCGCCGTAGCGAGCAGCAACGTCTGCTCCGCGCAATGTTTCCTGAAGCACATCAGCGACGGTCTTTAACGCACTGTCACCGGCCGGGTGGCCGAAGCTGTCGTTGTACGACTTGAAATCGTCGACATCGAGCATCATCAGGCTCATTGAAAATCGGTGGCGTTTCGAACGCGTGATCTCCTCGGCCAAACGCTCTTCGAGATAACGGCGGTTCAACAGGCCGGTCAGCGGGTCGGTGACCGAAAGCTGCTCGTACTCGCCGGCTTTATCCTTAAGAGTCGTGCGGTCGATCGCAACGGCGATCTGCGGTGCGATGGCCTGGAGCAATTCGAGATCGCGGTTGCTGAACCTGTCGCCGTCAGCTTTGTCAGTGTAGTTCAGCACGCCGACCTTGCGATCTCCGATCAATATCGGGTAGCTGATGAATGAATTCGTTTTATAGCTCCAATCGCTTGGGGCCGACTCCATGCCTACGTTAGCGATATCAGACACGATGACGGGATTTCCGATCTCCAGAATGCGTCCGGCAACCCGGACTCCGACAGCTGCCTCGGAGAGCAGATTGATCCGTGAACCGATGGCTGCCTTTGCCCTAAGGGTGTTCGATTTCTCGTTGTGGATAAGGATCGATGCCCGTTCGGCGCCGAGAAGCTCGGCCGATATCTGAGTGACCTTTAGCCAAAAATCGTCGGCGTCTATTCGTCTCAGGCTTTCGTTGAAGCGAACGACTGCTTGCGACAGCCAGTCGCGCTGTGCAACCTCATCGCGAAGGCGGAGGATCTCTAACTGTGAAGCCAATGTCTGTGCGAATCGGGCGATAAGGCGTTTTTGTTCCGGATTCTCGATACGTGAATCGATACCGATCGCACCGCGGATGTCGTTGCCGATCGTCACCGGAAATATCGAAAGCGTCCGCTCCTGATCGATGCCGCCAACTTTCCTTCGTTCGCGGAATTCAAGCGGCATCTCGCGGCGTGCGGCATCGGCCAGACGCTGATTGCCGGCTGAAATGCCAATCTTGACGGCCTTGTCGGCCAGAGCGCCCAATGCAACCAGAACCTCCAGATTGTCACCGCGGCGCTCGAGCCAAACCAGCGAGTCTAAAGCGTAACGGTCCTTCAAATAGGACAAGATCTTCTTACACGCATCCCTGTATTCCAGCTTCATCAGCGAGCCGAAAAGCGAACGCCACTCGCCGGCAGCCTTCGGATCTTTTTGAACATCGACGGCTGTCGCTGCCCGAAGCTCTCCCGCAGCCTTCTCGGTCTCGGTTTTGAACTTATTGATCAGGTCCGTGATCTCTTTCGGATCGGGTTGGGCGGCATCCTTCGCCACCTGCGTCGATTCCTTTGCCTTCGGATCCTCAAGCTTGAGCTGCTCGATCTCCAGGATGTCGTTTCGTTCACAGTACGAGAATTTTTCAAGACGCGAGCAGGTCTTGTCGAGGCTTTCGTCCGAGCCTGAGATAAGAACGTTTTCAAAAAACTCGGTCGGGCGAAACTGACGCCATTCGCCTGTGATCGCGTTTTCTGTAGCCGATCGGTAATTTTCGGCCTTTAGGAACGTGCGTCCGACGATCGCGACAAATTGAGTTCCGCCATCCCAGACCGGGACCGCCCTGCACGTGAGGCCCGCGTAGCATTCATAGTCGACAGGTTTTCCGGCTTCCGTAGCCGACGCAAAGGCCTTGCCGCAAAATTCTGCGCATCGCGGCGCAAATTCCACCGATGCGCTCAAACTGCGGCACATCGAATTGTTATTCGAGACAGAGATCTCTTTCGAGTCTTTGTTGACGACAACTATCGCGACGCCGTTATCTTCGGCGAGCCGGTCGAGAAACTTCTCTTTTTTCGGGGGATTTGAATTCATTCGATACTGTCGAAAACCCTTGTGATTAAATCGTTTAGCGTTCGGCCAAAGTCTTCCGCGGCCTCTTACTTACTTGCTAGATAGACTCAATCATCAAGCATTTTCACGAAAAAAGCTCGATCAAGTTGTTTTACATTTTACGATTATTACACAAAGACCGCTTCTGTTCGTAGTGCACACACTAAAAAAGCGTCGGCCAACCGAATGCATTACTTTAATGCAACTATTGTCTTGAACGATTGCATGCCCCAACCGGTTTTCTTGTGGAAACACTTTGTTTACAGTCTCCCCGGCGTTTGGCACGGCTATTGTATGTAAACGTGTAGGCATAAGGACAGCAACAACAGCAACCCAATTCGAATTACCAGGGAGGTTTATCTATGATCAACGATTACGAAGCAACGAAACCCATGACGACCGATGCAACCGTGGCATCGGCGACGAAACTATCGAACGATGAGGTTATTTCAACTCTTAACGGATTGATCGAGACCTGCAAGGACGGACAGGAAGGTTTTACGGAAGCGGCCGAGGGCGTGGAAAGATCTGACCTTAAGTCGCTTTTCTACGAATTTGCTCAGCAAAGGGCACAGTTTGCCGGCGAGCTGCAGACGCTGGTTCAAACCTTGGGCGGCGACCCGGAAAGTACGGGAAGCATCGCAGGTTCGCTCCGACGCGGCTGGATAAATATTAAATCAGTCGTTACCGGAAAGGACGAAGGTTCGATCCTGAACGAATGCGAACGTGGCGAGGATTCGGCCAGGGACGCTTATAAGGCGGCGCTTGATCAATTTCTCCCGGCACATGTTCTGGACACGGTCCAGACACAATACACTTCCGTGCTGGCCGCACACGACCGGATAAAAAGCCTGCGCGATACAANNAACAGGTTATTAATATCCTCTTCATAGCTCCGATAACTTGTTTGTGGAAGAAAGGCCCGTGTAATGCGGGTCTTTTTTTGCGCTACAAAATCTTGTTTTTGTTAATAAATGCCTAGGATTGACCGAAAACCGCATTGAAATCGCGGCTGGAGTTCAGAAGGCGCATTACTCGAAGGTTCCTGGTTGCTGTCTCGGGCAAGTAGAAAATTAGATAGTTTTCAAACCCTTAACTCGCCAAATTCTCAGGCCGACGAGCTTTTCCTGTTCGAATCGATATCCGCTGCCGATCATTGGATGTTCGGCGAGCATTTCCAGGCTTTCCTCTACCGCTACCAGGAAGTGAACAGCAATGTCCAGGTTGTCGGCTGCAATATAAACAAATGCCCCTTCTATATCCCGCGTGAACTGTACACTCTTTTCAATGGTGAAGGGCATAGGGTCAGCTTCTGGCTCCCTTTTCCTTCAAGCGTTGAAGACCCCGCTGCTTTATTGCCTCGAAATCGGCTTTTGTAAGCGGTGTGAAATCATTACTCTCGACCGCTTCAAGAAGTAATACTTCTAGCTTTTGTTCTTGCCGCTTCTTTAAATAATCTCTTGCCAAGTCGCGGAAAAATTCGCTCGTGTTTCCGTAGCCGTCCGATTCCATAGCCTTTTCGACTTCGATTTTAAGCGTATCGGGAAGTGAAATGTTGATAGTTGCGGTTGCCATGACCCTAATTACCTCGTATCGAGCATAACAGAATAACAATAGATGTCAATGGATTGTATTATAGTTGTTTCTCAAAACCCGGTCGCTACCGCTCGCGGTTCTGACCTATACACCGATTGCCCCGAGGTTCTCCACGGCGTTTTTTTCTATATTCGGGTGCTCGGCATTGATACGGATACACGCTGCCTCGTGGCCCGGCTTTATTTCGACGAGCTGCGGAACTTGTTGTCTGCAGGCTTCGATCGCGTATGAGCAGCGCGTGTGGAACGGGCAGCCGCTTGGCGGGTTGATCGGCGACGGGACATCGCCTTTTAGAATGATACGTTCGCGGGTGGCTTCGATCTTCGGGTCGGGGACGGGAACGGCGGAGATCAGGGCTTTTGTGTAAGGCATCAGCGGGTCGGCGTAGATGTCTTTGCCCGGTGCGAGTTCGACGATCCTGCCGAGGTACATGACGGCGACACGATCGGCGAGATGCCGGACTGCACGCAGATCGTGCGAAATAAACAGATAGGTCAGATTTTTTTCAGCTTGCAGGCGACCCATCAGGTTCATGATCTGCGCCTGAATTGAAACGTCGAGAGCGGAGATCGGTTCGTCGGCGACGATGAATTCGGGATCGACGGCCAACGCGCGGGCGATGCCGATACGCTGCCGCTGGCCGCCGGAGAATTCGTGCGGGTAGCGTTTTATAAAGCGGCGGCTGAGGCCAACCGTTTCCATCAGGTCCTGTACCCGCGATTCGACCGAGCCGCCTTTCGCCAATCCGAACGTGCGAATCGGCTCACCGATGATGTTCCCGACCGTCATCCGCGGATTGAGCGAAGCGTAAGGGTCCTGAAAGATCATCTGCAAATTACGCCGCTGATCGCGCATGGCGGATTGCGTTAGATGTGCAAGGTCCTTGCCGTTATAAAAAACCTTGCCGCCGGTCGGTTCGGTCAGTCGGAGAATCGCTTTGCCAAGCGTGGATTTGCCGCAGCCGGATTCGCCGACGAGGCCGAGCGTTTCGCCCTTCTTGATATCAAGCGAAACGCCGTCCACAGCCTTTACCGTCTTCGAAGAACTAAAAAGCCCGCCGCCGCTGCGGTAGTGGACTTTCAGGTCCTGAATCGAGATTAAGTTGTTTCCGTTAGTTTCCGACATCTTATTTTACAGGCGGTTCGATAGTAACCGGCGATTCCGTATCGTAATTTATCGTCATATGCTTGAGCACTCCGTTAGAGTATTCGACATAGATCTTTATCGGAAGGCCGGAACTCTTGCCGACCCACATCTTCGACGTGAACGGGTAATTGCCGACGGGCGTAACGTTCGAGTAGGAATAAACCAGTGCCGGCTTCCCATCGACCGTGTCATCGCCTTCGAACTTCACGTCGGAGAGTGATTTCAATCCTTCTTCGGTAAACGAATCGCGCAGGTTCGGGATCGACTTGTTCGAGTCGCCGGGCATTTTCATCCACGTGCCGCCGGTCTTCATGTACGACTGATTGCCGATCATGATCATCTCCATTCCGGCCCCAGTGCCGCCGAGATATGAAATGTGAAATCGGTCCGGCGCAATGAAATCGACCTGCGACTTGATCTCGCTCTGGCCAAAGCCTTCCATCTTGGCCGAAAATGATTTTAGATCCATGAATTTTCGCGATGCCGCGATGAGGTCAGCCTTAGGATCGCTGCTTGCAGTTCCCGAGCCGCCTCCCGAACCGGCACCCTTGAGCGATTCAAAATACTTGCAGCCGAAACCGGCACAAGCCAACAACACCAGGATGAGCGTAATCTTCTTCATAGTTTTCCCTTCGGGGCGTTTTTGCGTTGATTCCGCGTACACGTCGGCAGCAAAATGGCACAGCGAATGATGGCCTTCGTTTATCTCGACAAACGGGGAAAACTCGCGGCGACAGATGTCCTCAGCACGTTCGCATCGTTCGGCGAACGGGCAGCCAGGCGGCAGATGCGCGACGTCGGGCGGCAAGCCGGGAATTTGATACAGGTTCTTTCCTTGCTCGTGTGCCGGGTCGGGCACGCTTTTTAGCAAGCCCTTGGTATACGGGTTGGCCGGCGTCGCAAAAAGCTCTCGTGTCGGAGCCTGTTCGAAAACCTTTCCGGCGTACATGACGATGATCTTGTCCGTCATTCCCGCGACGACTCCGAGGTCGTGCGTGATCAGGATAACGCTCGTGCCCATGCGGGCTTTTAGGTCTTTTATCAACTCAAGAATTTGGGCCTGGATCGTAACATCAAGCGCGGTCGTCGGCTCGTCGGCGATAAGAAGCTCGGGGTCGCAGCTCAAGGCCATCGCGATCATTACACGCTGGCGCATGCCGCCGGAGAATTCGTGCGGGTNNGCTCTTCCGCGTCTGAGATCCCGACGGTTTTCAGCATCTTGACGGCATGGTCGTACGCTTGCCGCTTTGTGTGCCCGAGATGAAGCCGCGTCACCTCCATCAACTGCGTCGAAATCTTCAGGAACGGGTTGAGTGATGTCATCGGGTCCTGAAAGATCATCGCGATCCGCTTGCCGCGGATCTTTCGGACGTCGTCGATCGACAATGAGCGGACATCGACGCCGTCAAACACAATGCTTCCATCGACGATCTTCCCCGGCGGCTCAGGAATAAGCCGCATCACGGAAAGGTTCGTTACCGATTTTCCGCTGCCGGATTCACCGACAATGCCGAGCGTCTCGCCCTTCTTCAATTCGAATGAAATGCCGTCAACCGCCTTTACAAGACCGTCTTCCGTTTGAAAGTACGTCCGCAGGTCACTGATCGAAAGAATTGTGCCGTTGTTACTCATTCAATAAAAAGTTGTCCGTTTAGAGCGGGGCTTGCNNTAGAATTTTCGCGTCTGCGGATCGAGGGCATCCCTTAAACCATCGCCCAAAAAATTCAACGAGAAAAGCGTCAATGCCATTGTCACGCCTGGAAAGATAAGCTGCCACGGGAAGATCGCCAGGTTCTTGATTCCCGCGTCGGCGAGACTGCCCCACGATGCGTACGGAGCCTGGACGCCGAGGCCGAGAAACGATAGAAACGCTTCGGTCAACATAACGCTTGGGACGGTGAGCGTAGCGTAGACAATCACCGGTCCAAGAGCGTTCGGCACTAGATGCCTGAAAATTATACCGAAGGTCGAAACGCCGGTCGCCTTTGCCGCCATCACGAATTCCTGATTCTTCAGCGACAGTATCTGGCCGCGCACGACGCGGGCCATCGTCAGCCACGACACAAGGCCGAGTGCAAAAAAGAGCAGAAATATCTGGCTCAGCCCCTGATCGACGTTGACGGCGTATTTGTCCGCGAGCCATGCCCCGAGTCCGGTAGAGGCGAGACCGACAGCCGCAAAATAAATCAATCCGATCAAAATCGTGGCCGCGACCAGCGTTAAAAAAATCGCTGCGAGCGTAAGAACGGTGTTTCCGAGCCTGCCTGTCGATCGTTCAATGAGTTTGCGATAAAGAGAAACCAAAAGTGGTATGCCGATCAAAAGTATTAAAGCGCCGCTAACGATCTGCGGCAGCCATCCGATCAGGACCTTCACATTCGGGCCGCCAAAAACCTGAAGCAGGACGATCACTATCAAGATGTAGGGAATGGCATAAATGATGTCGACGATCCGCATCATGAAATTATCGATACGTCCGCCGAGATAGCCTGCGATGGCTCCGTACGACACGCCGACGATCAAGGATACGAAGGTCGAAATGATGCCGACCATAAGAGAGATACGGCCGCCTTGCAATACGCGGGCGAGCATGTCGCGACCGGCATCGTCCGTGCCCATCAAATGTTTTAACGACGGCGGCATCGATTTGACCAGATCGTTGTCGGTAGGAATGAGATCGTAGGTGTTGCCGGTCGTCCAGCTAAGAATCGCCGGGCCGAACATGACGGCGACGACCAAAAACGTAATGAAAATGAGGCCGACAAGGGCGAGCCTGTTTCTCCGCAGCCGCTTCCACGCGTCGCTCCAAAGCGATGTTCCCTTAATTATTTCTACATTCTCCGCCATAACGATCTATTCGTACCTGATCCGCGGGTCCAGGAATCCGTATGAAATATCTACGATCAGGTTGAAAAGCATGATCAGGATCGAAAGAAACGCGACTATGCCGAGAACCAGCGGCTCATCGCGGTTCAGCACGGCTTTTATGAAAATGTCTCCGAGTCCGGGCAGGGCAAAAACTTTCTCAACGACGACGGTTCCCGCAAGTAACGCGGCAAGGGCCGGGCCGGTGAAAGAGACGACCGGAATTATACCGCCGCGGAGGGCGTGACGCAGCAGCACGGTCTTTTCGTCAAGGCCCTTGGCCCGAGCGGTGCGGATGTAATCCGAACGCATAACCTCAAGCATCCCCGCACGCGTCAATCTCGCAATATACGCCGCGTAGATCGCCGCCAGTGTTATCACCGGCAGCACCATCGACGAAATTCCGCCCCATCGTGCCGGTGGAAACCAGTAAAGCCAAAAGCCAAAAATGAGAACGAGAATGGGCCCGAGAACGAAGTTCGGGACCGAAAGGCCGAGCATCGCCAGCGACATCGAACCGTAGTCGAAGGCAGAATTCTGTCTGAGCGCTGCGACCGTTCCCGCCGTCAGGCCGATCGCGAGAGCAATCAGGTAGGCGAGGATGCCGATCGTCGCCGAATACGGCAGGTGGCGTTCTATTATCTCGTTGACCGATTGCCCTGTGTATTTCAAGGAATCGCCAAAATCGCCGCGGACTATGTTGGACATCATCATCCCGTACTGCTTATACCAGGGCTCGTCCAGACCGTATTTTTTTCGGATATTTGCCTCGACTGCAGCCGGAAGCTTCTTCTCGCCGGAATAAAAATTGCCCGGCGCGATACGGATCAGGCCCCACGTCAACGTAACGACAAGCAAAGCCATCGGGATAATTATCAGCAATCTGCGGATGATGAAAGCAAACATTTATTTTTTGGACTTCCCGTTTCCGCCAAAAAACTTCTCGGCCATGAAGATCACTGTGTCGAGGCGATCATCTGTTTCTTTTCTGTCCGTCTCGCAGCTCACGAACATTCTCTGACAGTTGACCAATATTCTTGGTTTGCTCAGTGGAAGTGTTGTAAAGATTCGGGCAAACTCGTTCAAGGACATTCGTTCGCTTCTCTGCCTCCTTCTGGATTTCTTGCATTTCTTTATTTGTTTGCTGGATTCCCTTGTTTGTTTCCTGAATTTCCTTGTTGGCCTCCTGCATTTGTTGTAAATCAACGTAAAATTGCGCCCGGTTTTGCAGGATAATATCATTTGCTCGTTGAAATCCCTCTTCTTCCATATTCTTTATTTAACCACGCCTGTCACTATTTCCGTCGACTACTTCATCTGCACCCGAGTAGCCGTCAATTCGTTAAGCTGACGCACAACCAATGGGTCGTCGTTGCTCAAAATATTTTCGACATCCTTATCCCACTTTGCCGGGTCGCGTTCGATATAGACAAATTTCCACGGCAGCAGCGTGCCGGGATTCGGGTACATTCCCTTAACGTAAGGCTTTTTCATCCAGTTCGTGGCGTTCGTCGTAAGAGGGACCGCCGGAATTTGTTCCATTATATAAGCTTCTGCCCGGGCGAGTTTTTCGAATCGTTTGCCCGGGTCGAGTTCCGCGTTGGCCTCGTCAAGCATCTTGTCGTATTTGGCATCGTAAAAGCCGGTGCCGCCCTCGTTGTCCTTGCCGTACTGCAGGCTGAGGAACGTATACGGGTCCATATAATCGCCCGACCATAGAAATATAGCAAAACCTTCGTACTGCAGCGATTTGAAGTACGGCAGGAACGTCTTAAACTCCATCGTTTTTAACGGGACGGTGATTCCGAGATTTTGTTTCCACTGCGCCTGAATAAATTCGGCAACGGCCCGATTATTCTCGTTCGTGTTGTAGGTGATCGAAACCCTGTCCGTCGGAAACGTCGGGCACGAATAGTTGTCGCCGTTCTTTTGCACGGGGAAACCTGCGTCGGTAAGAAGCGTGCGCGCCTGCTCCCCGTCGAACTTGCCGTAGTTTGCCCAAGCATCCGGTGCGATGCCGCGTTCGATGCGGATCTCCTCGCTCACCTTGCCGCGGGCCTTGTCATAAGCGGGAAATATTCCGGAGGGTGAGACGTCGTAGAGCGGCTTGGTTACCTTGCGGAAAATCGAAAGAGCCTCGTGGTCGAGGCCTATGTTGAACGCCTTTCGCACCCGCACATCGGTGAACGGCGGCTTGGTTATGTTCATGGCGTAATAGGACGTCGCATTCTCCGGGAAGTTCAAATACTCGGCTTTATACTGACGGATTTCGTCGATCCATGACGACGGGACGGAGTGGTTCAGAAAGGCGTCGATTGCGCCGGCCTTGTAAAGGTTCATGATCGTTGACAACTCCTCGACCGGGTAAAACTCGATGCCGTTGAGGTGTACATTGGCGGCGTCCCAATAGTTCGGGTCCTTTTCGACAATAAGAGCGTCGTAAGGCCTGTAAATTTTTACCTTAAAAGCTCCGCACGTAACAATATTTTGCGGCCGGGTCCATTCCTTGCCGTACTTTTCGATGGCTTTTTGCGGCACGAGGCGGAAAAACTGGTGAGCGAGAAGCCCTATAAAGAAGGGTGCGCTTTGACGCAGGCTGATCCGCAGCGTGTGATCGTCGATCGCTTCGATGCCTATGTCTTCGGCTTTNNGAACTCGGCGCCTTGGACAGCCGCGGCAAGCTTCGTATCGGCGGCGATCTCTTCTGCACGCTTCTTTTCGTCGCCGTCGAGGGTTATCCGATCCGACGCGTGGATAAACTTGCTAAATGCGGTTTCCGGCCCGAACGTCGGCGTCGCCCTTGCCAGGGAACTATCAAGATCCGCGGCCGTAAGGAAACTGTTCCCCTTTTTTACAAAAACCTGTTCGCCGTTGAACGCCGCTGCGTANNTGCGTATTTGACGGCGTAACCAAGCCCAGCCGTCCGTGAAAGCGTTTCGGGAGCGAACCCCCGGCGAAAGCTGTATACAAAATCGCGGGCGGTGATCGGCGTACCGTCGCTCCATTTGGCGTTGTCGCGGAGATGGAAGACAAATTCGTCGACATTCGGGCTGATCTCCCAGCTCTTTGCTATCGCCGGGATCGGCTGCTGGTCCTTCGGGCCATACTCGACCAGGCCGTCATAGAGGGCCATGTGAATGCGTGCCTCGGGCTGACCGTCGGGAAGCTGCGGGTCGAGCGATTCGGGTTCGGCGCCGGAAATATAACGAAGGACATTGGCAGCCGGTGGGCTCGTCTTCCCAAAATAACGGCTCTTTGCCGATGTTGTGCAGTTAGCCAGAAACGACGATATTGCTAAGATCGTTATACAAATGCGAAGCTGGCTTGGGCCGGTCCTTTCCATTACCTGAACTCCTTATGATTTTCTGATCGATCAAGCCATAAGCGGCTTCTGGTGAGATTTCGATGGCGCAGTGTCCGCTATTTTGAGTCGCCGTTTGCTTTTTTTGGCCGCCATTCACTGTCGATCGCCACGTTCGAAAGCGTCAGGGCATCCAAACTGTTCATCTCAAAGCCCGAAACATAAGGCCGTACGAGCGAATACGACGTCGGGAAATAGAGCGGGATTGCCCGCAGCTCGTACAACGCGTCTTCCTCGTTCAATATAGATTCCGGAGTAGTGATCGCTGGGACTTGATCCCCGCCTGGCGTTACGTCGCCGCCGGCCGGCAAGGTTAACGGTTTTTCGACTGACGGCCGAGTGCCATTATTACTCTTTTCAATACCCGCTGGTTCGACTTTCGCATCCCTCGGCGTACCAAATATCGCCATGAAGTTGACCACTTCATCCGCGGTCGGAAGAACAACGCCCCGCCGGACCAGATCGAACTCACCAGCCTTTCTTGCCAATTCCAGGTCGCCTGGTTCTTTTACGACGATCTCGGTCTCAAGGTTTAGATTCTGCTTCCACATCCGGGCAATGGACCGGGCCACTCGCTGCTGAGTATCGTTTCTATTGATCAGCAATTTGATGATCGGAAAATCCTTTCCGCCTGGATATCCGGCATCGTCCAAAAGCTCTTTGGCTTTTTCCTTGTCCTGCGACAGCTTGACCTTTGCTTTGGTTCCAAATGGCAAAAAGCTCAGCGCGGGACGCGTGATGCCTTCCATTTCGTCATCCGTCAGTTTCTCGCGTTCTATCGCGTTTGACAACGCCTGGCGGACGCGGCGGTCCGAGTACGGCGGCCTCGACAAATTTACATCGTAAACGTTCAGCGCGCCATGCGTGGTCCGGCGAAAATCGTCATAGGGCGATAGGAGCTTTAGAACCAGCGGGGCGAAATCAGCATTCGTAACGGCATCGACATCTCCGGCTCGATATGCGGCCAGGGCTTTCTCGGCGTTCTCCGTCGGCACGAAGTGGACGCGTTCGAGCTTGATCGCGTCGCGATTCCAGTAGTTTTCGGATCGTTCGAGCACAACGCCTCCGGCATCGACGGCCGAGATTTTGAACGGGCCATTCGTGACGACCGAGGCATTCAACTCTTTTCCCGCAAACTCCTCGCCGTCGCCGTAAACAGGCCGGAATATCGGATTCGCCACCAGCTTCGGAAAATCTTTGTCAGGTGAGACAAGCGTGACTTTCAGAACGTGATCGCTTTCGGCGACGAATCCAAGCTTCTCAGGCTCGGCTTTTTTCTCACCCGGTTTTCCGGTCTGCGTATTCGAATTCGACTCACTGCCGTTGACCTGCCCAGGGTTCATGTTGGTGTTCGCCGGACGCGAGAGTTGCTGCAGCGGCATGCCAGGCATGACGGGCGTTGGTGCGGAATTTAGGAGAAGGTCGGCCGCATCGGTCGAAGAGATTTGCGTCACTCCCGCATCGGCTGGTACGCCGGATATGTTATTGAGCAAATGGGCGTGAGCCGTCTTTTTGCCGAGGGTGACCAATCGTTTCCACGAGCGGACAAAATCTTCAGCGACGACCAGCTTGCCGTTCGTCCATTTTGCTTCTTTGCGAAGATTGAAGGTCCAAACTTTGAAATTATCCGTCGCCGACCAACTTTCTGCGACGCCGGAGATTTCTTCCAGAGTTCTTGGGTCGGTCTCGGTTAGCCCTTCGAAAATAGCACGGACAACATCCGTTTCAGGCGGAGCCGATGCAAGCGCGGGATCAAAGCTTTTTGGCAGCTTGCCGTTGCTCCATCGGAACTCCTGCTTTTTTGGCGGGTTTGCCTGGGTGAAAAAAGGTTCGGCGGCGGGCCTGTCCAGTTCCGCACACGATGATAGAACGATCAGGCTGATAAGACATAAAGCGGCGACAGCGAAGGTAAACGAGCGGCGGAGCATAACGCCGGCTTTTTCACTTTCATTTTCGCTGCTGCTTCGTCTCATCCTGTTCAATCGTAAAACGGCTAGTGGCTATCGAGTTTCAATTTTTCGAAAACCTCGACGACCTGTTTCCGGGTATCCTCAAAACCATTAGATGTGTCGATCAGAAAATCGGCGTATCGCTTTTTTTCCTCCTGAGGCATCTGGGCCGCTATTCGTTTTTTTGCGTCAGTTTCGGGCAGATCGTCGCGTAACTTCAACCTTTTCAATTGTATCGCAGGTTCGCACCAGACGACAATCAATTTGTTAAATCTCTTGTAACCTCCGGACTCGATCATCAACGCCGCGTCAACGATCGCGATGCCGTCCGGATCTTTGGCTTCACGAGCGGCGAGCCACCTGTTTTGGGCCTCAAATACTAGCGGGTGAACGATCGAATTCAGCAACAGGCGTTTCTTCTCGTCGGCGAAAACGATCGAGCCGAGCCGGGTGCGATCAAGTTCCCCGTTCGGCAGCAATACCTCGTCACCAAACTCCTCGACGATCATATCCAGACCTTTGGTACCCGCTTCCACGACCTCGCGGGCCGTCTTGTCGGCATCGAGGACGTGACAGCCGAGTTCGAGGAAATAGCCGCAAACAGCCGACTTCCCCGTCGCAATGGAACCTGTTAGCCCAACTTTGAGCATACAAACAACTTAACTAATACAACCGTTTAGAAGCGGGCTTGCCCGCCCGTCTTCACCGCCTGTGCCGAAAATTCATCTTCCGTCCAATAACCGCGCTGATCCATTTCCAACGGCACCTCACCAGAGCTATGAGGCAGATAAGCGCGATAACTCGACCATTCCCATTTCGCCGGATGATCGCATAGTCCTCCACGAACCGGATTCATATGTATGTAACCAAGTTTTTGCCGGATGAATTTGTGACTCGATAAATCAATTGAAGAAAAATCTTTTAGCCAAACCGCGTAGCTCCGATCCTGAATATGCAGTTCGAGGGAATTCAAAGGCTGATCCTGTTCGCGTAAATGATCGAGGATCAATTTTGCGCTCTTTCCCTTCAGCTTTCGCATTATCAGGCTGATGTCGCATTCAATCGGATTGAGAATCAAGTGCACGTGGTCGGGCATAATCACGTATCCGATCAGTTTGAATGGGTGAATCGAGCGAAGTTCATCCAAATTGTTGATGAAGATCTGGCAGGCGGCTTCATCATTGAAGATTTTTACGCGATTGTACATTACGGTAGTTACGTAATGAAAGGTGTTCTTTTCTTTGGATTTGAAGAGTCTCATTTAAGGAAAGACTGGCGGGCAAGCCCGCTTCTAAACGGCGATTGATTTTTGGTTTTACCGTCCGTGCCGTTTCGCAAGTTTGTTGACGTTGTAAGCGGCGATCTCCGCAAGGGTCAGGCCAAGCTCGTCGGCACAGGCCGAGATGTACCAGAGCACGTCGCCGAGTTCGTCCTTCAATTTCGCACGGATCTCGTCATTGATAACACCGCCGTGATCGCGTTGGATCTTCTTGACGATATTCGCCACCTCGCCCGCTTCGCCGGCAAGGCCGAGCGTCGGGTATTCGAGATTTTCCATTCGTCGTGGGTAAAGAGCCGTCTGGCTCGCTTCGGATTGGTATTCTTCAAAGTTCATAATATATTTTCACCACAGAGGCACAGAGACGCAGAGTTTTTAAGATACCTTTTTTCCTCGCTGCTAAAAAATTTCCTTTTCTATCTCTTTGCTTCTGCGTCTTTGCGTTAAATTCCCCTTCTCATCTTTGCCGCTTCGACGGTATTTTTCATCAGCATTGCCACGGTAAGCAGTCCCACGCCGCCGGGGACGGGGGTGAAGTTTGCCGCGAGTTTCATCGCATCCTTCGGGTTCACATCGCCGACCAGCGTAAATCCGCGCTTTTCGATTGTCGCAAGCCGCCTTTCCAAATCCTCGCCGGTAAACATCTGGCGGGCCAAATCTATATCGGAAAGGTTATTTATCCCGACATCGATCACGGTCGCTCCTTCGCGTATGTGCTCGGCTTTTACAAATCCGGCACGGCCGATAGCAGCGACGAGAATATCGGCCTGACGAGTAATGGACGGCAAATCGACCGTTCGCGAATGACAGATCGTGACCGTCGCATTTTCCTGAAGCAAAAGCATCGCCATCGGTTTGCCGACAATATTGCTACGGCCGACGATGACAGCATGCTTTCCCGCTATCGGAATGTCCGACCGTTTCAATATCTCGATGATGCCAGCCGGTGTACACGGCACAAGTGCCTTCTCGCCCTGAGCAAGATGCCCGACATTTATCGGGTGAAAACCGTCAACGGCTTTCTGCGGATCAATCGCCTCAAGGATCTCGCCAGAACGTATCTGAGGTGGCAGTGGTAATTGAACCAAAATTCCGTCTACGCCCCCACGCTCATTCAACTCGCGGACAATTGCAAGCAATTCGTCGTGCGAAGTGTCTGTCGAAAGGTGCCGGTGTTCGGAAATTATCCCAATTTCCTCGGACGCTTTGACCTTACTGCCGACATAAACCGCCGACGCCGGATCGTCGCCAACCCGAATGGCAACTAGACATGGCCGGAATCCGTGAGTCGTTTTGAGATGCCTGATTTCCGCGGCAACCTCTGTTTTTATTGCATCGGCGATCGTCTTGCCGCTTAAGAGTCGTGCTGTCATAAATTGATTCGACTCGATTTTACAGGAAGCAGCACCGGATTGTCAGTTCGGTTTCGCAAAGAGGTTCCGACTTCGGCAAAAATGTTAAATACTCATTAAAAAAATTCGATCAGAAACTGCCTCACTCGGATGGTATTTGGGCTTCTCTTTTTTTTTGCTCTTTCTAAGGTTAAGATTAGTTAATGAAAACGCTTACGGGCATTCTGCTGATCTTGCTTTTTGCTCCGGTTCTATATTCCCAGACCGCAGAAGAACTGCATTCGAAGATCCGTGCCGCCGCTGATGGCAAACACTATGCGGAAGCATTGGACGAGCTACGCTCATTTGAGAAAAAGTATCCCGACATTTTTTTTCTGAATAATTACGATTACCTCTTTGCGCGCCTTAGCGAAAAGACCGGTGACGCGGCAACGGCGATAGGCCGCTATCAGTCGGTTGCAAAGCGGGATTCGATCCTTAAGGAATACGCTCTCTTTCACCTTGCAAGTATCGCCCGCTCGTCTGGTAATTTGGTGCTCGAACGGATGTATCTTCAGGAACTTGCCGCGTTTTCGCCGGGGAGCCTGCTTGCGGACGCAGCGGGAAACCGGNNCCGGATGGCTCGGAGCTGGTTTGAAAGCCAAAATTATGACCTTGCGATCAAGGCGCTCGAACGATTGCTCGCGGCAACGCCAAAACCGACGCCGGCAAAGCGTGAGGTCGAAAGCCCGATTGCACGCGAAAACCGCCTGCTGCTTGCTCAATCGTATCTGCATAGCGGAAACATGGCCGCAGCACGTGATAATTTTTCTAAACTGCTTGCTACTCTCGCCAACCCGGCTCAGCCAGACGATTTCGCACTCGCTGCGGCAAAAGGCCTGGACACGTTGGATGTCGAACCTGGCAACCTGGGGAAATCGGCT
>DLHV01000105.1 GCA_002483395.1 Chloracidobacterium sp. UBA7659 | reverse complement strand
GGACGCCTCTAACAGGTCAGTTAAAGATCAATAGGAGGTTATCATGACGTTTCAGCGTGTGGCGGTTGTCCTTTCCGCTTTCAACATACTCCTTCTTGCCTTTCTACTCGCACAGGCTGGGTCTTCGGCCCAGTCGAATGTTTCGCCGATCTTGCGGACAAAGGCCTTCGAGCTGGTCGGTGACGACGGGAAAGCCTGTGCACAGATCAACGTCGAAAGCACCGGCGAGGTCGTATTTCGGCTGCGCGACTCAAAGGGAACGATCCGTGCCAAATTCGGAGCCGGTGAAGATGGTTCGGGATTGGTTTTGATGGATGAACGCACCGAAGCCACTGTCCAGATCCGCGCAAATAAAACCGGCGGCGGCATTACGCTCTTCGACAGGGACGGCAAACAGCACCTGGTCAAGGAGTAGTGTTAAAAGCGGCTACAACGTCGTTTCAGCAAGGTTCGATTTGTATTTTGTATTGGTTTGGCGGTCGTTTATCTCTATGTAAATCCAGCTTGGCGGGATTTCGTCGCTTTCCAGGGCAAACCAGATACCGTTGAGGCCGTCGTGATTGGCGAGGGCGCAGAAGCCGTTCAGACGCTTTCCCCTTTGATCGAAGAGATCCACCCACGTGCGCGAGGCCCGTTTGTTCGCGCCGCATGGCGGTAGCGTCGGCGCGGGAGCGAAAAGCTCGTTCGGGTAATCCGAAAGGTTAAAGACGGTGTATTGGTAGCGCGTAAACTGCTTTCCGCCCGTCTTAAACGGTTCCTGCCCGATAAGAACGAGTACCGGATTCGGCAGGAATCTTGCTCTGGTTTCCTGCGCGGCCGCGGCCATTAAACACCCGAATGCCAGCAATATCAGGACCACTTTGGCGCAACTTAAACTCACGGCAAACTCCTCCTGAATAGGTGGATTTTCACCATAATAGCAGATCGGATCAAAAACGTCCGCTTCAAGTTAAATAGAAAACGCTATTCGTCCTTAAGCATTTGCCGGAGCTGATCTCTCAGTTCGGGCGTGTCCTCATGGCCGTGAACGGCCGCCGCGTGCTGTGCCGCCACCGGCAGAACCTCGTCCTCTTTGCCTGAGATCTTCAGCGTGCAGTTGCTGTCGCTCGGAAATTCGCTGCAATCTATGTATTTTCGCCCGGTTGCCGTAGCTGTTGCCATATGTAGCCTCCTTCTTAACAAGATGCGCCGTATTATATCACCTGGGTCAAGGAGTTCTTTTTGAAGAGCGGAGCGAGTTTTCTGAATCGACACCCAATTCCTTTAGCAAGTTCTCGATTTCGTATACAATCTGCCGGGGCTTATCTGAATAAGCTAACGAGGTAGCGTATGGTTGCCGGGCGATTAGACAAATACTGTCGATCGATTGTGATTCAACGGTGCAACCCCGTTCCGGGCGTGTACCTACTCTTGTTGACGCTCCTTTTTTCTTTCAACGTCTCAGCCACACAGCGCGTCTATCATATTTTTGACCAGAGCAACGGTTTGTCTGTTTCAAGCGTTAATTCCATAGCGCAAGACACCGAAGGATTTTTCTGGTTAAGCACAGCCGGCGGACTTTATCGCTATGACGGCAAGGAGTTTCGCCATTGGGCAAAAGATAAAATCACTTCATCCTTTAAGATGGTTTATGCCGGTCCGCAGGGCGAAGTTTTGGTGGGAAACAACGCGCTTTATCGAGTTCTACCTAATGAAGATGCCGAAGCCTTGACAGGTATTGACGGCAAGCCTTTTACAAACGTGCGTGATGTGGTGTTCACCAGCGACGGACGCTTGTGGGTGGCGCGTTCCGATGCTCTGTTCTATCGCAACGCGCAAGGCGAATGGAATTTGTTTTCTCTCGAAAATTTAGACACAAAACCTATAAGAAAACTGACTGCGGGTTTCAATGGCGTTCTGTATGTTGTTACCAAAAACAGCATTTTAGAAATCGCAACCGATAACAGCGTTCGCACAATAATCAAACAAGACTTACCCGATAACGGCTTTCTTGCAAACGTCATAGCGCACCCGGACGGCTCGTTTTATTTCATGGAGAAATATCCGAAATACGGCAGGATTCTGCGATTGCACGACGGGCAAATCACAGAGCTAATATCCATGAAAACGAATCTGCAACAGCTTGTCTTACGCGGGCTGACCGTTTGGGCTAACTCAGATACGAACCTATTTGCCTTCCGACCCGGAGAAGAACTTGAAATTTTGCGAAGTAATTTCGATATTCCGGCAGCTGGATTTCCGTTGGTTGATAAAGAAGGAAGTCTGTGGACTTGCACAAATAAAGGACTGATTCAATATCCTGAGCCGGAAACGGTGATTTGGGATGAGCGGGATGGATTTCCTATCACATCGTTCATTCGTTTGTTAAAAACAGACGAAGGTATCTGGATTCACGCTTGGGGATACCTTACTTTTTTGTTCACGAAAACGGACACTGGCTGGCGTGTCAAACTCAATCCCGAAAACCCTTCGTGGTTGTGTCTGGATGGCAAAGGTATAATCTGGGGACATCGTGATTATTCACATTTTTATCGTCGTGATGGAGGACGATTTGTAAAGCTAACTCCACCAGCTCGCGGTTATATGCAACCTCGCTGTTCACAAGCAAGCGATGGCACAGTTTGGATAGCCGCAACAGACGGTCTCTGGCGAACTTCTTTAGCCAATGCACCGCCGCGTTTTTTTGGCAATCCTTTAGGCAAGGATGAAGAGCTCCTTAGTGTTTTTGAAGATAGCAAAGGAAGGCTTTGGCTCGGCAGCGACGGCAAGATTTGTCAAACTTCAGCCGCGGCGGTTCTGTCCGGGCAACCCTCCGCTTACACTTGTGAAACCCTTAACGGCACGCCGCAACTTAGACCAGTAGAAATGTCTGACGGAAGCCTTTGGGCAGGAAGTGGAACCGGCGGTGTCTGGCGTTACACGGGTGTGAAGTGGGAACCACTTCCGGGCTATCTAAAACTCCCGTCAAAGGATGTATTAGTTGATCCATCACGATCGGGCGGCGCGTGGGTGTATGGCGATTTAATGCCTGTCAGAGCAATAAGCCGACCTGACCTTCCCGAAGGCTGGCAAGTAGTAGAAAGCATCTCGACTTGGCAAGGAGTTCCGCAAGTATTAACCGCTACGATGCTCGAAGATACAGATGGAAGTTTGTGGTTGGGAACTGCCATCGGTTTGGTGCGAATGCCTGCCGCA
>DLHV01000136.1 GCA_002483395.1 Chloracidobacterium sp. UBA7659 | reverse complement strand
CTTTGCCGCTGGGCTTTCATCTACGACATTTCGAACCCCGACGCTCCCGTGCTTTCCAGTTGGTATAATCCCGGCAACAACCAGCAGTTTTTAGAGGCGATCGTCGTTGGAAACCGGGGCTACTTCGGCAGTGGCAACGGCGGCGGCGTGCATATCGTCGATCTGACCAACCCTGCCAGCCCACAGCTTTTAGGGATCGTTAATTCTGTAAATGGAAACGGATATAATTTGATCCACGAAATGGTCGTTTTCAATCAGAATGGCGTCAATTATCTCATCGAAAATTTCAACAGCCTGACCGGAAACAAGATACTCAAGGTCGTTAACGTCAACGATCCAGCAGCCGCGGTTTTTGTCCGAGACATCAATCCGACCGAGGCCCAATGGGTACACGCGATGCACATTCGCGGCAACCGGATGTTCACGTCGGGTTGGGGAAATTCGTCGGCTCGCGGCCGGACCGAGATCTACGACATCAGCAACATAGGCACACAAGCACCGACTCTGCTCGGATTTATAGAAGACCCGACTTGCACGACGGCCGGCAACAACATGCACAGCAGTTGGTCGAGCGAAGACGGCAATTATCTTTACAGCGCACGTGAAACGAACAACGCCACCGGCGACATTCGGGTTTATAACATTACCGATCCGGCTGTGCCGCTTCTTGTACGAAGCATTTCGATGGCTGAATTGGGACTTAATGCCGTAACGCCGCATNNNCCGGGGTTCAGGTATTCGATATTTCGACGCCCGCTAATCCGGTTCGTGTTGGCCAATACGATACATTTCCGTCAACATTCGCGCCGCCTGAGCAGGAAAAACAGGCACTTCTAAACGCCGAGCCGTGGGACATGGTCTGTGGCAGCGAGTTCCGGCAAAATGCATTGCCGAACACTTATGACGGAAATTGGGCTGTTTTCCCATTCCTCGGCACGAACAAAGTGCTTGCCGGCGATCTGACATACGGGCTTTTGGTTCTTGATGCAGGCGGCGTTGGGAATCCGCTCAGGAACAGGATTTCCGACTTCGACGGCGACGGGAAAACGGACATTTCGGAAGTTTCTAACTTTGGGGATGATACCTGGGCGATCCAGCGCAGTTCGGATGGCAATTACAATTATTATGGCTGGGGCGTGCCTACTGACAAATTGGTAAACGGGGACTTTGACGGTGACGGAAAGGCTGATGTGGCCGTTTGGCGAGGTGCGAACGGTACCTGGTACCTAAATCAAAGCTCGGCCGGTTACAGATTTGTTCAGTGGGGCGTTGACGGCGACGTACCCGTTACGGGAGATTACGACGCTGACGGGAAAACGGATATCGCCGTTTGGCGTCCGTCAACGGGCGTTTGGTACATCATTCAAAGTACGCTTGGGATAAGAACCCAGCAATGGGGCGTCGCTGGCGACAGACCCTTTGCCGGCGACTATGACGGCGACGGCAAGGACGATATTGTCGTTTGGCGTCAGTCGAATGGTGGTTGGTACATTATTCAGAGTTCATCGAGCATCCCGGTACAGATCGGTTGGGGGCAGCAGGCTGATAAGCCGTTGGTAGCCGATTTCAACGGAGACGGCCGGGCTGACCTGACGGTGTTCCGGCCTTCGACGAACACGTGGTACATTTTCAATCCGTTTACTGGACTATACCGCACTTATGTTTTTGGAGAGATGGGCGATATTCCGGTTCCGGGCGATTATGATGGCGACGGAAGCGATGACATAGCGGTGTTTAGACCGATCAATCGTACATGGTACCGGTTGAATAGTTCCGACAGCGCCTACATAAATCTTTTCTTTTGGGGATCTGGGGGTAGCAGTCCCAAGCCCCTTCCGAATTCGGCTCAGCCTGAATAACGTTTACAGGCTTTTTTTACCAACCCAAAGTCAGGCAGCAACTTGACTTTGGGCTTTTTGTTTTTATGATTGCTGTATGAAATTACTCCTGACGATAAACAGCGGTACTTTAGCCAGCCGGATATTTGAGTTGGAGAGCGGTTTTTTGACGATCGGCAGAGGCGACAATTGCAGCGTTCGCTTCGATCCGGCTATGGAACGGATTGCCTCCAAACAGCATGCTTTTATCGAGGCAAAAGCCGACGGCTATTATCTCACCGACAACGACAGCACGAACGGCACCATCCTCAACGGCGAGCGGATACAGAAATCAAAACTCAATTCGGGCGATTCGGTCCAGTTTGGAAAGAACGGCGTGACGGCGACCGTGACGATCCAGCAGGCCGCACCGCAGTTTCAGGCGCCTGAACAATTTCGCGAAGCACAGATTCAGCAGTTCAACCAGATCGCACAGCACCAGCCCGATAATTTCCAGAATTCGATGTCGAACATCGGATTAGGCAGCATGCCGGCAGTGATCGTTGCACCCGAACCGAGCAAAACGAAGCTCTACATCGGCGTTGGCGTGACGATCTTTGCGATCATATTTATGTGCCTGATTGTCGGACTGCTAATGTTCGCCAGTGTCGGCATTGTGCCCGCTATAATTGCGACCGTTGTCGCATTTACACCGGCGTTGATATATCTTTTTCCGCTTATCTGGCTTGACCGCTACGATCCGGAGCCCGTTTGGCTGCTTGCTCTGGCGTTCGCGTGGGGCGGGTTGGTCGCGGTAATTGTATCGTTCATCGTAAACACAGTCATCGGCGCGGTTACTTATCAACTAACGCAAAGTCCCGAGGCGGCGACATTCGTTGGCGCCGTTATTTCGGCTCCGGTTTTTGAAGAAGCTTCGAAAGGTATCGGTTTGCTCGTCTTATTGATATTCTTTCGCCGGTATTTTGACGACGTCCTGGACGGCATTGTTTTTGCGGGCGTTATCGCTCTCGGTTTTGCCACCGTCGAAAACGTTTTATATTACGGGCGCGCGGTGGGCGGTGGTGGTTTGGGCGGCCTGACTATCCTTTTCTTCATGCGTGGAATCCTGTCCCCATTTGCCCATGTCACCTTCACATCAATGACCGGAATCGGCTGCGGAATTGCTCGAGAGTCACACAACACTTTGGTCAGAATAATCATGCCTGTTATTGGCTACTGCGGAGCCGTCGCCCTGCACGCTTTTTGGAATGGCATGGCAGTGGTCGGCGGGTTGGAATTATTCCTGGTTGGCTATCTTGTATTGGAAATACCGTTCTTCCTTATTTTCGCGGGCTTTTCGTTCTACATCATGTGGCGCCAGAACAAGATCCTAAAGGAGATGCTGGCGATCGATATCGCCCGCGGGCTTATCCCGAAGGAGCATGGCGAAAGAGCCGTTTCGGCATTCAAGAGTTCCGGCTGGCTGATCGGCGGCCTCTTCAGCGGCAAATTCCTCCCGCGAAGCCGCTACCTTCGCGCCATAGGCAAGCTAGGACTCAGCTATTGGCATATCCAGCGTGCTACCGCCGCTCAGGGACAGACGGGGAGTTTCCAGCAAAATCCGATATTGCGCGAAGAAGTTTTGAAATGGCGGGATAAAGTCTAAACCAATGGAAAATGGATAACTGAAAATGGATAATGGACGACTGATAAATCAGACGTTGTCCATTTTTCCACTTTCAATTATCCATTGATTTTGGTAGGCCGTGCAGGGATTGAACCTGCGACCCGCGGATTACTTACCACTCTGGCTTTCACCAGCCGCTAAAATTAGCGTTGTAGTCTGGACTGTCTCATCACCCACAGCATAATCTGTTTGAGTGTGCGGCGTACAGTCTCTGAGGGCTTTCTCGAAGTTTAGATAATCCTTGACATAACGTACATACTTTTTTTGCCCGTTTTTGCTTTCAGATAATCTGAATTTAGAAACTTTGCCGTTTTTAAGGATTTCTTTTGCCGTTACAAAAAAGACCAGGCCTTTGTCGCATATATAAATGGCAAAAATATCAATCTGCTCGGTCGAATAAATTGAGTTATATTTCGTATTTAAGCAATTCTTTACAGAATAAACTTCAACCACTTCATTCCTTGATTCGGTCGTTTTTACTTGAACTTTACATGCTTTGTAATTTTCATCTAAAACGATCAAATCAATTTTAGAATGGTTGCCGAACTCAACAAACACTTCATAGCCGAGTTGAATCAATTCCTTGCAAACCGCAATTTCCCCCAAAGTTCCTTTTTTGTTGGGGTTACTATTGCTCATATTTCGTCTTGAACAAAAGAAACTTAATACCCCCGAAACTTTGTCAAGAGTTGCCTGCTGATTATCCAATCTTTAAGATTTTTACGACGGAAGTCGTACTCAAAGCTCTAAGGACGTCCCAGCATACAGCCACATTTTCACTTTATTGTTTCCAATAAAGGCTCCCATTGTTAAAGAACAAGAGTCCGCTGCTCTACCAACTGAGCTAACGACCCAAAAACTCAGCAATTATAACAACAAAGAAATTCAAAGTCCAAACTGCGTGCAGTGGTCAGTTGTCGGTGGTCAGTAGCCAGTATGAAGAATGGCAAAACTGACTTTTCTTCCCGTTCTTCTTGTTCTATGGTAAAAAAGAGACAACTGACAACCGACAACCGCCAATGAAGGAATGCCCAAAATGCGAGCTTTGCTACCCGGATGAAGTCGCCGCCTGTCCGAGCGACCAAACGGCGACGCGGCTTTCGCTGCCCGGCAACCAGTTATTGGCGGGCCGATACTTTCTCGTAAGCCGGCTTGGACGCGGTGCGATGGGGCAGGTTTATCTCGCAAAAGACAACAAATTCGCCGCCCGTAGGGTGGCCGTAAAAACCGTCCGCCAGGATATTCTCAGCAGCGACGACCTGCAGGAAGGCGAGGCGATTGCCCGCTTTGAACGCGAAGCCCAGTCGGCGGCTTCGATCCAGCATCCGAACACTGTCAGCGTTACGGATTTTGGCGAAACCGGCGACGGCATTTTCTATCTCGTCATGGAATATGTCGAGGGCGAGACGCTCCACAAGCTCCTTCGTCGCGAGGGAACTTTGCCCGTAAAGCGTGCCGTCCGATTGCTGCGTCAGATCGCCGACGGAGTTGATGCCGCGCACGATCTCAATATCCTTCACCGCGATCTGAAGCCGGCAAATATTTTCCTGATGCAGAAAGGGAAAGGCGGCGATGGCTTCATAAAAGTGGGCGATTTCGGCCTCGCAAAGATCATAAATCAGACCGTGACGGATTTCAGCTCGAATGCCACGCCGTCGTCACGCGGCATTATCGGCACGCCCGAATTTATGTCGCCGGAGCAAATGCAACCCGAAATGGGCGTCGATGCCCGTGCGGATCTCTATGCTCTCGGCACCATCGCCTATCTGATGCTCGGCGGACGCACTCCTTTTGCGGGCGACATGATGCAGCTCGTTATGCAGAAGATAATGCATAAAGCACCGCCGCTTTCGTCGATCCGTACCGATATTCCCGTCGAGGTTGAACGCGTGATCATGCAGTCTCTGGAAATGGAGCCGCAAAATCGCCCGGAGTCAGTGGCGGAGTGGATCACGAAACTCGAACAAGCCGCCGAAGGCTTCGACGAGGCACAGCGTGCCGGAATAGCAAGGCTTGTCGTTCTCGCGCCGGTCGCCGCTGAGGTCTATATCGATGACGAACGGAAGGGAAGCGTCGGAAGCTCGGGACGTGTCGTTTTGAGCGATATTCCGGCAGGACAGCATATCCTGCGTGTTTCAAAGGCTGGTGAACGCGACGATGAACGCGTTATCGAGATTCGCGAAGGCGCGAACGAACAGGTCANNCATACAGGCCCAGCTTAAGACGATCGCCGAAGCCGGGAGCAATCCGTCTCCCTCGGCGGGAAGCAGCAGCAGCGGCGTGCATTCGAGCCTTATTCCGGGCATCGTCGCCTGCTCGAATTGCAATTCTCGATTTGCCGAAGGCGTAAAGTTCTGCGGACGTTGCGGAAACCGGTCCTTTATTATGGTCAGCCCGGGCGAATC
>DLHV01000089.1:3892-4275 GCA_002483395.1 Chloracidobacterium sp. UBA7659 | reverse complement strand
CGGGCGAAGGCGTGCAGCAGGCTCTACTAAAAATCCTCGAAGGAACGATGGCCAACATCCCGACCGGCGGCGGCCGAAAACATCCGCAACAGGATTTCATTCAGCTCGACACGACAAATATTCTCTTTNNTCTTTATCTGCGGCGGCGCCTTTATCGGGCTTGAAAAAGTCATCGAAAAGCGTTTTCGCAATAAATCATTGGGTTTCCAGGCCGATATCAAATCGAGCAGCCAGCGTCAGAATGAGGCTTTTAGCAAATTAGAGCCGGAGGACCTAATCCACTACGGTTTGATCCCGGAATTTGTCGGCCGCCTTCCGGTTGTCGGCACCCTGAAAGAGCTTGATGAGGCCGCATTGATCAAGATCCTGACCGAGCCGAAGAA
>DLHV01000089.1:2135-3822 GCA_002483395.1 Chloracidobacterium sp. UBA7659 | reverse complement strand
GGGCTGATGATGATCCTGGAAGAGATCCTGCTCGAATCGATGTACTTTCTGCCGTCGGAGAAGAAAGTCCAGGACCTGCTGATCACAAAGGAAATGATCGAGCGAAAGACACCTGTCTTCGATGTCATCGCTCCCCGAATCGAAGAAGCTGCTTAGTCCAAAAAAGATCTAAATTCGAGGTCGCGCATTTTGCCCTCCGGGGCGTAATAGCGGGTGCGTATATGAACCGGTTAGTGCGTAAAAAGTCCCTCAATTCCTGACCCGGATGCGTCGCCGGTCTCCGATCCAGAATTCCTGTAAAGAGGCCGGATCAACCTTTTAAAGACCGAGTCATTCAACCGGTGGTAATATCTGGCTGCCGTGGTGGGCGACGATCAGCCACTTGCCGCCGCGTTTCATCCAAATGTGCGTGCTGCGGAATTGTATATTTCTCACTCCCTCGACCGTTGCGCGATGGGTCATTATCGCCGTGTTGCCATAGATCGTTACTTTGTACTCGTCGGCCCTGACCATATGGGCATTTGGCACAACCGAGGCAATATACTTTGCTTTGCCCTCGATCTCGCCCCGCTGGGTAGTACCCACATAATCGTCCGCGATCAAGGCCCCGGCCGCCTTCTTATCGCCTTTTAATTCGGCGAATGTCCAGGCTTTGTCCATCTGGATCAACTTATCCTCAACGCTGCCTTTTTTATACTGGCCAAAGGCGATCGAGGATATCCCCAGAACCAAAACAACGGTGGAAAGNNCCCTTACCGACGTTCAAATCAGCTAACCGTCGATCCCTTCAAATTCTTCGTCGCTTGCCGGATCGTCTGCATGACCTTGTGAGCTATGTAGTCCTCCGCAATTTCGATAACTTCATGACTCACGTCCTCTACCGGCAGCTACCCGCTACTATGTGGCGGCAAGAGCGGGCTCGGCATTGCGTACAAGAACAGTTGGTGCGGGGTTCGGGGATGGTACCGGAAGGTCATGTTCGCGAAGCAATTCGACATGCTCGTTCATTCCCCATTTGGCCTTGTAGAGGCAATCCTCCACCGAGTTACCGACGCCCGTAAAGCCTTCGAGATCGGGCGAGAAGAAACCGAAGAATTCAGGGTCTTCAGTGGCCTCTATGACGAGCGAGTATTTGATATCGAGCATTACCTTTTACCTATTCCTGCTGCTTTAAGAATAGCATGACAGGTTCCCGTAGGCACCTCTTTGGCCCCGTGATAATCAACACGGACCAGCCGGTCATGACCCTGCTTTGCATAGTAGCGGATAGATCCCTTCTCCTTAACCAATCTAAAGCCGTTAGTCTCCAGCAGTCGAATCAGTTCGCTAAATCTCATCTATTCACTTCAGATTCTTCTTAAAATGATCCAGCGTGCGCTCCCAAGACAGCTTCGCGGCTTCGGCGTCGTAGCGAGGCGTGGTGTCGTTGTGAAAGCCGTGCTGTTTGCCGTCGTACGTAAAGAGTTCGTACTTTTTCTTATTGTCTTTTAGCGCGGTTTCGTACGCTGCGATGCCGGCGTTGACGCCTTGGTCGTTGCCCGCGTAATGGAGCATCAGTGGCGCCATGATCTTCGGTACGTCGGCGACACCGGCCTGGCGTCCGTAAAAAGCGACGCCGGCATTCAAGTCTGGCCCAAGACGGACTGCCAGTTGATTGACCATCCCCCCGCCGAAGCAGAAACCTACC
>DLHV01000089.1:0-2066 GCA_002483395.1 Chloracidobacterium sp. UBA7659 | reverse complement strand
GGATAGCCGCCGACCGAGGTCAATCCGTCCGGAGCGAACGCCATGTAACCGGCTTTGCCCAGCCGCCGAGCCACGTCCTCGATATACGGGTTCAGCCCTCGGTTCTCGTGAATTACCAGCACCGACGCAAATTTCTTCCCCTTCGCCGGCCGCGCCAAGTAACCCTTGATCGACCCGTTTCCGGCAGGCGATTCTACGGTCTCATACCCAACCTTCAGGTCCTTGTCGTCCTTCGGCACCGTCTGCGCCCACGCGTAATTCGGTTTGAGGCTCTCGAAGATCGCCGCGACCGTCAGGCCGCCGACAGCGAACTTTCCGATGCTGTTCAAAAACGACCGCCGGTCCATATCGCCGTGCTGGTACTCGTGAAACAAATCCAATAACTCCTGCGGATATTCGTCTGCGGTTTTACGTTCCATATGTTTTCTCCTGTTTGGAAACAGAATACTTGAAATCGTGGACGTGTTCAAAATGAAATACCGCCTTGCGGAAGCAAAATACGCGTTTGACGCAGACGATGCGAATGGGGAAGTCTGTTATGTACCTGTTACGCGCGCGGGGCAAGACTGAGCCACGCTGGCTTCTTACTTTACCCATTTCGTCAGGCGACCACCCCGTCAGCGAAGCGCGTCCACCCCTCCTAAGACAGGAGGGAAGCCAATGCGATTTTAGATTTTGGATTTGCGATTTGGGATTGAAGAAGGAAATCCCTGTTTATACTAAAATTCTAAAATGCTGGCACCAATCGGTGTTTAGATAAGCAGTCGTGTTAAACCGGCGGGTTTTTTATTGCATTTGGGCGTTAATTTTGCGTTAATGGAATTAACCCGTATTACTCGACCCGATACACATTGAAATAAAGTCGATTTCCCCCTTACATATGCAAGAATTTACAGACCAAATGCCTTCGGACATCAAGCGTTACCCGATGGTCCCTATTCGCGATGTCGTAATTTTTCCGTATACAAAAGTAGCCTTCAAGATCGGCCGTCCAAGCTCGGTGAGGGCTTTGGAAGAGGCGNNGCGATGACGGGCGACCGGGACATATTTTTGGCGACGCAGCATGACGCGACGATCGACGAACCGCAAGCCAGTCAGATCTACACAGTCGGCACGCTCGGGCGTATTTTGCAGGCTCAGCGGCAGGAGAACGGCCAGATCAAGGTCGTTGTCGAAGGGCGCGAACGCGGGGAATCGGTTCGCGTGGAACAGGACGAGGACGGCATGTTCTATGCCCACGTCCGCAAAATTCAGTCGAGCGACGAATCGGGCTTTCGAACCGATGGACTGCTGCAAAAGATCCACACGCTGGTCGAACAATTTTTACGCGTCTCGCCTGATGCTTATACCGACGCACTTCATGCCAGCCTGCGCGGGATTTCCGCCGCACAGATCTCGGATGCTATGAGCTCACATCTGCGTATCAGCGTCGAAGAAAAACAGGCGCTTCTCGAAACAGTTTCCGTGCAGGAACGCCTGCGGAAACTTGCCGAGGTTCTTGAAGGCGAGATCGAGAAACGACAGCTTGACCGGTCGATTCATTCGCGGACGAAAAAGCAGATGGACAAGCACCAGCGTGAGTACTACCTGAACGAACAGATCAAGGCGATACACAAAGAACTGGGCCGAAAGGACGACAAAGCCGAACTAGACGACCTGAAAAAGAAGATCGAAGAAGCCGGGATGAGCGAGGAAGCCATGGACAAAGCGATGCAGGAATATTCGCGTCTTGAAGCGATGCCGCCCATGTCCGCCGAAAGTACGGTCTCGCGAACATACCTTGATTGGCTTATAAATGTTCCGTGGAAGGACAGGTCGGACGAGATCGAAGATCTTAACGAAGCCGAAAAAACGCTTAACGCCGATCATCACGGGCTTGAAAAGATCAAGGAACGAATTCTTGAATTCCTGGCCGTTCGGCAGCTTGTAAAAAATCCCAAAGGCACGATCCTGTGCTTTGTCGGCGCACCCGGCGTCGGCAAAACATCTCTTGGAAAATCGATCGCAAGGGCTACTGGTAGGAAGTTTGTTCGCGTGGCACTCGGCGGCGTTCATGACGAAGCTGA
>DLHV01000036.1:10489-13649 GCA_002483395.1 Chloracidobacterium sp. UBA7659 | reverse complement strand
TTGACGTTCTCCATCGCGTGCGTGGTCAGAATGACCGTCCGGCCCGACTCGGCGATCTGACGGAAAAGCTTCATTATCCGCTCTTCGGCCGCTGGATCGAGCCCCGAAGTCGGTTCGTCCAGAAAGATTATCGAAGGCTTTGTTATCAACTCGACGGCGATCGAAACACGTTTTCGCTGCCCTCCGGAAAGCTGGTGAACAGGCAGGTTACGGCGTTCCGCAAGACCGGTCACGTCCAGCACCTCATTAACTATCTGACGGATCTCGCCGGACGTCACGTCACGCGAAAGCCTGAGCTTTGCAACGTAATACAGTGTGCGGTAAACAGTCAGTTCGCGGTGGATTATGTCTTCCTGCGGAACGTGTCCGATCGATTGTTTGAGCGAATCGAGATGGCGGTAAAGATCTAGATTGTTTACAAGGACGCTGCCGCTCGTTGCCGGACGCATGCCGTTCATTACTTCCATCAGCATCGATTTGCCGGCACCCGAAGGCCCGAGAATTCCGACAAACTCGTTCGGCTGTATCGACAGCGTAATGGAATCCAAAAGCGTCAGTTTTCCGCCTGCCGAACGGTCTTTTACCTGTCTTGTAATATTTACCGCGTCGATCCGAATCTTCGACCGCGTGTCGAAAACATTAACATTATCGGCCGCATCGACTCCGATAAGAAACGCCCCAATCTGCACGGCGTCGTTTGGTCGGATGGCCTGCTTCGATACGCGCTTGCCGTTTATAAAAACGCCGTTCGTCGATTTCAGGTCTTCGACGATAACGTCTTCGCCGGCCCGGAACAGCCGGGCGTGGCGTTTCGAAATCTGCAGGCCGTCAAGCCTAATGTCATTGTTCTCATCGCGGCCGATCGTCAGATTGTTCTTATCGCCGAATGTCACCGACATCAGCAATTGCGGTTTGGCCGGCGATTTCGCAGGCAAATACTTTTCGGCCGATTCGCGATCCAGGATCATCGTGCTCGATCCGGACACTTCGGCCAATCCCGCGAAGTTCCCGGACAAATTGGCCGGCACCACCCTCTGGGCGGAAAGGCCGGCTCCTTTTGGCGGGATGCGTCCCGGCGAATTGAAACGCAACACCGGCCCGCCTACGCCGAGCCTTATTTTGTCGTCGTGATAAATCGGCGTCGTGGCGGAAATTCGCTGCTCGTTTATGAGCGTGCCGTTAAAGCTGTTGTTGTCTTCGAGCAGAAATTCGCCCTGTTCGAGCCTTAACTCGGCATGTTTTCGCGAAACCATCCCGGCACTGCTTTCGATAACGACCGCGCACTCTGGGTCGCGCCCGATCCAGATTCTCGGTACGTTGATAACAAACGGCTTCTGCGATCCGGTGCCGACGAATTCGAGCATCGCGGTTTGAGCGGCAGCGGATCGGGGTGCCTGCCGTTGAGGGATCGGGTCCTGGACCCGCTGAGGCGGATCCTGTTGCCGTATTGTTTCGGGCTGCGGAGACACGACGGGAGCCGCAGAGGTCGGTTTCGCGTCATGTAAAGATTCCTGCGCGACCTCGAACCAGATGACGATCAGCTCCGGCCCGTCAGTGCCGAACTGGATCGAGCTACCAGCCGCGACCGGGTGAGGCGAACTCACCCGTTGCCCATTTACAAAGACGCCGTAGCTGGAATTCAGGTCGACGACGAACCATTTGCCGTTTTCACAGCGAAATTCGGCATGCCTGCGGGAAACCATCGGGAACCTGACATTATCGAAAGCAATATCGCATTCGCTCGCGCTGCGGCCGACGACTATCACGGACTTGTTAAAGGACTGCTCCGCCTTCTGTTCACCGCCTGCATTCTTCTCTACCAGGATGATGGTCATTGGATAAACGGCCGATTTAGGAAAATTCGTGTGGTGTTCAGCTTATCAGAAAAGACAAAAAGCGTAAGAAACATTTTCCTACGCTTTAACACAATTGAGAGTTGGCGGGATCACTCCGAGCGAACTAAACGAAATCCAACGTTCTTCTCTTTCTGGGTTGCCGCAACGTCAACGCGAAACGAGGAATCTATCTTTACCTTTGCCGGGTCCTCATAGGCCGAACCGCCTCTCACAACGATCCGTTTGCCCGGCGGTTTTTTAACATCCACGACATCGGCCCCGGGATACGGCGTGAGTTCCGAACTCGTCAATTCCCACACATTTCCTATCAAATCGACAATACCCCAGTCATTCTTGCCTTGCGGTTTCGATCCCACCTTGGATGGTTCGGCATCGGCAACTCCCATAACCGTATCCGCGGCATTCCATTCGTTACCCCATGGATACAGGTTGGCTTTCTGGCCGTTTCGGGCGGCATATTCCCATTCGCTTTCGGTCGGCAGTCGGTATTTCAGCCCGTCACGTTTCGAACGCCATTTGGCGAAAGCTTCCGCGTCCTCGAGGCTGACATGCCGTACCGGCATCGTCTCGGTACCCGCCAGCGGACGTCCACCGCTCCAATGTTTTGGAGCAACATGACCTGTTTCCGTAACAAACGCCAGGTATTCACCGTCCGTCACCTCGGTCTTGTCCATCCAGAATGTTTCAACGGGCACCGCATGCGACGGTCGCGACTTGGGATCGCCGTCGTCGCGTCCCATTTGGAAAGTCCCGCCGGGAATTTGGACCATCTCAGCTTTGATCTCGATCGACGGCGACACAGAGGGCGATGGTGAAGGTGATACCGGAGGCGGCGTTGGCGTCTTATTGCCGCCGGTGCCCTGCCCCGGTAGAAGCCCGGCGATATACGCTCCACCAAGGCCTACGCCACCAAGCGCGAGCAGGCCGAAAAGCGCGATCGCTCCAAGCACTAGCGGCGAAAAGAAACGTCTCTTCTTCGGCGGGATCGAATCAACCGCTACGCCCTGGTTCCCGGTGTCCCACACCTGCACCGAGGTCTTCTGCATATCGGCCCGGTTGTCTTGCGTAGACGAAAAGTTATGCGGCGTGTCGTGCTGCGCGTTGACATTGAATGCAACCGTCGGAGCCGCCGGCATCGGGATCTTTCCGGCGCCTGATCGAAGCTCGGCTATCACCTGCTGGGGGCGGCCATCGCAGACGACATCGCTTTGCCAGTCATCAAAACCGTCGTGGCTTACACGCAAAAAATGATTGCCGCTTTGTATGCCGTTGAGCGTGATCCAGCCGTCCTCACGGCTTTCGCC
>DLHV01000036.1:0-10451 GCA_002483395.1 Chloracidobacterium sp. UBA7659 | reverse complement strand
GAAGTGTGTATGCCGATCGGAGTTGGCTCAATAGCGGACTTCAGCTCGGCGATCATATGCTCGACCGAAGGGGTGCGTTTCTCTTTTTCCTTGGCAAGCGTATGCCTGACTGCCTGCTCGATCTCCAGAGACAACGGGATGTTCAGTTCGGTAAACGTCGGCGGCGGATCGCTGATGTGCTTCTTCATGATCGCCGGTATCGAAGAGCCTTTGAACGGCACATCGCCTGTTAGCATCTGGAACAGCATCACGCCGAGAGAATATATATCTGAACGCGAATCCGGCTCGTCATCCGCCCACTGCTCGGGTGCCATGTAATACGGCGAACCCATCAACCCGGTCGTCTGTGCCTGGATGAACGACCCAAGAAGCTCACCCGACTTGATCTTTGCAAGCCCGAAATCAAGTATCTTGACCGCCTGCGACATGTTCGGCTTGTCGCTGCAGATCATAATGTTGAGCGGCTTGAGGTCGCGGTGCACGATTCCCTGGTGATGTGCGGCTCCGACTCCGGCACAAATGGCCGACATGAGTTCGAGTGCCTTAGCGGGCGACAGTATCCCTTCGCGCGTAAGCAGGTCGTGAAGCGATTCGCCATCGACGTATTCCATCACCAAAAACGGAATCGAGCCCTGAATTACACCGTAATCTGTGACGCCGACGACGTTCTGATGCCGGATCGCGGCGGCCGCGAGGGCCTCCTGTCGAAAGCGAGTGACAAGCTGCGGGTCGTTTCCGACCAGGTCGGGCAAAATGATCTTAATCGCAAGCTGAGTCTTCAAAAACGCGTGCCGAGCTTTGTAAACGACGCCCATGCCGCCCTGTCCGAGACGGCATTCGAGGTGATATTTTCCCTCGAGTACCGGCGCACCCGCGATGGTGTGCATTGTCGGCATCCCGTCCTTTGGACAGGTGGCGACTTCGTCGGTATAGCAGTTTTTACAAAGCTGGCATTCTTTCATTGGCGCTCGAAATTACCGCGAAAACATCCGGGAGATACAAATTACACATAATGACAGGTTATGCGAGGTCTTTTTGCCGCTTCTCCATCGGACAATTCTAGTTTTTTTCCGTGTTTCAAGCAAGGATAAATCTAAAAGGAATCACCGATGCGGAATAGAATAAATTTTGAAGCCGAAAATTAATTGAATTTCGAATGAATCAGCCGAGCCAATCAGCCAAGAGAGCCGAATCGAAATAAGGCTGATTGCCGTTTTATGAGNNGGTTTGAGAAGGACATTAAAACGCGGGTCGGGTCGGAGAGATGCAAACTCCGGACTGATCAGAAGTACCATTTGACCATTATGTTCGCGGCAGGCCTTTTCCAAATATTTGAAAGCCTCCGCTTTTTGTCCGATTAAGGCATAGTAATACGCCAATGCTACTGGTGAAGTATGTTCGCCACGCGATTGTTTGGCGAGCAGATCTTTTAATTCTTTGCGGCGAATTTCTTTTAGTCCGCGCTTTCCTGCCGTTTCGCGAAAGACGGCGATCTTTTCCGGCAAATGCCCCTTTATTTGCATTAGTTTCGCTTCTTCATCGATGGCGGCAGCCTCGTTACCCAGCAATTCATAGGCCCTGGCACGATGTTCATAAGCCATCACAAAATTCGGATCCATCTCCGAGGTTTTTTCCCATTGTGAAAATGCCTCGTCGGTTCGGCCTGCGGCCAAAAGGAGATTTCCTTTGTCAGCCTGGATAACGAGGTTGAGCGGATCAAGCTTTTCGGCCTGTTCGATCGCGGCTATTGATTCGTCAAGTCGACCGCTGATCATTAAGGAAAATGCCTGAACATGATAGGCACGCGCATAGCGTGGACTTAGGTCTATTGCCCGAGTAAGTTCCTGCTCCGCCTCCGACCACTTCCATTCCAACTGATACACGCTCGCAAATGCCGTGTGTGCCTCCGCCGAGTCGTCGTCCAGTTTAATTGCCTGTACAACCGCCTCCCTCGCCTTCGGCAAAACTTCATTTTCAGCAAATGGAACATGCCAGATGCCTTGAATATAACTATCGGCAAGCCCCGCGTGGGCAAGCGAGTAATTAGGGTCAAGACGGATCGCTTTTTTGTAGTGTTCGATACTCTTTTTTATCCCGTCGCCCGTACGCTTGTTCCACTCGTAACGACCCTTAAGGTATTCCTGATACGCGAAACCGTCATTGGTCTGACGATCTACTCTATTGCCGCAAAGCTCAGTTCTGAGTTCGATGGCGAGGTTGCACGCGATCACGTCCTTCAGATCATATGCGGCCGAGATCGGACGTTCAAAATCGTCGCCGGTCCAAATGACGCTCCCATCCTTTGTACTGACTAGACGAACGGTGATATTGATGGTTTCGCCTGTCTTTTGAACGCCGCCCTCGAGTAGAGCATCGACTCCAAGCTGCTTACCGACGTCACGTGGATCGAGTTCCTTATCCTTAAATGTAAATGTTGAGCTGCGTGATATGACTTTTAGCTCGTCGACCCTTGAAAGCTGAGTAATAATGCTCTCGGTAATGCCATCGCTGAAATAGTCGTTGCACGGATCGCCCGTAAGATTTTTCATCGGCATAACAGCTATTGAGCGAACTTGCATCGCACCGCTTTCCTCCGAGTTCGCCGACGACACGGACTGCGGCCGCTGAATAAACGAATAGATGCCGACCCCGAAGGCCGCAAACAGCAAAAAAGCAATCGCAGCCACCGGAAGGTAACGCACAGATATCCTTGGCCGACTTATCGAATGATCGCGGTTAATCCTGCGCTGCGTCGTAGTCGGATCTGATTTCAACTCAAAACCGTTTGACGATCCATTTCCGTTTTTGGCAAGCACTTTTACATCCGCCACAAATCGATAGCCGCCGCCGTAGCGTGTTTCGATAAACCGCCCGGGCTTTTCGAGATCATTCAGGGCTTTGCGGATCGCAGCGACGCATTTTCGAAGAGCGTCGTCGTAAACGTCATGGCCATCCCAGAATTTTTCAAGGAGTTCGGTGCGGCTGACCACACGATCGTGATTTGTCACTAAAAAGCTTAGAACCTCAAATGGGCGTTTGGCGAGATGAATTTCCCGACCGGCAGACGTGCATATCTTGGCCTCGGGATCGAGACAAAAATCATGAAACAAAAATTTCGAGCATTCGCCGTTACTTTCGTGCATTGCGCGTTTCCATCCCCAACAAAAACAGAGAATTCCGTTTTATTTCCGTTTTGTTTCCAGATTTCTAGAATCAACAGAAAATATAATCTAAGAAAATTCTTTTATTGAGCTGATTATAGATTCGAACGCTGGTTTAGGCAATACCTTTTTCGGCCGAATAGAATCGTCGTCCGATCATAGTTGAATCTTAGGGGAACACCGTCATGAGAAATTCGAACATTGGCGACATGTTTAGGCATTATAGATTCGCAAACGCATTTTTGGCCGCATTGCTTTCTATAGCGGCTGCGTCTGTGTATTTCTGGAATGCGAATGCGTCAGGATGGAGCGCATCGGCCGATCGCGTCGCACATCTACAACTGATCCGTGACGGTCTCGAAAATCCGCGTTTGTTTGACTATCATCATCGGACGAACAACTTTATCTTCTCAGCGGGCGATCCACAGGACATTTCATTAACCGGCCGCACTTATCCGTTATCTAAAAACTTTCTACAGGAATTTGGTCTAGGCGAGCCGAAAAGCATCGCGACAAACAGGGAGGATATTACCGTCAAGGAAATTGGCGATATATTCGCTGGATTTGAGAACGGCAAGATATTGCGCATCATTTCTGCGGCCGACGACAAGGCCGGCATTATTAAAATACCGGATGAGCCAACCCCGATTGACGGCGGTCTGGCGGTTGACGATACGGGAATCTACGTCCACAACCTGATAGCCGTTACCGGAACGGGCAGGATCTGGCGGATCGGCGTAAAGGGCAGATCGAAGCTCATTGCCGACCTCGGAACGCGGTTAAGCGGCCTGTCGATTATTCCAAATGATAAGTACTTTGGAGAACTAGCAGGAACATTGATCGTCGGAGCCGTCGATCAAAAGGCAATTTACGCGGTCGCTGCCGATGGCAAATACACATCGTACCCGCTGGATTTCGCTCCTTTGGATATCGATCTGATCCGGACGGATGAAAATATCTTTGCGATCTCAACTACAGCGGGTAAGCTTTTTGGCCTCGATCCTTTGACGCTTGGCGGGCGTCCCGGCGATATTTTGATCACTTCGGATTCGAACGAGATAAAATTAATACACGTTGACGGTTTTCAGTTTCAGATCGAGTCTTTCAGGCTCGAGGAAAAGATAGATCAGATCGTATCCGCTCCATTAAAGCTTTCGGGAAGCACATGCGTTACGTCCGTTGTGCCGACAGACGCCGTATTTCAAGGAACAGGCGGCCAGGCAAGTTTCAATGTGAACGCCCCGACGGGCTGCGCATGGAACGCAAGCAGCGGTTCAACATGGGTACAAATAACGGGCGGAGGCAGCGGTTCCGGGAACGGCACCGTCACCTATTCGGTGACCAAAAATACGTCCGAACTGCTGCGTGAAGCGAGCATTGTCGTCGACACCGTGCCGTTCAGGATCAGGCAATCCAGAAGAGCCGTCGACGAATGCAGCCTCATTATTCCCTTCCAATATCGCTCGACTAGAATTTTCCCGGCAGCCGGCGGAAACGGAACTATCACCGTCGGCGGCAGCTCGGAGTGCGCGTGGGAGGCGGTTAGCGACAGCGCCTGGCTTTCGATCACCGGAAATAGCTTTGGCATCGGAAACGGTAGCGTGTCCTTTTCCGTTCAAGCCAACACGACCGGACAGACCCGGACCGCCGTGATCTCGTTTGGAGCAGGCCTTGGCTCAACACAGATCACCCAGGCGGCAAACCATGCACCGGCCGTCAACGCCGGGGCCGATCAAACGATTGCGCTGCCAAACACGGCGTCGCTGAGCGGCACGGCAACTGACGACGGGGCCGGGAATCCTGTGTCGGTCTTGTGGACCAAGTTGAGTGGGCCCGAAACGGTTCTGTTCAGTAATGCAAACAGTCAGGCGAACACGGCCATATTCAACACGGAAGGTGTTTATGTTCTGCGGCTTACCGCGAGCGATGGATTTTCGACTTCATTCGACGATGTGCAGATAACCGTCAATCCCGATCCGGTTCCGCCGCCGCCCGATCCTGCGACGATTGCGCCGCCGATTAACCCGACCGTTGCGACAAATCCGTTCGACGCAACAAAGTTTCTCTACACGGGACCGAACGCGATCCAGACGGGCGTTGTTCCCGGCACGATCAAAGAAGAACGGGTTGCCATATTGCGAGGCCGCGTTGTCAATAAGAGCGGCCAGCCGATCCCGAAAGCAAAGATCACGATCCTCGACCAACCCGAGCTCGGACAAACACTGACGCGGGCCGACGGCATGTTCGACATCGTAGTCAACGGTGGTGGCGAACTCAGCGTTAAGTATGAAAAGCTCGGTTTTCTGCCCATTCAACGCGAGGAAAAATCGGATTGGCAGGAGTACGACTCGGTCGAAGATGTCGTGATGATCCCGCACGACGGCAACGTGACTTTCATCGATCTGAATTCAACCGTTCCAATCCAAGTCGCACAGAGCGGGCTCATTACGGACGCCAGNNCCCGCCGTTCGCGGCTTTTGTTCAAACAAGGCACGACGGCGACGATGCGTTTGCCCGGCGGCGGCACACAACCGCTGACAACGATGAATGTGCGCTCGACCGAATTCACGGTCGGCGCCAACGGCCCTGAAACGATGCCCGGCGATCTGCCGCCCCTGAGCGCGTACACATACGCATCCGCTTACACGGTAGATGAGGCGGTCGCACTCAATGCAACGGAAGTTACATTCGATCAGCCCGTAATCCAGTACAACGAAAACTTCTTGAATTTTCCGGTTGGACTCAACGTTCCGTCCGGCTCGTTTGACGAGCTGACAGGCACGTGGATGCCATCGGCGAACGGACGCATCGTCAAAATTCTTTCGGTCACAAGCGGCGTTGCCAATTTAGATCTGAACGGAAGCGGAAACCCCGCGACCGACCCCGATTACGCCGCCCTTGGGATCAACATCGCGGAACGCGAGCAGCTTGCCGCTCTGTACACTGTCAACCAAAGCTTGTGGCGTGTTCCCGTCATTCACTTCTCGTCCTGGGATTCCAACTTTGGGTTCGGTCCGCCAGCCGGTTCCGGACCGCCGAACGGAGGCAGTGCTTCCGGAGGCGGAAATGGTCCCGGCGGCGGCCCTCCCGACCCTTGCGAAAAGTCCGGCTGTATTCTTGGGATGCAGGACCAGCGTCTGAGTGAAGAAGTCGATGTAGTGGGGACAGGCTTTTTCCTGCGTTACGACAGCACGCGTCCGCGCGGGCGTGTGGCTGATTACTCAGTGCAGATCCCTCTGAGCGGTGCCGCGTTGCCTGGTCCCGTCAAACGCATCGAATTGAAGATCTCGATCGCCGGACAAATGCAGGAGTCTTCCTTCCAACCCCTTCCCGATCAGATCACGAGTTTTACCTGGGACGGCAAAGACGCTTACGGCCGCGATGTGCAGGGGCAACAGGAAGTAACCATCGACATAGGCAATGTCTATGACGGCGTTTATCAAAACACGGGCAACTTTGGTTACAACGGCAATGGCGTGCCGATCTCTGTCAACACCCGGCAGGAGATCACAATTCACCGGGTTCAAAGATTGTTGCTCGGTACTTACACAACACCGGCGGAATCGTTAGGCGGTTGGAGTCTGAGCGTCAATCACGCCTACGACACCGTTGGACAAACTCTTTATGAAGGCAATGGAAAGAAGCGCAGTGTCGAAACCGTCAGCAATAAGATCGAAACTTTCGGCGGGGGGCTTCGAGGATTTTTTGGCGATGGCGGACAGGTGAGCGATGCTCGTTTTTCTGATCCTTACGGAGTTGCTGCGGGCCCCGATGGCAGTGTCTATATTGCCGATGCGGGGAACGCCCGCATTCGTAAAGTTACGCCGGACGGCATTGTCGACACCATCGCCGGCAACGGCGGCGGCTGTAGTCCGTCCAATTTCCCGTGCGGCGACGGCGGTCCGGCGACGGGCGCGTCGTTTGGCAGCGTGATCCGCGTTGCCGTTGCTCCAGACGGCAGTATTTATACCGGCGGCGGGCGCAATGTGTGGCGCATTACGTCTGACGGCATCTTTCATCGTGTCGCTGGACTGGCTTTGGACGGTTTCAGCGGCGACGGCGGACCTGCACGAGACGCGCAGATAAGTAACGCTACCCGTTTTTATCCGGCGGCGGACGGCAGCGTATATGTCAGCGACATTCTTAACCAGCGCATCCGCCGCATCGACCCGAACGGCATCATCACGACCATCGCCGGAAACGGGACGATAGGCTTTAGCGGTGACGGCGGACCGGCAACGCAGGCCCAACTGAACAACCCGGGCGATATCGTTGCCGCGCCGGACGGCAATGTTTATTTCATAGACCAGGACAACAACCGCATCCGCCGTATCTCGCCGGACGGCATCATCTCGACTTATGCCGGTACAGGCGTTTTCGGAAGTTCGCCCGACGGGTTGCCCGCTTTGCAGACCAATTTTATATTTCGCGCGGCCAATCAGATCGAATCCGGCTCAATGTCGTTGGGACCGGACGGCTCGCTTTACGTTGTTTCGTATGTCTTTCCGGCCGGCGGGCGGGTCAGGCGCATCGGACCGGACGGCATAGTTACGGGCGTTGCCGGAAACGGGCAGATCGGTTCCCAGGGCGACGGCGGTCCGGCGTTGCAGTCGCAAATGCGGCTTTCTTCAATCGGACTCGCTCCTGACGGCAGCATCTACACCGTTGGCGGTTTTACCTTCGATTTTAGTGAGGCTCGCATTCGCAAAATTTCATCGCCTTTGCCCGGATTCAACGGAACGCAGATAGCCATTCCCTCCGAAGACGGCTCACAGCTTTTCCAATTCGACGCACAGGGGCGACATCTAAGCACGATCAACACGCTGACAAACGCGACGCTATTCACATTCGATTATGACAGCGCCGGACGCCTGACCACTGTGGTTGACGGCGACAACAATTCGACGACTATCGAGCGCAACGGTTCAGGAGATCCGACTGGCATTCGTTCGCCTTATAATCAACTGACAAACTTCACACGAGACGGCAATGGCTATCTCGCGACCATCACAAACCCGACCGGGGAGGCTTACCAATTCACCTACAACGCGGGCGGCTTGATGCTTACGGAACGCGACCCGCGAAATAACCAGAACATTTTTACCTACGATGCAATCGGGCGATTGATACGCGACGACGACGCGGCGACTGGTTTTCAAACTCTCACACGCGCCGATGCAGGCGTGAACTTCACCGTAACGCACAACACCGCGCTTGATCGCCAAACCGCTTTTCAGATAAACAACCTTTCCACGGGCGACCGCCGGCGCATCAATACTTTGCCGGACGGTACGCAAACAAACTTGCTCGAACGCACAGATGGTACGGACACTTTCACCGATCCCGACGGAACGGTGATAAACGAAACGATAAGCGGCGACCCGCGCTGGAAAATGCAGGCACCGATAACAACGAACACAACGGTTGCAACGCCGGGCGGTTTGAATCGAAACAAAACTTTTATGCGTTCCACCGTGCTTTCAGATCCAGCCGACCTCTTGAGTCTGGCCACGCAGACCGACACGACCNNACGACCAGTATTAACGGCCGCACTTTCACCAGTAACTTCACCGCCGTCAGCAGGACGTTTGCCGCCACGTCGGCGGAGAACCGGAGCAGAGCGGCGACGATAGATACACAGGGCCGCTTGACCCAATTTCAATTCGCCGACCTGAATGCAAGCACCTTCACATACGACACACGCGGGCGTCTGAGCGTCGCTTCCTTTGGCGGCGGAGCATCCACACGCACTTTTGGTCTGGCTTACAACACGTCAGGATTTCTGTCGTCATTCACAAACCCGCTCAGCCAAACGACAAGTCTGACTTATGATCTGGCTGGGCGTGAGACACAACGAACTCTGCCCGACAATCGCAGCATCGCTTTTGGTTATGATGCTAAAGGTAATCTCACATCGGTGACGCCTTCGGCGAGGCCGGCGCACACATTAGCTTATACGCCAATCGATCAAGTTTCGTCTTACACCGCGCCAAACGTTGGCGGCAACAGCACAACGACCTACACCTACAACCTCGACCGGCAAATAACGAACATCACGCGCCCCGACGCGCTTCAAATTAATTACGCCTACGACACGGCGGGACGTCTGCAAACTCTAACCGTGCCGAATGGCAGCTACAACTTTGCCTATAACGCGACGACAGGTTTGCTCGACAGCAGCACAGCTCCTGGCGGCGGCACTGTTGCTTATCAATACGATGGTTTTCTGCGGACACGCCAAACGTGGACGGGAACGGTCGCGGGCACTGTTTCGCATACTTTCGATAATAATTTCCGCATAGCCTCGCAGAGCATAAACGGCGGAAACACCGTTAACTTCAGCTACGATAACGACAATCTTCTTACGGGCGCAGGCAGTCTCACGCTTACCCGCAACCCGCAAAACGGATTGTTGGCCAGCTCGGTACTGGGCAATGTGAACGACACATTCACCTACAACGGCTTTGCCGAACGGACAAATTACAATGCCAAATTCAATACGACCGCGGTCTATGATGTGAACTTCACCCATGACAACCTTGGTCGCATCACGCAGAAAACGGAGAACATCGGCGGCGTAGCCACAACTTACGCTTACGGTTATGATCCGACGGGAAGATTAACTACCGTTACGCTAAACGGCGGACCACAGCCGCTTGTAACTTATACCTATGACGGCAATAACAATCGCACGAGCGTTGATCTCGGCGGCATCATCACCAACGCGACTTACGACAATCAGGACCGCTTAACAAATTACGGAGCGACAACTTATTCCTATACCAGCAACGGCGAGCTCCAAAGTAAGACAAACGGAGCGAACACCACGTTGTATAGCTATGACGTTCTCGGCAATCTGCGAAATGTAACGTTGCCCGGCGGAGCACAAATTGAATATCTGATCGACGGGCAAAACCGCCGCGTTGGAAAGAAAGTCAACGGCGCATTGACACAAGGTTTTCTTTATCAAGACCAGCTCGAACCGGTCGCCGAACTCGACGCGAGCAACAATATTGTTAGCCGTTTTGTTTACNNGTTCGCGGCGGTGTAACTTATCGCATCATCACTGACCAGCTTGGAAGCGTTCGGCTTGTCGTCGACGTGGCGACCGGCAGCATCGCCCAACGCATCGATTATGATGAATTCGGCGTCGCCCTTTCGGACACAAATCCGGGATTTCAACCGTTCGGTTTTGCCGGCGGCATTTACGATGCGCAAACCGGACTGACAAGATTCGGCGTGCGGGATTACGACGCTGAGACAGGGCGATTCACTGCAAAAGACCCGCTT
>DLHV01000266.1:784-72921 GCA_002483395.1 Chloracidobacterium sp. UBA7659 | reverse complement strand
AATACGGCGGATATTAAAAATAAGGTAGAAAAGAGCTTGTGATACATTGTGATCCTCCAAAGTTATCTAAAAAACGCGAACGCCCGTAAGATGCATTGTGATATTAACAAGTTTGTCGCCATTTTAACCCAATTCCGCTGAAATATTGAAGTTAGAAACAGTGTTTATTCAAACAAACACAGAATGGCGAAATTCATGATGATGCCGCTATTATGGTATCGTAAATTTTCAAAATCGCGCCGTTGCAAAGCAGAAATATGTTGACAGAGAGAATTTATAATTTCAGTTCAGGTCCTTCAATGTTACCGCTGCCGGTACTCGAGAAAGCACGGGAAGAGATGCTTTCGTTTAATGGCATCGGAATGAGTGTTTTGGAGATGAGCCATCGCTCATCCGAATTCGAAGCTGTCCTCGAATCGGCAAAAAATGGCATTCGTGATTTGCTTCAGATACCCGAGAACTATCAGATCCTATTTTTGCAGGGAGGAGCTTCGCTGCAATTTTCAATGATTCCTATGAATTTTCTTACCGAAGGACATTCGGCGGATTACGTTATCACTGGTGCCTGGAGCAAGAAAGCGTCAGCCGCGGCTAAGCGTTGTGGCAGGGTTAATGAAGTATTCTCGTCGGTAGAAGGCGGGTTCAGATCGATCCCATCCCAAGACGAATTGAGATTCACGAACGGCGGTCGGTATATCCATTACGCGTCCAATGAAACAATCGACGGCGTCGAATTCAAATACGATCTCGACGGTTTTGGCACGCCGGTCGTGTGCGATGCGTCTTCAAATATTCTTTCGAAGCCGATCGACATTGAGAAATACGCGTTGATTTACGCGGGCGCGCAGAAAAATATTGGCTCCAGCGGTGTAACGCTCGTGATCATTCGGGATGATTTCCTTGAAATTGCGCCGATGGGTCAACACCCAATGCTCGACTATCGAAATTTCGCCAAGCACGCTTCGATGCCAAACACACCCAACACGTGGGGAGTTTACCTGATAGATCTGGTTTGCGATTGGTTGAGGACGCAGGGCGGGCTCGACGCAATCAAAGAAAAAAACGAGCAGAAGGCGGCTTTATTGTACGAAGTGATCGATTCGAGTGATGGATTTTATCAGGGCCACGCGGAAAGAAACGCTCGCTCGGTAATGAATGTTACGTTTCGCCTTGCATCACAGGAACTTGAGAACCGTTTCGCCGACGAAGCCTCAGCGATCGGCCTAAACGGACTGAAAGGCCATCGCTCGGTCGGCGGAATACGAGCCTCGATTTACAACGCATTTCCTGTGTCCGGCGTTGAGACACTAGTTGATTTCATGGGCGATTTTGCCGTTCGCAACGGGTGAGAGCGGTCTCTTGCACTCAATTGATCACTTTCAGAATTTCGATCAATTCTTCTTCGTCGGTTTCCAAAACCGTTCTAAGGTCCATTAGAACTTTGCCTTCGACGATCCGAGTTATGACCGGCGGGTTCGACAATCTCAACGCTTGTTCGAGTTCGTGATCGGAAAGTTTCGCATGGCTCAACGCTATAAGGATAGTCTCCGGCGATACATCAGGCGCCGCACCGCCTCCGACTGCCGAATTGCCGGATACGATCTCGATGTTCAACTCACTTTTAGACTCGCGCACTTTTTCTAACTTTTCCTTGAATGCCCGAACTCGTTTCGTCATAATTTCCGCCGACATTGAAAGCATTTTCAGAACCGGAATTTCTTCCAAAGCGGTTTCTCTTGCGTACGAGTTCAAAGTCGCTTCAAGTACGGCACATATGATCTTGTCCACGCGAATGGCTCGATAAAGCGGGTGTTTTCTTAGCCGGTCTATAAGATCTTTTCGGCCAACGATCAAACCCGCCTGCGGGCCGCCCAGCAGTTTATCGCCGCTGAAGCTGACAATGTCCGAGCCGGCGGCAAGCGACTGGCTGATTATCGGCTCGTCGTTCAAACCAAGATCACTGAGGTCGATCATTGCGCCGGAGCCGGCGTCTTCGTAAAGTAAAACTCCTTTTTCGCGGGCAAGGCCCGAGAGATCGGAAACCGATGGTTTATCCGTAAAGCCGACTATTCGATAATTTGAGGGATGCACCCGAAGAATAAGAGCAGTTTGAAAACCAAGAGCTTTTTCATAGTCTGCAAGCTTTGTGCGGTTGGTCGTTCCGACCTCCCGTAAGGTTGCCCCGGACTGGGTTAATACATCGGGAATTCGGAAGTCGCCTCCGATCTCGACAAGCTCGCCGCGCGACACCAGCACCTCGCTGCCTTTGGCAAATGCCGAAAGTACGAGCAGTGCGGCCGCCGCACAATTGTTAACGATCAGAGCGCCTTCAGCACCGGTTATTTCTGCTAAAAGCTTTTCGGCGTTCGAGCATCGCGTTCCACGTTTTCCGGTTTCAAGGTCATATTCAATCGTGCAGTAACCGGACGATTCAAGCATCGCACGCTTCGCATTTTCTGAAAGCGGCGCCCGGCCAAGGTTTGTATGTATGACAACGCCTGTCGCATTTATTACTCGCCGAAGCCCTGATTTTCGTTCGGTTCGCATTACATCGTTGAGCCTTCTGATCACTTCTTTCAAAAGTAATTCGCGTGTCAGTGTTTCGTATTGGTCGAATGGCGATTCAGAATGTTCTCGTATATCCTTGCGGACAGACTCCAACGCTTGTCGGGTAAGAGATAATGCCCGCGGTCGTCCGAGTTCCGAGATCATCGCGATCACGGCATCAGATCCCAGCAACTCGTCAATCGACGGCAACCGCTCAAAAACCGTCGTTTTTTCTTGCCCGAAAGTGCTATCCATGATTCTATTCTACCGAAGTACCGCCGAACTCTGGAATTGAGGCCGCAATCGAAGTTTATTGCCTAATAGGGCTTTCCCTATTCTCGCCTAACCCAACCCCAAAATTATGGCAGCAATCGGAAACAAATTATACAGAAACACGACAAATCGCCTTGAAGAATCCGTAAACTTCGATAAGCAACTCGTTCGCCTAGAAGATGACATTCGCAAACTGAAGATAGATTTCGACATCTACTTCAACGGCACTTCGAAACGTCCCCCGCTGGAGGCCCGTGCGCGGCTTGAATCTTATATAAAGCGTGTTTCCGACAATCGAAACATGACATACGCTCAGCGGTATCAATTAAATGCTCTCATCTCCCGTTTCACATCGTATCGGGAACTATGGCGAAGAACGCTGCGGGCTAAAGGCGAAGAACTTGTCTAAAGTGAAAAGCGGATCGGCAATCACCGATCCGCTTTTGCTTACATTTGTTAAAGTTTGCGAAACCACGCAGGAGATAGGTCCACAAAATCAACGTCTTACGCTTCCGCTACTTTCATTACGTTTTCGGCCTGTGGCCCCTTGGGCCCGTTCGTCACCTCGTATTCGACTTCCTGACCCTGGATCAAGGTCTTATATCCTTCACCCGTGATCGCACTGTAATGCACGAATATATCTTGTTCTCCGGGTTGTTCGATAAAGCCATACCCCTTCGCGTTGTTGAACCATTTAACCATCCCAACTGCTTTAGACATTTTCCTTAATTCCTCCTGCAAACTTCAAAAATTAACTATTTCTACCAAAAACGCGCTCAAAAGGAGCCCTTACAAAACAAAAAAAACCACGCTAACGTCATGCCTCGAAATGGCATCACCGCGCGCAGTTTAAAATCTAATTTGGATACAAACATTTCCAAAAAATATTAAATCTTAAACTTCAAGATTCTTATGGCCTGTTGCTTGATTATCGATTGACGAATGAGAATTTAACCTCATTTCGTGCCAGTGTCAAGAACTTTCTTAAGCTTTACGTAAAATACGGCAAAAAATTGACTTAAACGGCGTTATGAAGGATGATTATGCTAAATTTAGCTTGAAATCAGCATTTCAGATGGCCGAAGAATACGGGAAAAACGCTCCGCTTTCATATAATAAATACCTCAAGGTTCCGGAATTGATAAGGCTTCAGGAAACGCTTTCGGAGCCGTCAAGCCACGACGAGCTGCTTTTCATCATTATTCACCAAACTTACGAGCTGTGGTTCAAGCAGATTCTTCATGAGATTGACGCCACGCTCGATTGGATAAAGGAAGGCAGGCTGTTTCGGGCAAACCACTCGCTTCGCTCTGTCATTTCGATCGAGAAGATTTTGGTCGCGCAGATTCACCTTCTTGAATCTATGGCACCGATCGGGTTTCTTGAGTTTCGCGACAAGCTCAATCCGGCGAGCGGTTTTCAATCGATGCAGTTTCGCGAATTGGAATTTATCTCGGGAGCAAAAGACGAGAAAATTCTCAACAGTTTTAAGGACGATGAGTACGCCTACGGTCGTTTGACCAAGCGGTACAATTCTCCATCCCTTGCCGACGTCTTTTGGAAGTTTGTTTGCGGTAACGGCCTGGCCACGGATACACATGAAGATCGGGTCAATGCCATCATAGCGATCCTGTCAGTTCCTGAAAAATACGCCGAACTTTACAATATGCAGGATCTCCTAATTGAGCATGACGAGATGATCGTAGCGTGGCGATCCAACCATATTTTGATGGTCGAACGGATGCTCGGCATGAAACACGGCACCGGCGGATCGGAAGGTGTCGGATACCTCACCACAACGCTAGCCAAAAAATTCTTCCCTGAGCTTTGGGAGGCCCGGACGCATCTGACAATCTCATGAAAAACAAATACATTCAGGGAACAATACAAGGCTCTACCACAAGCTATCGGAGACTCGTTGCTATCTTCTTCGAAGACCGACCGTCTATTCGTGGCCAAACGAAAATCAACTTATACAAAATTTCTGGCACCCTCTGAAAACAGAAAAATAATATTCCGTTAATTTTTCTTTTTGTTCAGGATTTCAGGATTTTCCTCAAACATATCAAGAGTGCCTTTTTCCGTCAATTTTTCAGCAACAAGCATAAATGCCTCTTTTGACGAAAGCGAAACCCCGAATAACGAACTCGCAAATGAAAATGCTACATCTCGATTTTCCGCTAAATCAATTCCGGTTGGAATTACCGTAACATCAGGAATAACACCAACCTTTTCCAAACTCTTTCCATCATTCATTATCACATTATTAATCGTGATGTTTGCACCATACTCATATTTTTTACCGTTTCGATAGTAATCAAAAAAGAACGGCAAACTTGTCATAACGTGTCCGCTTGAGCGGTCTCCGACAATTGTTGCACGCTTTTCGAGCTGTAGAACGCGAGCTGTAATTTCTGAAGCGGAGGCTGATTCACTATCAATCAAAATGGTTACGTTACCTTTGTATGCGTTGTGTCCTTTTGAATCAACCTTCCATGTTGTAGTAAAACTCCGTCCTACTTTCTTTCCAATTCNNCTATGTCCTTTTCAAAAAAAAAGCCAAGCAATTGTTCCTCAATTGAAACTAATCCTCCGCGGTTTCCTCGTAAATCCAAAATAAATGATTTGTAATTTGAAACTTCTTTCATCATTTCATCAATTACAAAATCATTCAAAATGAATGTCGAAAGTTTGCAAGCCATAACATTGGAATCAAGAGGATGACATCTAAAACCTTTTCGTTTTTCACCCCGTTTTTCTTGAATTTTTCTTACTTTTTTGGATAATTCATCAAATGTTTTGCGGTAAAGAAGCTTAGCATCCAGTTGCAGGTTTCTAATCTTGCCCTCAATATTGCTAAAAACAACATTGATACTTCCTAGCAGATTGAGGCGGTAGAAAAGATATTTGATTGACCAGTTTGTTTCACGAGTTACATCTAATCCTTGAATTTTGCGGACAATATCGCCGACCTTGACACCTTGTTTTTCGGCATCGCTATCCTTTTTTACACGAACGACAAAGACTTGATTGCCAATAGGACGCATAGTAAACCCATAGTCGGGAATGTAAAGTGAACTGGGAGGGGAAAAAGATGTGTGTGAATCATTCAAATCAAGAAAAAACTGGGCGATAAAGCGAAATACTTCGGCATTTGAATCCGCGGTTTTTATCAACTTTGCGTATTCTTCAGCTTGCTTATCAATGTCAATGCCGCCGATCTTCGGATCGTAGTAATTGTATTTTATCGTCTTTCGGCACTCATCAAGCATTGATAAACCACGTTTTCGGATTAGCTCAGCGCTTTCCGGCTTATCTTTCATTTGTTGCTTGAGAGATTTATCACTGACTATAACGTCTTGGGCTGACGCAAAAAGAAATAAGGCAGTGCAAATGATGAAGATTGAAAAGGCGGGTTTTAAGAAAAATAAGCGTGCAGTAAACATCATCAAAATCTCGCTAAGTACTTTTTCTATATGGCGGTTCTCCAAATCACTCAAAAATTCTAACACACTCGAATTATTGCCTATACAAACACGGCAAACACCTCATTCGAAAAGAGTTTCCCTTTTCTCGTCAGCCGCAAACAGCTCTCGTCAATTTCAATCATGCCTGCATTGTGCATATGATCGAGTTCGGCTCGATATTTGGCGGCCAAATCCACTTCGAAACGTAGTTCATATTCAACCAGATCGACGCCGCTCTCCATCCGCAATCCCAGAAAAACGAACTCCGATGCAATATAAATATCTTCCCGCATCACCTCGGCCGAACCGTTATTTTCAATCATTGAGACATATTTAGCCGTATCCCGTTCATTCGCGTATCGTTGAGAGCCGTCGAACGAATGAGCTGATACACCAAAGCCATATACGGGATCAAGCGTCCAGTATTTCGTGTTATGGCGCGATTCGAAGCCCGGTTTTGAGAAATTCGAAATCTCATACTGCTCGTAACCCGCGGCGGAAACCTTGTCGATCATTAGCTCATACATTTCGGCGGCGAGTTCGTCGTCCGGCTGCGGCTGCCNNGCTGCCGCTCGCTGCGGATCTGCTCGGCGAGCGGCGTGCCCTCGTGGATTTCGAGCAAATACATCGAGATGTGCTCCGGGCTCATTCTCAGAGCTTCGTCGAGATTTCGCTCCCAGTCCGCAAGCGTTTGCCGCGGCAAACCGATTATGAGATCGAAGCTGACATTGCCGTAGCCCGCATCGCGCAGCATTCGAAAGGTTGTTCGGGAGTCTTCGGCGGTGTGCCCTCGCGCTAGACGTTTGAGATCTGTGTCGTCAAAAGTCTGTACGCCAAAACTTGCACGGTTCACACCAAGCGATCTGTAATCGCGAAGCGATGCAGGCGTGACTGTTGCGGGGTTCATTTCTATCGTTATCTCGACATTTGGGATGACGGCAAATTTGTCGTGTACGCTTATCAAGATTTGCTCGACTTGGCCCGCGGTCAATAATGACGGCGTACCGCCGCCGAAATAGATCGTATCGATCTCGGCCTTGTTCCGTTCCATTCCCCCCTGGAACAGTGAAACAGGTGGAACAGGGCGGAACATCTCGATTTCTTTGGTCAGCGCCTCGACATACCGGTCAACCGCGTCGCTCCCGCGATAAATATCGGTCGCGAAGTCGCAGTACGAACATCTCGATCGACAAAAAGGAATGTGAAGATATAATCCAGGCTTGGACACGCATCAATTATAGCAAGTCAGGTGCAAACCAAAGCTTGAATCAAATGCGATTGCTCTAGAGCCAGAATCCACCCATCGTATCGGCCGCTGGATTCGCAAGGGTAGTAGTCATGCGGTCTTTCCAGATTTTTTGGTAGTGGGCGTTGGTGCCGTGGCTTGTATCAAGGTCATAGCGCTTTTGCAGGATACCAGCGCGCGTATGAAAGTGGAGCTGAACCGCGGCTTGTATTTTCGTCCTCAGGTCCGCAAGACTTGTTCCGGTCAACCTGGCGAGTTGTCGGCACAGAGCTCGACCGGTAATCGTGGCAACATCATAATGCCACTGTTCGTGAGATAGAAGTGCGGTGGTTTGGCGGACGCCGGACCATACTTGAGCTCTGGGCGTGATAGCGATGTTATAAGGATCGGGAATCGTGAACACACCTGCATTGTTCACAGGCGCTGAGTTCGGAAAGTTGTAATCGAAAGTTGTATAGGCGTCTACCAGGGTGCCATCTCCAGGATCTGTTATTCTCGATGGTGTGACCGTATAATTCGACCACGCTAAAGACGCGGGACTAGCTTGCACTGTTATTGCCATTCCTTGTTGGTCCTCCAAAATTCAAAATCTGTGCCACCCAAGTGATTAATGGAAAATCCTTGTCAGCACTTGCAGTAATGACGTAGTAGAGATGAGTTATTGCCGACACGTTTTGGCAAGTTATTCTGACTTTTTTGAACCGGAAAGGCTAATTTGTAATTGATAGCGCAAGCGAGTTTTTCCAACTTGCCTCCAAATCACGAATCNNCAAGATGGCAAGGGATTTACCGCGGACTTTTCCGATAATGCAAAACGGACAGTCACCTATGATCGCTTTCACACGTTCGAGATTTTCCGGCAAGAAACTGACGACAATTCGCGATGGAGATTCGCCAAACAGCATGGCTTCGGTTGAAATATCCGAGTTCGTCAGATCTATTTTCGCGCCAATAGCATCTCGCCCGAGCGACGAAAAGCAGCTTTCGGCGATCGTCACCGCAAGTCCACCATCCGAGCAATCGTGAGCAGAATTGAGCAGCATCACGTCGGCCAGCTTTAGCAGCGTATCCTGCACTTTTTTCTCAAGATCGAGGTCGAGTTTCGGTACTTCGCCGCTTTCGATAATTTGCTCGGTCGAACGATCGAGGACCGTTTGAGCGTATTCGCTTACCGAAAGGTCATCATTTGTAACGCCTAGGAGTGCAATGATATCGCCCTCGTTCTTGAAGCCATGTGTGATGATCTTTCGCGTGTCCTCGATCAAACCGACCATGCCGATCGTCGGCGTCGGCAAGATGCCGCGGCCGTCTGTTTCGTTGTAGAACGAAACGTTGCCCGACACGACCGGTGTTTCAAACACCTCGCATGCTTCTTTCATACCGTCGATAACGTCGGAAAACGACTGCATCACCTCCGGCCGTTCGGGCGAGGCGAAATTCAGACAGTTCGTTACGGCGATCGGCTTTGCACCGACACAGACTACATTTCTTGCGGCCTCGGCAACCGCGAGCTTAGCTCCTTCCTTTGCGTCAACAGCGACATATTGGGCGTTTCCATNNTACCATCCAGACACATCGCGACCGCACGACGTGTCTCCTTTACACGGATGACGGCAGCATCGGAACCCGGCAGGACAGCGGTGTTCGTGCGGACCATGCTGTCGTATTGCTCATAAACCCAGTGTTTTGAACAAATATTGGGCGACGCCAGCAACTGACGCAAAGCGTCATTGCAGTCGAGAGTCGAGAGTCTGGAGNNTCCAGACTCTCGACTCTCGACTTCTTTCATCGGCCTTTCATATTTCGGAGCTTCGTCAGTCAGGGCAAGCACTGGCAGATCGGCCTCAACCGTGCCGTTGTGGACGATGCGCAGGCGGTCGCCTTCGACGACCTTGCCGATTACGACCGCGTCGAGTTCCCATTTATTGAAGATCTCGATCACTTCCTTTTCGCGTCCGGTGCGGGCGACGATCAGCATCCGCTCCTGCGATTCAGAGAGCATCATTTCGTAGGCGGTCATGCCGGTTTCGCGCTGCGGCACAAGGTCTAANNATTTCGTAGGCGGTCATGCCCGTTTCACGCTGCGGGACGAGTGTCAGATCAAGCTCAAGGCCTGTTCCGGCACGTGCGGCCATTTCGACCGACGAAGATGTCAGCCCGGCGGCGCCCATGTCCTGGATACCGGCGATCGCACCGCTTCGCATTGCTTCGAGACATGCTTCGAGCAGCAGTTTTTCCAAAAAAGGGTCGCCAACCTGAACCGTCGGACGCTTTTCCAAAGCTGCGTCGTCGAATTCGGCCGAAGCCATTGTCGCGCCGTGAATGCCGTCGCGTCCTGTCTTTGCACCCGCATAAAGAACGGGGTTACCGATGCCTTCTGCTTTGCCAAAAAATATTTGGTCCTTTCTGACGATTCCCAACGCAAACGCGTTGACGAGCGGATTCAGGCTGTACGATTCGTCAAAAACTACCTCGCCGCCGACTGTCGGCACACCAAAACAGTTGCCATAGTGGCCGATGCCTTCTACGCAGCCTTTCAGGATGGATTTATTGCGCTTATAAACGGCTTCCGAAGAGCTCCCCTCCTTACGAAGGAGCAGTCCGGGGTCAGCCAGGGGATGGTTCTCTGAGACGTTTTTAGGATTCAATTCCGGTTGAACATTGGCCGTCGCAGAGAGAACCACCCCGTCAGCCGAAGCGGCTGCCACCGGGCTCCCCTCCTGTCTTAGGAGGGGTGGCGGCGCTTCGCCGACGGGGTGGTCGTAAGGAGGGGAGCTTAGAGGGCCAAACCGAAGGCTGTTCATTGCGGCAATCGGCCGTGCTCCCATGGTGAAGACATCGCGAAGTATACCGCCGACACCGGTTGCGGCTCCCTGAAATGGTTCGATAAAACTCGGATGATTATGCGATTCGACCTTAAAGGCGACGCACCAGTCGTCGCCGATGTCTACCACACCGGCGTTCTCACCCGGCGGGACGATGACGCGCGGTCCGGATGTCGGCAAACGCTTTAAGTGAATTCGTGAGGATTTATAAGAACAATGCTCGGACCACATTACGCTGAAAATACCCAGTTCGGTGAAGTTCGGCTCGCGGCCCATGACGGCGACGATCTTTTCGTATTCCTCGGTTGTCAGATTGTGCTGAGCGATAATCTCGGGTGTGATGGCGGTCATTGTTTACTCTCGGACAAAATTCGGCTCTAGAAATAAACAAAAGAGTTTATTCGGTCTGCACGATTTTTTCAAATCGGAGCCGGATAAACTCTATGTGCAGCAGACTGATAGTCTGCCGCCCAGGCTAACAGCCTGCGGCACGTTATTGCATTGCCGGTGCGCCCATGGCCGCCCATTCTTCCCTGGCCGGGCCGTAAACACCCGGAACCGGCAGTCCGGCCTGCCGCATCAAAACCGTCATTTGCCCACGATGGTGGGCTTGATGCGTGATCAGGTAAAAGAGAGTCAGCCCGCGGGCCCACGTTTCCCCGTACATTTCGTCGGTCTGCAAAAGTGTTTCGTCGTTCCAGTTTGCGGCTATTTGATCGGTTACTGATTTCCCCGCCTTCTCGTAGGCGGCGGCGATCTCAGCGGCGGATGTGGGGCATTCCTTGTCAAATCCGGGGGCGTCGATCTTCAAACCGACCAGACCCAGCATTTCGCCGAGCGTTTGCGTAAGATGCCAGGCAAGAAAGCCTAGCGAACGGCCGCTCTCGTTTACCTTTCGGCCCAGCGACGCGTCCGTCAATGCGTTTAGAACCTTTCCGGTCGCCTCGACCTCATATGCCCAGTTTTTCTGAAAGTCTTCTATTTTGCGTAACATTATTTTGTCCTCCTTTGTGTGTTTACTGTGCAAATATGTCACATCCATGAAACTAACGCGATTTAGTTTCCACCGCAAGCAGCGAAATATGACTTTTCTGTTAAATCTGACTGGGTCGCCTCAGAAGCTGATCCACTGCAATATGTCGCGGCCAAATTTCTTTGAGAGCTCGGCCTTCATAATTTCATTATAGCCCTTGGCATATTCCCCATACCCTTTGGGCACGAAACAACCTGTGCTATTTAATTCGATATCGTATTTAGCTTTCAACTCGGCCAAATGTTCCTGAGGTATTGCCGGAGTCAGGCCGTAAATTTTGATTGTGTACTTTTTAGCCGCTAAATCCCGCTTCGCCTGCTCCAGTCCCTTTTCGTACGAGTATATTAATCTCTCCGGAATCGGAAGGTTTACGATTTGTATGCTGCTTTTATTTTTCAAACCATTCTCGGCGAGGAGTTTATTGATCTCAGACCGAACTGCGGCAGGGTTGACTTTCCCTTGGCGGAAATGAGCCGTCTCGCCCTTTGCGTTCAAAAGGATCGTGAACGGCATGCCGCCCTGCCAATCTTTCGATACAGATGAAATAACCGCGCTTTCGTCGTCGGTTTTCAATAAATAGGCGGGCATTTCCGCTTTCATTGAAGCGAGAAATTTGGGGACGGCTACGGTGATATCTTCAGGATCGTCGAGCGAAACGGTGATGAAATCGATCTTTCCTTTGTATTCGTTATCGATCTTTACGAGATCAGGAAACTCTTCACGGCAAGGATCGCACCATGTCGCCCAGAAGTTGATCAACAAAGGCTTGCCGTTCAGGACAAGCAGCTTGCGAAACGCGACCTCATCAACCAATGTCACCTTAACTGCGGGTGTCGAAATAAGTTTCGGGGGCGACGGTCTTTTTACGGGCTGTCTGCTCTGGGCTTGAGATGTCAGAGACAGGACAAGGACGAGAAGCCCGCCGAAAAGCATGGCTTTCGTCCCGTTCGGGTTTAAACTTCGCATTCTATTTTTACTCAGCCACACGCTTTATCGTGCATCCAAAGGCGTTGGCCCGCGTCTTTTCGATTGTTTTGCCGTTTAGCGATGCGTCGAATGCAGCACGCAGGTAGTTCTCCGTGATCGCCTTGCCTGACCGGTCATTGTCGATCGCACCGTGATAGAGCAGCACATTTTTACCGTCAAAATAATAAGTCTCCGGCGTCACCGTCGCACCGAGTTTGTCGGCAAAAACATTGCCTTTATCGATCAGCACCGGAAATTTGTAACTAACCTCGGCCGCATTGGATTTTACCCATTCGAGCGATTCTGTGGTGTTGGAATTAACGCCGATAAATTTAATGCCCTTGGCCTCGTAGTCGGCGGCGATCTGATTAATTCGGGTGTTGTACCCTTTCACTACCGGGCACTGTGCCGACAAAAAGACGATCACGGCCCCATTTTTGCCTTTCAGGTCGTTGAACGAAAGGGTATTGCCATTGATGTCGGGCAACGAAAAATTCTCCAGGGTAGTCCCGATCGCAAAATCACCGGCTTCGCTAACGGCTGGGACCAACACGAATGCGAGCAATGCGAAAAATGTAAAAAGAACAGAGCCTTTCCGCCTCATAATTTCGTACTCCTTAAATTGAGATCAAGTTTCATCGATAAGTTTATCAAGCCATCGATGTTGAAACAAGCCCTTTCAGATGTTAAGTAACCAAGTCATTTTGATGTTCCTTATATATTCCCATTTAACGAATAGCTCCGATAGGAGCGTCCTATTTGTAGAATCGAAAAATTAGTAGTTTTTCAAGCCCTGTAAGGGCGACCTGAAAAATTATCACCCAAGGAACAGGACGCTCCTATCGGAGCTCGACCCCATATCGCTCGGATGCTACTACAAACAGAACGCCCCGACAGGGCTTTTCGGAGCTTTTTCGTTGCACAAAAGACCAAAAAGGATTTCTTGTGATTAGATTGACCCACTGCGATATTACGGTTCGTAATTACAAAGAGTTTCTCGGCGAGCGACAAGTTGCCTAACCAGATACCTGAAGAAAGCGATCCGACAAAACGTTTCGAGGAAATGCTATAATTTGCAGGAAATTTCAATGCCAAAGATAGGTGAAAATCTCTCGCAATACATAATAATTTCCGCCATCGGGGTCGGCGGGATGGGCGAGGTTTTTCTCGCCGAAGATAAAAGCCTCGGGCGAAAGGCCGCGCTAAAGTTCCTTTCGGCGGAATTTGCCTCAGAACGCGAACATTTGGACAGATTTTTCCGCGAGGCCCGTGCCGCGTCGGCACTAAACCACCCAAACATCTGCACGATTTACGAGATAAACGAGACCGGTGACGTTCCGTTTATCGCCATGGAATACATCGAAGGCGAGACGGTGGCCGAGATGATCCGGCGGCGGCGGCGGAACGTTCGGCAGACGCTCGACATCGCCGTCCAGGTCGCCGAAGCTCTTGCTGAGGCACATGCGAACGGCATTGTTCATCGCGATATAAAGCCCGCGAACATCATCTTTAATCAGCGAGGGCACGTTAAGATCCTCGACTTCGGACTGGCGAAGAAAACTCTGGCGAAGGGCGATGACGGAACCAGGGAGCATATAACCAGCGCCGGTGTCATTTTAGGCACGGCTTCTTACATGTCGCCCGAACAGGCTCGCGGGCTTGACGTTGACGGCCGCTCCGATATTTGGAGTTTTGGCGTCTGCCTGTACGAAATGCTGACCGGAAAGCAGCCGTTTACCGGCGACACCGTTACCGACACATTTNNGAGCCGATTCCGCCGTCCGTCTATTTCGCCGACATTCCAGCCGACCTGGATCCGATCGTTCTTAAAACCTTAAGTAAATCCAAAGACTCGCGGTATCAGAATGCCGGAGAGCTGGCATCGGAACTGCAAGCCTTGCAAAAACGTCTTGAGTTTGACAATGGGCGGTCAAAAGCGGCCGGTTTCGTTTCGTTTTCGGATGAAAAAACCGAAGAATTCGATGCCGCTTCGACGGATTATGACATCCCGCGGGTAACCGACGAAGATTTAAAGAAACAGAACCTGCGGCCGAACAACCTGACCGTGACGTATTCGCAAATTATCGGCCGGGAAAAGGAGATCGTATCCATCTCCCGATTGCTCCTTCAGGATGACGTGCGTTTGGTGACGATGACCGGGATTGGAGGCACCGGTAAGACCCGGCTCGCGCGTGCTGTCGCCGAGCGAATGCTCCTCGATTTTGACGACGGCGTTTTTTTTGTCGAGATGGCGGCGGTTACTCAACCCGAAGTAGTTGCATCGACTATTGCTCAGCCGCTCGGTATAAAAGAAGAAGCCGGCAGGCCGGTGTTGGAAATGCTGAAGGAACATTTGCGCGACAAGCAGATGCTCATCGTCATAGACAATTTTGAACAGGTGATCGACTCCGCGCCGCAGGTAGCCGAGCTTCTGACCGCGTCGGATAGCCTGAAGATCCTCGTTANNCTCGTTACCAGCCGGGAGGTTTTGAGGGTTACGACAGAGATAGAATTTCCGGTTCCGCCGCTCATTGTGCCGGAACCCGCGTCGGGTTTGTCCTTTGACGAACTTAAAGAAAACGAAGCGATCCGACTGTTTACCGACAGGGCAATGACTTCGAAACCGACATTTGCGCTTACGCCGGACAACGCCGCGGACATCGCCGCCGTTTGTGCTCGGCTCGATGGGCTGCCGCTTGCGATCGAGCTTGCCGCCGCCCGAACCAAAGTGCTTTCACCCGCCGCTATACTTTCAAAGCTGGAAAACCGTCTGAATCTGCTGACCGGCGGAGCACGCGATCTGCCTGAGCGCCAGCAGACAATGCGCGGGGCGGTTGCGTGGAGCTACGACCTGTTGAGCGAGTTCGAAAAGGAAATTTTCAGAAAACTGTCTGTATTTTCAGGTGGCTTTAGGATCGAATCAGCGGAAATTGTCTGCGGCACCTCCGACGGAATGGAGGTTTTGGATGCCGTTACATCGCTTATCGACAAAAGCCTTCTTATTCAAAAAGAGTTTTCGGACGGAGAATTGCGATTCCGCCTGCTTGAAGTTGTCAGGGATTTTGCGGCCGAATTGTTGGAGTCAAACGGCGAGACCGATGCGCTTTCCCGAAAACATGCAGAGGTTTTTGTCTCTTTGACAGAGACGGACGAGCCCATTTTGCAGACGGCCGAGTCGGCTGTTTGGCTTGGACGTCTCGAAGAGGAGCATGACAATATTCGGGCGGCGTTGCGTTGGAGTTTGGCGAATGACCCTTCGATGGCGGTACGCCTTGCCGTTGCGGCTCGAAATTACTGGCTCGTTCACAGCCATTTGACGGAGGGTTTCGGATGGCTGAAGGCTGCTTCGGAAACCGGCTTCGAACCGCCGCCGGCACAGAAGTTCAAACTCCTGAACGGGCTCGGGCTTGCGGCGAGGTTTCGCGGCGATTACGAAACGGCCCGCCGGGCCTACGACGACGGGCTGGCCGCTGGGAAGGAAGCGAACGATAAGCAAGGGATCGCGCTTTCGCACCGCGGGCTCGGACTTGTCGCAATGCAGCAAAATGATCTTGTTTCAGCCCGGCGTCATTTTGACGAGGGCCTTGCGATAAGCCGCGAATTGGACGACAAGTTCGGTATCGCCATTTCGCTCAGTTTTCTTGGCGACCTCGCCCGCACCGAAGGTAGGAACGCTGAGGCTCGCCCTCAGTTTGAAGAAGCGGTCGAGCTTTTCCGGGCATTGGAAAATAAAACCGCGTTAGGCGACGCCCTAAACAACCTTGGCGCGGCCACGTTCAGCCTGGGTGATTCAGCGGGAGCGAAGGCCTGTTTTTCCGAGGCGTTGACGATCGCAAAGGACCTGATCAACCGGATAACCATTTCCTGTTCGCTTGATGGCTTTGCAGCGATTGCGGTCGAATCGGGAGATCACATGAGGGCAGCAAGGTTGTCAGGTGCCGCCGATAATTTGCGCGATCTGATCGGGTACAAGATCGAGCCCGCAGAATCGAGGTTTCGGGATATGTATCTCTCGAAACTTAAGGATGTCATGCTCAAGGATTCGTTTGATACATATTATACCGCTGGACGCAGATCNNAGGCTCAATCGTCGAAGCTCTCGAACACGGGACTTCGGGCGATATTGCGGAATCTTTGGAGTCCGTTCGGGAAAATGAATTTGCCAACAAGGTTCCGTGAAAGAGTTAGCCTACCCGAACAGTCTCGGCAATCGACGTTGAAGGTTCTTCGGCAGTATTATTTCCATCGCATCATCGACCGTGACGATGCCGGCGATGTCACCCTCTTCGTCAACCACCGGTAAAGCCAAAAGATTATATTCAGAAATAGTTTGAGCAACGTCCTCGGCTGAATCCGTGGGATGAGCGAACCGAAATTCGCTGCGCATCGCGTCGGCAAGCGTTCGTGTCGGATCCGCAAGAATCAAGCTGCGGAGGCTGATCAGGCCGCAGAGCTTCCACGAACCCTCTTCTTCGACAACATAGAGGTAATAGATCATGTTTGGCGTTTCAGCCATTTCGCGAAGCCGGGCGATCGTTTCGCCGACCGTCAGGTTCTTGGGAAATACGACAAACTCGGTCGTCATCAACCCTCCGGCCGTGTCGTGGTCGAAGTGCATCAGCTCGGCAACATCAGCCTTTTCGTCGTCTTCCATCAGATTGAAAAGCTCTTCAGCCTTTTCATCCGACAGTTCGCCAAGCACGTCAACGGCGTCGTCCGGCGACATTTCCTCGAGAATATCGGCGGCACGTTCTTCGTCCATGTCTTCCAAAATTCGTGCCTGCGCTTCCGTTGACATTTCTTCGAGAGTATCGGCGGCAATCTCGTCGTCGAGGCTCNNGTTCGGTGTATTGGGGAAAGGGTTTCGGCAAGCTGGGCGATCTCGACCGGGTGAAGGCGAGAGAGCTTGTCTTTTGAAGATTTTAGCTGCACCGTAACCGTCGCGGTGTCGGTCGCTAAATAACCGACGTCGGCCCAATCGAGTACTTCTACCGGGCGATCGCTGCCGTAAAAACCTTTCGGCATCAGCCGCCGCACAAAGCCCTGCAAGCTGACATCGGCTCCCGTCACACGCCAGAAGTCACCAGCATCTATCAACTGCACGTCGTTGACGCGAACAACACGCTTGCCGTCTACATCGATAAGCTGATTGTCGAGAACGTCCTTACCCAGCAGCACTTCGCCTTCGCGGCGTTCGAAGGGCGTAAGGTCGAGTTTCGCGGAACTCATTTTTGCCCCGTGCAGACCGAGCGCGGAAATATTCCGCAGCGGGATAAAGAAATTTCGCCGCCGGAACCGCGCAACCAAACCTATTACGGGTGGATATTCCTCGCTGCCGTATTTCACCAAAATATCGCTGATCGAAGCGATCTTTTCNNCGAAAATCGGCCGGCCGAGAATTTGGGAAAGATAGAGCATTGGGTTAAAGATAACGCAATTCTGCCAAAAGGTTGAAATCCTCCGCCAGCTTACTTTACGTTAGAGCGGGATCGATGCTATCCTACTATCCGCCCTTGAATAACATTGTTTGCTTTTTACAAACTTTTTGGAACTAACCAAAGATTCGACATTTGTTTCCTAAAGGAACCCAAGAACGGNNGTCACGATACGTTCCGCCTCATAAAAACCAAACACACAACTTCAACGGGCCGTTTCAGTTTTCAGCAGGCCTTTACGCCGTTCAGAATGAAAAAGCTGCTACCTATCATCCTCTTTTCTTCCTGCCTTGTAATTTCGGCTTCGGCCCAGAACGGGCCCCGAGCAATGGACAATTTTGACCGCTCGCAAGGCGTTCAGGTTTATTATCCGCCTGTCGCGCCTATCGCGAAGATAACAAAAAAGGTCAAAAAAGGCCGCGGTTCGAAATGGGAAGTTGTGGTCGAAGACAAACTCGTCAAGAAAACCGCAAAAACAGGTCCGGTCGCAGCCGTGACGGACGGCCTTGCACATCGCGAAACTTTGCTGCCGATCGGCAGAAACACGCTGGCAATGGGCACAAGCACGCATCTAAAGGGCTTTACCACGGGCAATCTTCTGCATGACTCGTATATTGTGGACTCAAGTCGACGCTATGGGATCGATCCGCTCTTGATCTATTCGCAGATGCACCAGGAGTCGTCGTTCAAGCTCAACGCAACCTCTCCGAAAGGCGCCAGCGGCTTGATGCAACTGATGCCCGGAACGGCCCGCCGTTTCGGTGTGACCAACATATACGATCCGAAGCAGAACATCGAGGCAGGCGTGAAATATATGCGTTGGCTGCTTGACACCTTCAATGGCGATGTCGTCCTTGCACTGGCTGGTTACAATGCCGGTGAAGGCGCGGTGATGAAATATGGAAATAATATACCGCCGTACCGTGAAACGCAGGAATACGTCAGGCGAATTTCAGCCAGATACAACTCGATCTCCGATCCACGCTATATCCAATCCGCAAGACGGATATCGGGCTCGGTAGCCGCCAAACTGGGACAAAAAGAATCGAGGCCATTGACGATCTATGAACCGGACCCAATCGCGATTCGGCTCCCGAATGGACAAATGATGCTTTACAGTCAGTAAGATCAAGACTCCTGGAATCAAGNNTTCATCTTCTCCACTTGTCTTTAAAGACGTGCGGCCGGCCACCCGGCCGTTTTTTTGTTCGATTGGGATAAATCCTGTATCATGCCCGTATGTTTTGCATAAAATGCGGCTCAAACAACTCGGACGAAGCGGTATATTGCATGAAATGCGGCAACCAATTCGATAACGAAGAAGAAACGCGGGTTGCGACACGAGACCGATCCGAACCGGCCGATAGCGAGGGCCCGCCGNNCCGCCGATATTTTCGATAACGCCGACGTTGATGTTTGTCAAACTGGGTTATGTCGCGGCGGTTGTGGCGGCATTTTTCCTGGTAGCGGTCTTTAGCGTCTTTCTGCCTGCGGTCTCTTCGCTGATCGCAATTGTCATTGGCCTGCTCTTGCTGCTGATACCGGCGTTTTATCATTTCAAGCAAAAACTGGTCCGCTATACGCTCACCGACACGACTATCGAGATCGACAAAGGGATGATCTCGAGAACGACACAAAACGTGCCGCTGCGACGGGTTCAGGATGTTACCGTATCTTCGACAATGCTCCAAAGAATATTCCGTTTTGGCGATGTGGTGATCGATAACGCAAGCGAACAAGGCGGAAAGGTGGTTTTGAAAAACATCGATCCGCCGAGGAAATACGCCGACATTCTGTTAAAACAGATGCGGCAGCTTGAAAAGTAGGAATTCACCACGGAGGCACAGAGACGCAGAGAGATGATGTTGCGATGTTTTCCTCTGTGTCTCCGTGTCTCTGTGGTTTATTAACTTTGCATGAAAAAGATTTTCGCAACCGGCGGGGCCGGATTTATCGGCTCTGCATTTGTTCGCCTGGTATTGGCCGAACAGCCAGACGTTAAAATCATAAATTATGACGCGTTGACGTACGCCGGAAATCTGGAAAATCTCACCGGTATAGACACTGCTCGCCATACCTTTATCAAAGGCGACATATGCGACCGCAAGGCCGTGCTCGAAGCGATGCCGGATAGCTGCGACGCGGTGTTCAATTTTGCCGCGGAATCTCACGTGGACCGGAGCATACAATCTGCAGACGAATTTTTGAGAACGAACATCATCGGCACACAGGTTTTGCTGGATGCGGCCCGCGAGCGAACGGTCCGGAGATTCGTGCAGATCTCGACCGATGAGGTTATGGGGAGCCTGCCGGACGAAAGCGGTGAGTATTTTACGGAAGACTCGCTATTGCAACCAAATTCTCCATATGCCGCGTCGAAGGCCGCAGCCGAATTCGTCGTTCGGGCCGCTCGCGAAACACACGGTGTCGATACGGTCATCACGCGATGCGGAAATAATTACGGCCCGCGACAGTTCCCAGAAAAGCTGATCCCGCTGATGATAAGCAATGCGATGAACGACGAACCACTGCCGGTTTACGGTGACGGCAGGAATGTTCGTGATTGGATCTATGTCGATGATCATTGCCGTGCGATCTGGCTTGCGTACGAAAAAGGCAGGGCGGGCGAGGTATATAATGTCGGGGCTAGGAACGAAAGGCAGAACGTTGACGTCGTTCAGTCGATCCTTGACGTGCTCGGCAAACCGCACAGCCTGATCGGTTATGTTACAGACCGGCTCGGACACGACCGGCGTTATGCGATCGACCCGACAAAGGCCGAAACCGAACTTGGCTGGAAGCCGCAGACTACCTGGGACGAAGGCCTCGATAAAACTATCAACTGGTACCGCGAAAACCAGAATTGGGTCGATCACATACGAAACGGCGAATACCGTGAGTATTATCGTTCGATGTATGGAGAGCCGCTTGGAGCATGAAAATACTGATCACAGGTGCCAACGGGATGGTTGCCCGGGCCGCCTTGGAACATTGCAGATCGCTCGGCGACGAGGTAATCGCTCTCACGCGTGCAGATCTTGATATCGCCGACCATGACGCCGTTTTTGCGTCGATCAGCGATGCTCGTCCGGACGCTGTTCTGAACTGTGCCGCGTACACAGATGTCGACGGCGCGGAGACTGATCGGGACAGCAGCTACCACGCAAATGCGGACGGCCCTGAAAACCTGGCGCTTGCCTGCAAATCAGTGGATGCCGCGTTCGTGACCATTTCCACGGATTATGTCTTTGACGGTTTGAAAACGGGCTTTTATACTCAGCGCGACACGCCGAATCCGCAGGGTGTTTACGCAAGGTCAAAGCGTGAGGGTGAGATTAGGGCCTGTTTTGCGTACTCACGATCGATCATCGTCCGCTCGGGTTGGATCTTTGGAAAGGGCGGAACGAATTTCCTCAGCGTAATGTCCGGAATACTTGCGGAAGGGAGATCAATCCAGGCGATTGGCGATGCATATGGAACCCCGACGTATGCAACCGATCTGGCAAAACGGCTTCGCGCGCTGGCGGAAGCCGACCTACCGTGTACGTTTCACGTAACAAATTCGGGAAGCGGAACGAGCTATCTTGGCTTTGCGGAGAAAGTGTGCGAGATCGGCGGATTCGATCGAGGCCTGCTTCGACCTACATCGAAGGACGATCTCAGGCGGCCCGCTCCAAGACCGGCGAATTCAAAAATGGCGTGCCTCTTGAGCGAGCGGTTGGGTTTTGCTCCACTGCAGAACTGGGAAGATGCGCTCAAAGAATTTCTAGCCTGAAGTCTTGCTCCCCTCATATCTTAGGAGGGTGGCGGAGTGTCTGGGTTCGCCAATGCAAAGAACCCGGACGCTACCGCTCCCGGTTCTGACTTTTGCCGGCCTCTTCGAAGTACGGCGTATCGTCGGCATCGCTTTTACCGTAGTAATCGTAGTAGCCCGACCCGTAATAGTCATATTCGACAGAGCTGGACTTGATACCGTTCAGCACAACTCCGTAGATCCTGGCGCCGATGTTGCCCAACCGCTGTTTAAATCGACGCATNNACGCATAAGGTGGATCGAACTCTTGCCGGCCATTGCGACCAGAACGACGCCGTCGACCAGTGTCGAAAGGATCGCCGCGTCGGTAAAGGAGATTGCCGGCGGTGAATCGATGATCACGTGTTTGTAGCGGCCGCGCAGGAACTGCAAGAGCTTTTTCATCTCATCCGAACTCAAAAGCTCCGCCGGATTCGGCGGGATCGGGCCGCTTGTGATCACCCGCAGTTTCGGCAGACCTTTGCACCGCTTAATCAAATGCTCCGTGTCCTGCTCGCCCGACAGGTAATTGGTCAGCCCGCGCGAGTTTTCCATGTCGAAATAGCTGTGCAGACGCGGCCGGCGAAGGTCGCAGTCAATCAGAATAACATCGACGTCGGACTGTGCAAGGGTGACAGCAGTGTTAATCGCCGTCGTCGTCTTGCCTTCGGACGGCTGCGATGACGTAACAAGGATAGTCTGCGGAGGCTTACCAGCCGAAGAAAAAAGCAGCGATGTCCGAAGGTGCCGGTAGGCTTCCGCCATCGGCGAATGGCGCTCTTCGAGCGTTATCATCGCCGTTGCCGGGTGGGGTCCGTTTCCGTTTTTTGGCATCAGGCTCAACCGGCGTTTTTCAGTCAGATTATGATGAGGGATAAGCGCAAGCGTCGGCAAGCCAAGATGTCTGCCGATGTCGTCGGAGGTCTTGACCGAATCGTCCAGATAATCCATCAGAAAAGCAAGCCCAATACCGGCGGCGAGCGAGATCAGAAAAGCGACGAAAATGTTGCGATTGCGTTGCGGGCCAACCGGTCCGGTCGGCACAAACGCGTTCGCCGCGATCTTAATGTTATCGGGATTGCTGTTCGCAACTTCGAGCTCTTTTTCTTTCAACCGCTGTGTATAAGTATCCAATAGGGTACGGTTAGACTCGATCTCGCGTCTTAGGCCTGTAAGTTTTGTTTCTGCCTGGCCTTCTGTGTTCGCCTTCGACGCAGCTTGCTCATAGGCTATGCGCTGACGGGCCTCGCGTTGTTGCGAAGCAGCAAGTTGTGATGCCAGGCTCGCGAGAACCTCACGTTCCGCGTTTTTTTCGAGCTTTTCGCCTTCCGATTTGATCTTTACCGAAACCTCTTCGTTAATCCTGACCTTTTGAGCTTCGAGTTCTTTAATTTGCGCGTCGATCGAAACCACATCTCGGTACTCAGGCGTATATCGCGCAAGCAAGTTCTCGCGTTTTTCCTTCGCCTCGTTTATCTTCCTGTCTGTATCCTCGATGCGCTTTTCGAGATCTGCTTGCCGCTTTAAGTTTTGACTGCGAGCATCCTGTATCGCCTTGTTGTCCCCTACGACTGAGAGAATATCGCCTTTATCGCGGGCGGCGAGGGCGGCCGAATAAGTGGCCTGTATCTTCCCGCTTTCATTTTGAGCATCACGCCATTGTCCGAGTAGTGCCACTAAATTACCTGCGCGAAGTTCGCCACCTTTTTCCTGCAAAGGCAAGTCGCCGGAGCGCATTTCAGCAATGTAGTCGTTTTCCTTTTGGATGATGTTCGCTTTTAATTCTTCTATAGACTTCGTCAGGTCATCCTTCTGCTGCTTAGCACCTTGAGTTTCACGTTCAGCATCCTGTTCCTTGAAGGTTTCCGCGACCTTATCGGCGACCTTTGCTGCAATGACCGGATCGGTCGTTCTAATGTTTACATTTACGAGGTTGGTACGTTCCTGCTGCTCAACCGTCAACCCGCTGAGAAGCTTTGAAGCATACTGCTGCACCCGCGCTTCCTCCTCGGGCGTCAAAATTATCTTTTCGGGAACCGCGTTGTTGGCAGTTTCCGATATCAACGGAAGAGCGGCTGTCCGTTCGGCATTGGTCTTTTCGCTCGAAAACACCGAGCGAATTGCTGATGCGAGCCCGCGGTCCTGATCACTAAAGAGATTTGGGTTCCGGTACAAACCCATATCGGTAACAACCGTCTTCATCAGATCGGAATTTTGAAGCAGCCGTAACTGGGTGTTGTAATAGTTAATGTCGTTACCGAAATTGATATTTATCGATTCCTTTGACGTGACCTTTGGCTTTCGAGGCTCGATAAGCATCTGGGTAGACGCCTGATATTCCGACGGCAGGCGGTACATGTAAAACGCTGCAGCCGCGGTCACGACAAGCGTGAGAGCCAAAATAAGCGGCAAGCGCTTATAAATAACGTCAAAATACTGCTTGATCGAACGCCTTCCCTCGATCGCCTCCTCGTCGTAGTAAGACGGGTAGGCGGACGAATAATCGCCGCCAACCTCTTTCAGTTCCGTCGTTTTAGGCAATGGCGTTAGCCGCTTATCTTCTTCCATACTGCAACAAACTTTATCGAAAAAACTCCTTCTTTTTGCCGGGCGCAACCTTGATTTATACCACATTTACGCTGAATTTTCACTTAGTTGTTTTTGGGCTATGTGATCAATGAAACGAAATACAGCGTCCGCAGTTCCGCCAAAACACGGCCTTTGTTTGGCCAAGCAGGCAGATGATATAATATTCGGTTACGTCATTTTGTAAAATTATTGAGTAAATACGCTTATATGGCCGCGATTTCCGCAAACGATGAAACAACCCTCGACCACGATTTCGATCTCGGCATAGTCGGATTTCATTACTCGGATCTTTTTGATGCAGTCAAGCTAAAGCAACTGGCGGAGAAGTTCTATGACGAGGTATCTGAAAAAGATCCGCTGCTTCATGCCTCGCTAACGAAATATATCACAGCTCGTGGTATCGGTTTCGAAAAACGCGTCGAATCCAAAATCCTAACGGACGCCGCACCGTATCTGTCGGATTTCGTCGCCCGCATGTTCGGGATCAGCAGCGAGCGTACCGAACTTGAAAACGAAATATTGGTCCAGAATCCGATCTGGAAGTACAAATTTTTTGTTCAGCGGCGCGCGATCAAGCAATTTAAGCCGGAAGATGTCGAGAGTTTTGAATTAGGAGAGATTGATCGGGCATTGACCGAACTTCGCTACAACGCTTTCGACGAAACAATTATTCACGACGACGAGCTTGCAATTGCAAACATTGCTGTGAAATTGCTGGATGCCGAAGAACTGCTCTCAAAAGGTTTGGAGCGGACGGAAGAGGTTCAACAAACGGTCAAAAAACTCCAAAAAGCATTTGACTATCTAAAGGACAAGGTGTTCGGCAAGGTGTTTTCGTCTTTTATCGTGTCAGCGGACGGAACAGGCGACCTTCTTTTGGTAAAGGCCGCGTTGATGCTTTTGGAGGCATGGTCGGCAAATGAATATTACAAGCGCGAAAAGCGATGGGCGAGCCTGAAGATCCCGCATCCGCTTGATTACCAGAATCTCGTCCATCTGATCCACCCGGTTAAAGAGATCCCAAATCTGATGCGCGGAGCCAACGACGAGTTGCGCCGCCGAGATGGTTTTAAACTTACGGACGACCGAGGCTCGATGCGCGAGGCCCTGTACGAGATTGATTACTGTTTGATCTGCCACGAACGCTCGAAGGACTCCTGTTCGACCGGCCTTCGCGAGCCCGACGGCACGCCAAAGCAAAATCCGCTCGGCATTAAGACGGAAGGCTGTCCACTAGATGAAAAGATCTCGGAAATGCATATGCTGAAAAAGCAGGGCGATCCGATAGCGTCGCTCGCTCTTGTGGTGATCGACAATCCGATGTGCGCCGGGACCGGCCACCGTATCTGCAATGACTGCATGAAGGCCTGCATTTTCCAGAAGCAAGAACCGGTTAACATACCGCTTGCGGAGACGGCGACGCTTACGGACGTGCTCAATCTTCCATACGGCTTCGAGATCTACAGCCTTCTGACTCGGTGGAATCCGTTGAACGCACTTCGGCCATACGCATTGCCGTATAACGGTAAGAATGTCTTGGTCGTCGGCCTCGGGCCGGCTGGTTATACGTTGGCTCATTACCTTTTGAACGAAGGCTTTGGCGTCGTCGGTGTCGATGGATTAAAGATCGAGCCATTGCCGTTGGAATGGACGGGCATGTCAGAACCGGGAGCGGTAGCGACTGGGTTCTTATGCCCCAAACCGATCAGGTATTTGGCCGAGATAACCGAAGAGCTTGACGAGAGAATTTTATCGGGTTTCGGGGGCGTTTCAGAATACGGCATCACCGTTCGTTGGGACAAAAATTTCCTAACGATGGTCCAGTTGATGCTGATGCGGCGCAAGCGCTTCCGGGCATACGGTGGCGTTCGATTCGGCGGAACTTTGACCATCGAAGACGCATGGAATTTCGGTTTCGACCATATCGCGATCGCAACCGGCGCCGGGCGGCCGACGATCGTTCCGATGAAAAACAATCTGATCCGCGGCATTCGCCAGGCGTCCGATTTTCTCATGGCGTTGCAGCTAACCGGTGCGTTCAAAAAGGATACGCTTTCGAATTTGCAGGTTCGCCTGCCTGCGGTTGTCATCGGCGGCGGGCTGACCGGAATCGACACGGCAACCGAGCTGTTTGCTTATTATCCGGTTCAGGTTGAGAAGATGCTCGAGAAATGCGAGCAGATTTCGGCTGAGTTTGGCGAAGACGAGGTTTTGTCGAAATTCGACGAAGAGGAGCGTCGAGTGCTTCAGGAATTTCTTGAGCATGGCAAAGAAATTCGCGAGGAGCGGCAGCGAGCATATTCGGCGGGCGAGACNNCTCTGGTCCAAAAATGGGGCGGAGTATCGCTGATATACCGCAAACGTTTGCAGGATTCGCCGGCCTACCGGCTTAATCACGAGGAAGTGCAGAAAGCGCTCGAAGAAGGTATAAATTTCGTCGAATGCATGAACCCGGCCGAGGCCGTTCCAGATGAACACAACGCGATAAAGGCATTGATCTTTGAGCGGCTTAATTACGTCGCTGAGACCGGAAAATTCGAAAAAACCGGCGAGATGGTGGAATTTCCGGCCCGAACACTTTGTGTCGCCGCCGGAACCTCGCCCAACGTTATCTACGAAAAAGAAAAGCCCGGCACGTTCAAGCTCGACGAATGGAGGCAATTCTTCCTTCCGCACAAATTGGTCAAGAACGGCGACGGCAAACTCCACGCGTTCGAGGCCGAAAAGGGTGAGACCGGATTCTTTACTTCATACGAAAGTGAGGGAAAATTCATTAGTTATTACGGCGATAATCATCCACAGTACGCCGGAAATGTCGTCAAAGCGATGGCGTCTGCCAAGCATGGCTATCTGAAGGTTGTCGAGCTTTTCGCCGAAGAACTGGCGACACGCGGGGCGCTGCCGCAGGCCGAACGCGACGCGATATTCGACCAACTTGTAGCAACACTGGACGAGCAGATTCGCGCGTATGTCGTTAAGGTCGAACGCCTTACGCCTACGATTGTCGATGTGATCGTGAAAGCGCCACTGCAAGCACGCAAATTCGAACCCGGACAGTTTTATCGCCTTCAAAACTTTGAAACGTCCGCGCCGGTAATCGATGGCACGCGATTGATGATGGAAGGCCTTGCGTTGACCGGTGCGTGGGTGGATGAAGAAAAAGGGCTTTTGTCAATGATCGTATTGGAAATGGGTACGTCATCGCGGCTTTGCTCGCTGCTACGTGAAGGCGAAGAGGTCCTTGTTATGGGACCGACCGGAAGTCCGACCGAGATACCCGAAAACGAAACCATCCTTCTTGCCGGCGGAGGACTCGGAAACGCCGTACTTTTCTCGATCGCACGGGCGCTTCGCGACAACAACAATCATGTCGTTTACTTTGCTGGGTACAAAGACGGAGCCGACCTTTTCAAACGTGAGGAGATCGAAAAAGCCACTGACCAGGTGATCTGGGCAACCGATTACGGCAAGGAGATCCGCCCGATGCGGCCGCAGGATTCGCATTTTCGCGGCAACATCGTCCAGGCAATGATCGCCTATGCCGAGGGCCGCTTCGGCCAGACGAAGTTGAGCCTGAAGGACGTCGACCGCATCATCGCGATCGGCTCCGACCGCATGATGAACGGCGTTCGCGAAGCCCGGCATACGACGCTCAAACCTTACTTGAAAGAAGATCACGTAGCGATAGGGTCGATCAACAGTCCGATGCAATGCATGATGAAAGAAGTCTGCGCCCAATGCCTCCAACGCCATGTTAACCCGCACACCGGCGAAGAATTCTTCGTCTTCTCCTGCTTCAACCAGGACCAGCACCTCGATTTTGTCGATTTCAAGAATCTCAATGAACGCCTGCGGGCAAACAGCATTCAGGAGAAACTGACAAATATGTGGCTGGACAGGGCGTTCGGGCGGGATGAGTTCAAGAAACTATACGGTGAATCTACAGTATGACATCAAGACAGCAGTATTTTGATGTCTTGATGTTGTCGATTAGAGTAAAATTAGATTTTATTACAATGTTATGAGAACGACGCTGACAATCGACGACGATATTGCTTTTGGACTTAAGCAAATTCAAGAGACCGAGAGGAGTTCAAGAAGCTCTGTGGTCAGGCAGCTTGATCGGCTGCTGCAATCTGGGATATCCGACAAGAGGTAACTGCCACCCTGGTCAGCGTGCGCGCCCCAACGGTTCAAACGCAACGTGATCGAAGCCCAAGCCATCGCCTGTCTTATTGTTGACGCCGTTTGCGACTTTTACCGAGTGGATCGCCACACCTGCGGCGGCGTCGATCCGCACGTAGCCGCCGCGCATGGAACCGCTGGGAAGGAGTCTCCTAAGGTTGAACAGGGAGACTCCATTGACGAACAGTTCGGTATCAAGGTCCATTTCGTGCAAACTGAACCCGAACGAGGATGCTCCTCCAATGATGTGAAACGTCACGTCGCCCCAAGCGTAATCGGCATAGCCGTGGGGCGGCGGGCTGGTTCGGTTGATCAGCAGCCTCGATCCGTCCCAAACGCCCGGGACAAAGACGCGGGCGCCGCCCGAGTCATCCACGTCCGGGTGAAAGACCATCGGCGCCCGACCGGTCGGCGCGAAATCTTCCGTCCCGCCCGACAGTTCAATCTTCAGCCCATCAACCAGCGACGTGTCCTCAAAATCCTCGATAACGAAACCGGCGACACAGATCTCGTCATCCTCACGCGGCCACACGCTGGGATCGAACGATTTGATGGTGAATTCTTTCGCAACCGGCATCCCGGGTGACAGGCGCGATTCATTGGCAGGCTGGCTCTGCCCACCGAAACCCGACAGGCCGAGAGCGATGCCTATCGCCGCCGTGAAGATGAGGAACGAAAGAGAGATCGAGGTGGCCGCTCCGCGACCGGATGACACGCCGACGGCTATCCGGCTTTTGCTTCTACGTGTTTCAGTGACTCCGCTTCTCTCTGCCTGCGCCTTGGTCTCTGCGTCAGCCAGGCGTACTTCCGTGCGCGCCGCGCCGTTCATTTCGAAGCCATTGCTGCGGATCTCGCGCACGGCCGCTGTGAAGCGGTAGCCGCGCCGGGGCACAGTTTCGATAAAGCGCGACCCGCGCGGCTCGTCTCCGATGACCCTGCGGAGCGTGGAGATGTATTGCGAAAGGTTGTTCTCCTCGACATACGTGTCGGGCCAAACTTGCGAGATCAGATCGTCTTTCTCGACGATGTGGCCGCTCTCGCGAACGAGTACAAGCAGTGTCTCAAAGATCTTTGGCGAAACGGATATCGGCACGCCGTCACGAAAGAGAACGCGTTCGTCCGGGTCCAGACGGAAAGAGTCGAATTCGTAAATGTGGGCCGCCTGCCTGCTCATAACTGCCTTCACAATTCTTTGGTAACTTTTCGGGAACTTTTTCAGAACTTCTTAAAGACTTTTCCACCCGCTCTGGTTTAGGTTTATCCCCTAAGCCGATCGATGTTCGAAGCCTGCAAGCCCGAAAGGGTCGTTACTTTTGTTTGCCAGCATTGTAGTACGCGTCAGGCGCCAAAGGCAACACTTTTTTTCCTGCCGGCCGCTTGCCGCTTTTTCGTTCGGAAGACACGGAAACGCAAGAGAGGTGAAACTGCAGCAAGCGGCAGCAGGAACTTGCATGATCGGGCCCGACGGCAGGTATTACGTGGTCGGAGGAGGTAATAAGATGTTAGCGAATTCACGATCGGTCGTACGAGATAAGTTCGGCAAGCTCGATCGGCCCGGCCGAAATGCGGGCTTTGTTATTTTTGCCCTGCTGACAATCGTGCTTTTCCTTTACGGAACGGCGCTGCCGCAAGGCGGTTCGCTTACGCTTGTCGATACAAGCACGCTTGCCGGGCCTGGACCGGGCGACGTCGCAATAAATAGAACCCCATTCGGAACGTTCGTCTCCAACGCCTCGTTCGTCGCCGGACAGCCGGGCGAGATCGTGACACACCGCCTGGAGCCGGACGGAAGGCTGACGTTCCTTACCCGCACGCCTGCGGGGCGCGAACCAAGACAGATGGCCCTGGCGCGCGGCGGCGAGTTTCTTGTGGTTGTCAATTCTATAGACAATGAGGTCCGGGCCCTGCGTATCAAGAACGGAATTCCCCAGCCGGTCGAAGAGACTGCCGCATATGGAGGATTCCTGACGGGCAGATCATTGCTTACGGGTTCGATATTTTCCGCTGGAGCGGGCACCGGAACAAACCCCGCACCGAGCGGAGGTGAAGAGCCATTTGACGTTGCAGTAGCTTTCGGCCATATCATTATCGTCAACCGAGGCTCCGATAACGTTTGCTCAAGCGCGATTGACGAGTTCGGACTCATCACACCGGGCGACTGCGCGGAAACCGATCCGACCCCTCACGTTGTAATAATGGGTGCCCGCGGGCATGTAGCCGTTGCCAACGATGTAGGTCAAAGTATCAATATCTACAAATGGGACGGAAACACGCTTGAGCCTAAATCAACCATACCGCTGTCAGCCCGGCCGCGTGACGTGGAATTGACACTAACGGCGCAAGCTTTTCCCAGGGTGCTCATTGCGATCGATACGCCGGGAAGCGGCCAAGATTTGATCAGAGTTTGCAGCATCAACAGCAACGGCCAGCCCGTTGGATGCGCGGACACGCCCGCGGGCCACTTCCTCACGGATATCGATGTCTTACCGAATATGTTCTTCGCGCCGCCGGATTTCGACCCAGGGCTGAATATGCTTTTCGCCGCGACAGTCAACATCAACGGCCCCGGCGGCGCGGACGACCGGGACGAGATACGAGCCTATAGCATGGATGCTACTACGGGTACGCTGTCGCCGGTCGGCGCGATTCAGACACCGACCGTTCCGCCCAATTTCAAGCAGGTTGCTGTTTGTGGCGATACGGTCGTGGACACGGAATTTCAGACCGACGGTATCCTTCGATCAATAGAGATTAAGCTCGAATTTCCGTTTCCACTGTGCGAATGACCTTTGCTAAAACTTGAGAAGACATAGGTGATTAAAACTCCCCTTCCGGGAAACTGTTAAGTATTACGTTTGCACGGGTCAGCCGGAGAAACGCGCGCCGGCGTGTCCCAAGCGGTTTGTCCGGCTTGCTTCTTTGAGCCGTCAGAGATAATCAATGGCGGCCTCGATTCGGCCGACGATGTCGCCGCGGCGGTTTCTGACGGGCATCGGCGCCAATTCGGGAAGATCGTTTGCCGAGAGAACTTTGAATCGACTCAATAATTCAACCGCAACGACCGGCCTTGCGCGTCTGTCGTCGCCGTCTTCGATCTTTAGTGCGATGCCTAGACCGGTTGGGTATTTTTCGCACGGCAAAACGCCGCAGAGCCAGACGCCGTCAGCACCGACTTTTGAGATGATGCGGCCTTCGGCGGCCTGCATCAGCATTGTGTCGAGCCGCTCGCTGCCGCCGATCAGTTCGGGAAATCTTGTCATTGCAGAGACGATACGAGCGGCCGCCGACCGTGTCGTTTCATCAAAACTTTCCGGCGGCGAGATGAGGTTCAGGAACGAACGGGCCATTGCGGAAACGGGCAATGCAAAATTCGGGGCGGCACAGCCATCGACGGCGAGGGCGATCTCGTCTTTCGGAATCTCGGCGAATTCGGCGACCGAGCTTAATATTGCTTTTTGAACGGGGTGTTCAAAATCCTCGTAGGAGGCAAGGTCGGCGTCAAAGTGCCTTGCAACGGCCAGCATCGCGGCGTGTTTGCCGGAGCAGTTGTTATGAAGCTGGTTCGGGTATTCGCCGGCACGCAACATCCGCTCGGCCTCTTTTTCGTAGAACGGCATGTGGGTTCCGCAGCGAAGATAGGCTTCGCTAAGGCCGATGCGTTCGAGCATCAATTCGGCAATCCGCACGTGCCGGGCCTCGCCGGAATGTGAGGCACATGCAAGAGCGATCTCCTCTTCCGAAAAACCGAATGCATCGGCGGCACCGCTCGTGATGAGAGGCAGCGCCTGAAAAGGTTTTGCCGCCGAGCGAAAGAACGTTACCGTTTTCGGGTCACCGACGCGTGTGATCGTCTTGCCTTCGCCGTCGAGAACGATTAAATGGCCGCGGTGGATCGATTCGACCGTTTCGCCGCGAATGACTTGTGCAAGAACTTCCGAAGGCATAATGAAATTTAACCACAGAGACACAGAGACACGGAGGATGAGAGAGCAATGCTGCTGTTTTTTAATATTCTCACCGCTTGAACATTTCCTTCCTCTGCGTCTCTGATTCTCTGTGGTGAAAATCAGCCCGCTGCGGCGATCATTTCACGGGCGTTCTCGCGGGCGGCGTTTGTTATTGTTTCGCCAGCGAGCATTCGGGCGATCTCTTCGATCCTTTCGGTTTTATCCAGCTCGCGAACGGCGATGGCCGTGCGGCCTTTCGCCATCGATTTCTCGATCACCAAATGCCGGTCCGCCTGCGAAGCGACCTGCGGCTGGTGCNNGGGTCTTCGCCAGAGCTTTTAGCTTTGCTCCGACGGCTTCGGCCACGCGTCCACCAATGCCCGCGTCGATCTCGTCAAAAACCGCCGTCATTTCTCGATCTCTCGTGCCTGCGGTCGTCTTTAAGATCAGCATCAAGCGCGATGCCTCGCCGCCCGATGCAACACGCGCGAGCGGTTTCGGTGATTCCCCGACGTTGGCCGAAAAATAGAATTCGATATTATCCGTTCCCTTGGCCGAGAGCCGTTCAAAGCCCTCGCCCTCAAGTTCGCCCTTGTCCGGCGCTTCAATCTGAACCGCGAACCGGGCTTTTTCCAAAGCGACAGCTTTGAGATTTGCTTCAACCGCTTTTTCAAACTTCGCGGCCGCGGCCGCACGCTTTTGATGGAGCCGGCCGGCCGCATTAAGGTACTCGGCTCGCAGAGTAGTCAGCCTGTTTCTCAACTCATTCTCACGAAACTCCGCCATTTCGATGTTCTCAAGCCGCTCTTCGCAATCCTTTAAATGTGCGAGTACCGACCCGATCGATCCACCGTACTTTCGCGTCAAACGGGCGATCTCGGCCAGGCGTGTCTCGATCTGTTCAAGCCGCTCGGGCGAAAACTCAAGATGATTGCGGTAATCCCGTGCCGTTATCGCAAGGTCTTCGATCACGGCGAGGGCTGTCCGAATGCTCTCCGTGTATTCGCCAAACCTGGATTCATATTCGCTCAGGTCCTCGATCCTCCGTGCCGCTTTTTCAAGCGTCGCCACGGTCGATTCCGTGTTCTCGTAAAGCAGTGCGTAGGCTTCCTGGCTCAATGAGGTTAGCTTTTCGGCATTATTTAATCGCCGCTTCTCTTCTCCAAGTTCGGCGTCTTCGCCCAAACTAAGCGCGGCGGCATTTATTTCGCTGATCTGGAACCGCAGCACGTCCAGAAGCTGAAGCTTTTCGGCTTCGCTCGTTTTGAGTTTTGACAACTCCGCCCGCGCTTCGATTAATTTCCCGAAGGCGTCGGCAACCTGTTTCCGCTCGCTGCCTACATTTGCAAATTGGTCAAGGAGCTCGACGTGATTTGCAGGCTCGAACAACGCCGCGTGCTCGCCCTGGCCGTGAATCGCCACAAGTAGTGATCCGATCTTTTTCAAAACCGCCTGCGTAACCAATTGGTTATTAATAAATATCCGGTTCTTTCCAGCATTTGAAAGTTCGCGGCGAACTATCAATTCGATGTCCTCGCCGCTATCAACGTCGATGCCCGTTTCTTCACAGATCTTATAGAGTGCCTTCGTCGCCTTGACCGAAAACAGCCCTTCGATCTGAGCCAACTGCTGGCCGTCTTTTATAAGACCGGATGTAACTCTCTCGCCCGTCAACGCTCCCAAACTGTCGACGATGATCGATTTGCCCGAGCCGGTCTCGCCGGTCAACAGGTTTAGCCCTTCGCCGAACTCGATCTCGATCTCGTCGATAAGCGCAATATTTTTGACTTTCAGAAAAGCTAACATATAGGCAACTGATTTAAACGTTGGGCGCCTAAAATTTCCATTCTGTGCGTTAACTATTTCTTTGGCACAATGCCTTCGCCCTTGACCCATTTCCCGAGCGAAAATATAGCATCCGGCGGAAACGTTTTTTCGAGATCAACGGCTGCCCAATCGATCTGTCTGTCTTTCCGGTAAAAAAGTATCTCCGCGAAATTGTCTGCCGCTAAAGATTGAAATCTTCCTACGACGTAGAAATTACTCGCATCGAATTCCTGCAAACCCGTAAATGCCGACAGGTCGCCCAAGCGCGAGACGATCGTCGGTGACGTAAATTCGGCACGGCGGCGCACAGTGTTTGCGCCTATGTCCGTGATCACTACGTTGTTCGGTCTGGCACTGTTCACTACCGACGCATTTCGAAAAATGAAATAAAACAGCCTGCCGGACGTGTTATGCGGAAGCTGGTCATACGCGACCGGACTGACGTTCTTTTCGCTTCCATCCGCAAGCAGCTTGAGCGCGGTGGCGATGGCGATAAAATTCATCTTTACCAAAAACATTTCCGATTTATCGTGCAACGCTCCCGTTTCGATCAAAATCACAGGCGTCCCCCAAGCCGAAAAACTGTCGCCAAACGCGGTTGGTGTATAGCCGTCATCGTAAAGCCCAATATTGCCGGGAATATAGCCGTGAATGGCCTGGATCATCGCCGAAACGAGGCGTTTATTCCGTTCGTGCCCCGGATTTGAAGTTTTCCGGGCGTCGCCGAAGACGACAAGAAATGAAATTGCTGCCTGTTTGTAAGTATTCCCGGCGGTGGTCAGCGCATTTTGATTGTGAAGATTGAAGCCGATCTCCGGCGACCACTCTTCGCGGAGCCTTTTCAGCAGCCGGGCTTCCGGCGATCTCAGGCTCAGAGCGTCGCGGTTGATGTCGAGGCCCTGCATATTTCGCCTGATGTACGCCTCGGCACCATCGGGGTTGAGCATCGGAACAAATCGTATCGTCAGTTTATTCTCGATTTTTCGTGCCCAGTCCTTATCGCGGTTTTTCTGCAATATTGCAAGCAAATCGATAACAGCAGAGGTTGCGGTTGGTTCGTCGCCGTGCATTTGCGACCAGAGAAAAACTTTTAACGGCCCTTTGCCAAACTCAGCCTGATAAATCTCCCGGTCGGAAAAACTCCGTCCTACCTCAGCCACCTTGATCCCGGATTTTTTTAATCCTTCAAGATAAACCTTCAGATCTTTATGACGAACGTTGGAAGGTGGAATGTTGGAAACATGTTCTTTTTCCCATATCTCGGACAATTCGGCCGAGGTTTGAGCGTAGATATTCATTGATAAAGACAATAAAAGGAGGGAGACCAAAATGACTACATGCATAGCATTAAGATAAACCGCATTGGCCTTTAACTTCAACTATTGCAGTCACATATTGGATGATGGACTATTTGTTGTGCAGGACTCTGAGCACTTCGGCAACACTCCAGGCTTGAGCAAAACAGCCTCGCGGTTTATGTGGCGGGTCGGCGTCGAAGATCTCCGATACCTGTCCGATTCCGGCTTCCATCAAATGCGATTCGAAACCGGAAAGGAAGCCGGCAATTTTCTTTTCAGAATCTTTTCCTCTGCCGTGAACTCTTCTATAAGCGTCAACGAACGGCCCGATGAGCCATCCCCAAACGGTTCCCTGATGATAAGCGGAATCTCTTGCAAAAGGAGAGCCTATGTAAAGCGGACAATACGCTTCGTCGTTGGTGGATAGCGATCGCAGGCCAACCGGCGTAAGGAGTTCGTTCGCGACCTTTGCCAAGACCTTCGCCGAGCGCTCGGCGTCAAGCATTGAATGCCGCAACGAGACCGCGAAGATCTGATTAGGACGCACCGACGGATCACGATCTCCATTTTCGATGACATCGAACAGACACTCGTCCGCCTCGTTCCAAAACGCGCCGTTAAAGCTGAGCTTGCACAGATCGGCCATTGCCCGGTATTTGGCTTCATCTTTTTTGTCACCGAAACTCTTGGCAAAATCGGCCATTATGTGCAACGCGTTGTACCAGAGAGCCTGGATCTCGACCGCTTTTCCGGTACGCGGCGTAATGACCAGATCACCTATCTTCGCGTCCATCCAAGTCAACTGAACATCGTCGACGCCGGCGTAAAGCAGGCCATCTGTGTCGACATGAATGTTATAACGCGTCCCGTGCAGGTGCCACGCTACGATATCGGCAAGCTTCTCGTACAAATTTTCGCGGACGAACTTGTCGTCGCCGGTCGTTTCCACGTAAGCCCAAACGGCCTCAAAATACCAAAGCGTCGCATCTACCGTGTTGTATTCTGCCTCATCACCGGCATCGGGAAAGCGATTTGGCAGCATTCCTTCGGAAATGTGTTTTGAAAATTCGAGCAGAATGTTGCGGGCAATCTCCGGCCTGCCCGTAGCGAGCGTAAGGCCGGGCAATGAGATCATCGTGTCGCGGCCCCAATCGGAAAACCACGGGTAACCGGCTATCACCGTCTCGCCGGAGCCGCGAGCGACAATGAACTGGTCAGCCGCGAGAACAAGCTGTTTTGCGAAATCGGCTTTAGCACCGGCTTTGGCAATCAGAGCTTCGCGCCGCTTTATCTCGCCCTTTTCCAGAACGGCGTAATCGACGTGGGCAGTGTCATCGGTTGAAGCCATCAACGTCGCGGGTTTTTCTGCAAGGTCGAACCTCATCGAAAACGGCTGATAAAGATCCTCTGTAAAATCAAAACCGCGTTCCTTTTCGATCGAATACTCGAAATTGTTGTACCAATATCCGGTGCCTTCAATATCCGCACCGTTGTGATGAATATGAAGCGAAGGCATCGACTCGTTAACGGCAACAGATACAATGTTTTCGCCGGTTTCGTAATTAAAGCCGATGTCGGGGCTTTGGTGCTGAAGGCCGTGATAATCGACAAACGATAGCAGCGGTTTTAAGGTGAGCGAGGCCTGGTCAGCCGTTCCCTTTAATATGCCCCAGCGGCAAACTGTCGCATTCGAGCCGTGAACCATGAACACCCTTTTTTCCACCCACAGGTCTTCGATCACGTAGATCCAGACGGGAAACGGATCAAGCCGGAAGCTCTCGAGCATAAAATAGCCGTGCGGGTTGACGCCGCCGGCAAACTGATTTGTTGACAGCTCGAACCGGCGCCCGTCGATCTCCAGTATCTCCTCGAATTTGGAAAGTACGGTAATGCGTCCAAGGGGTGGCCGCGTTGCGGCGGTGAGAAGGCCGTGATACCGGCGTGTATTCGCACCGGAGATCGTCCCCGACGCAAAGCCGCCGATACCGTTGGTTTCGAGCCACTCGCGGCTCGACGCTGCTTCAAAATCCGTACAAATTTGCTTGTTAAAACTTATCATGCCGTCGTTCTATTGCCGTATGCCCTGCCAATATTCCAGCAATTCTATTACTTTTCACCGGCGAACAGGCCGCGATAAACGCTCTCGGTCTCGTTGATCATTCGGCTCAGGGAGAAGTTTTGGTGAGCAAAACTCCTCGCATTGCCGGCAAAATGCATCCTTTTTTTTGGATCATCAAGAAGTTTGCAGATCTTTCCGGCAATCGCCAACGGATCCTGTACGGGCACTAGCAGTTCACGGTCTGGCAGCAGTTCCTTTGCTCCCTCGGTTTCGGTCGCTACGACGGCCGTTCCGCTCGCCATCGCCTCAAGGATTGCCATGCCAAAGCTTTCCGTATGTGAGGCCGAGACAAAAATATCGAGGGCCGCGAATAGCGGCGCGGTGTCTTCCACCCAGTCCAGCCAAAGAAATCGTTCCTCAAGCCGAAAGACCTTTACCAAACGCTTCAGTTCACGGCGAAACTTTTTGTCCACCGTGTTGTCTTTTCCAACAATGACGAATCTTGCCTCAGGGTGTTTCTTCGCGGCCTCATTCGCCGCCAGAACGAAATCCCGTTGTCCTTTCAAGACGATCAGTTCGCCGACGATGCCGATCAGCGGCACATCGAATGGAATGTTGTGCAAAAATCGAAACTCTTCGCCGAGCTTTCCCCTATCGACATTCGACGAACTTTGTATGTCGATGCCATTAGTTATCACGGTTATTTTCTGACTCGGAAAGACCTTCCGCAGCGATGTCCCGACCCCGGACGAGACCGCGATCGCTCGTGAAAGATTTTTCAGAGCAAATCTATTGAAAGGCTTGAGTGGAAAAAGAACGTGCCGAGTCAGAACGAACTTCGTGTTCTTAGTCAACGCGCAGGCGATGCTCGCCGGTATGTAATCTCTCGCTACGTGGGCGTGAATGATCTCGATATTATTGTCGCGGATGAACCCTGCTATCCGGTTAGCGCTCAATATCCCAAAGGAATTTCGGATCGAAACGTGAAATATATTCGCCGGCGGAATGAAATCTAATCGTTCCTGCCACACGTTCGTCGGCCGAAGCGCCACAAAGACATCGTGCCCGCGCTCTTGCAGCTCGCGGCACAGATCGACAAAATGCCGCTCGCCGCCGCCGTAGGTTTTGGCCGAAGAAATTTGCAGGATTCGCATCGGCTTCGATTGTCAATCTAAAATCGGATATGGTCAATCCGATTCAATGAGGTTTCGGACCAAACTTCTCGTCGTGCAGAGACACGAGTGTCGACGAGCGGCCATCCCAGTCACGGAAAGCACGAGCCTTTTACAGTCGCGTTTCTGTCCGTAAGCGCGAACCCCTAAAACATAAAAAGGCACGCTCCCGAAGAAACGTGCCATAAAGGTTTTTCTCGTGAGAGAAAAACTAAAAGTGAAAACGTGCCGCAAACTGGATTTGCCGTTCTCGATACAGTGTGCTGTCCGTTCCAGTAACATCGCCAAAAGTTTCACGACCTCCAGATGTCGTAACACTTAGATTGTTGATGTTGGCTCCGCTTCCGCGCGTGTACAAGGAATTGCTCACTGAAAATACATGAGTCGTGTTGAAAACGTTAAAGGCCTCGGCCAAAAACTCAATGTTCATCGATTCAGTAAAGTTAAAGCGCTTAGACAACCGAAGGTCCAGATTTTTGAATAGCGGTAGAGTAAACGCATTACGTGGGCCGAGCGGAAAGCGGTTGTCGCCGAAAGTATTATTCAAACTCGTCCCTGAAACAGTCGCTCCAAGCGCCCTGCCCCCATAAACGGTGTAGATTGGCGCGATCGACCAACCATTCAGTAAATAGCTGGAGAATGACGACGTACTCCCCTTAAAAAAGGTGGGCGCCCACACAGCACTTGCAACGAACTTATGACGAGTATCAAAGTTGCTAAAGCCTCGATCAAAGCTGCCGTCAAAAACGTCGTAAGGACTGTTGTTCTGAGTGAACGTCGCCGAATTTTGATTGGTATCAGTTGACCTTCCCAAGGTATAACTTACTTGAAATTGTAAGCCGTCGGTAAATCGTCTATTCGCCTGAAGCACCAACGCGTTATACTCCGATTTGACGGTGCTTTGAATTCGGGTCAACGACGGGCCGCTCGAACTTCCGGGAAACCTAACAACCCGGCTCTAAAACGGCAATGTAAAAGTCTGCCCACCAAACGGACCATTCGTTACATTAAATGTAGTCGTTCCACTCTGCGCGTAATTAAGATCAAAGAACGTCGGCAAATTCCGACCCAAACTACCAATATATGAAACAGAAACGACGGTGTTTTTCATCAGTTGATGCTCAAGAATAACGTCGTACTGGTGAATTTTCGGTGCTTGAAAGTTTTCCGAAAAGTACTGGATATTTCCCTCAACAAAGCCTAAATTGGCTGGATTCAGTACCGAAGGAAAGACTGGAGCACAAGGATTTGCCGCTGTCGGAACAACCGGAAAACAATTTGTCAGCGTCGTAGGCGACACGACAACCTGGGCCTGACCGCCTGGATTACCCGTGTTGACAAGAGCATTGTAAATCGTTGAATTTTGAATTCGTCCGAAGTAAATCCCATAGCCACCGCGAAAGCTCGTCTTGCCATCGCCAAAAACATCATAGGCTACTCCGATTCGCGGGCCAAAATTGTCCTTGTCATCCGGCAGCGTCGACGTTGCTTCACCGATCGTTCGAAGGTCATTCGGAATAATTGTCGAGGCCGCGAGTGTGCCCGTCGCGTTGTTGTTCGCGAACTGGGTGCCGGGTAGGCTGATATATTCCCACCTGAGCCCCAGGTTGACCGTCAATCGAGGTGTGATTCGGAAATCGTCCTGAACAAAAAAGTTGTAGTCCCAAGTACTTAACTTCAATCCCGGCGATCCGACGCCCTGGTTGTAATTACCAACGTAACAACGTCCCGCGCGACGAGCGGCGTTATTAAAACACGATGTGTTGGGATTCACTGGCGTAACCCAATTCACATAATCCACAATAAAGTCGTTAATAGCCTGTCCGCCGGTGTACGAGTACGCTCCCGCTTCGAAACGGAGGTTCTGAATATCATCCGACACACGGTTGATATCTCCGCCAAANNTGCCGGCCGCTTGTCCATGTGATCGTGTCCGCAAACTGCCATCGGCGTTCGTCGGGAAACGACGGACGTTCGAGGAAAGTAGGTGTTCCAAACTCCAAACCAGCGGTAATAAACACGTTGGGAGCACGCGGGCCTGATGCGACGGTGCTCGATGTCACCGGCTCGCCAGGAAGTGGGGCTGAACTGACCTGCGACTCAAAATCGCGGCCATATTGGAAACGAAATTCATTAAGAATGCTCGTCGAAAAAGTCGATTGCAGCCTCGCGTTTATCGAATCAACCTCGACAAAGTCGTCGCCAAAATTCGATCGGCTCCTGGTGTTGACCGCCTGAGTCTGAATTCCGTTAGGAGATTTCCACCGCATTCTGTTGTAGCTAATACTAAAACTGTTGTTGTTGTTGATCGTCCAATCGATCTTCGGGAGGAATATTTTTTGGTCACCTTTTCGGGGTGTCTCGCCCGTTAGGGAGTTTAAGAAACTTAACGTGCTGTTGACCTGTGCAAGAGTCAGGCCTTTCCCGCCACCGGTACATCCGGTAACGACCTGGCCAAGCGGAGCGGTCAGGCATGTGACATTCGCAGTATTCAAAAAATTCGGATCGGAAAAAACTCCGAGACCGGGGAAGTTGCGCTTCTGCTGGTCATAACTAAAGAAGAAGAACAATCTGTCCTTAACGATCGGACCGCCAATCGCGCCACCAAACTGTTCGCGGAGGTCTTTTGGCTTAGCAGGTCCAAGGGTCGCAACGCCATTTGCAAAAACTGACTGGAAAGCCCTCGGATTTCGTGCTCCATTACGATTGTTACGGTTATAATAAAAAGCTTCGCCGTGAAATTCGTTTGTTCCGCTTTTCGTGACGGTGTTTATGACACCGCCTGCGGCACGTCCGTATTCGGCGGAGTAGTTTGAGCCGTTGATCTGAAACTCACGAACCGACGATTGGCTGATCACATAGTTGATACGCGTGCGGCCGCGTTCTTCCGAGAAGAAGGCCTGGTTATTGTCGCCGCCGTCGACGGTGCTGTTGTTGAGCAAGCCGGAGATGCCGCGAAAGCTGATCAATCCAAAGGTTCCGTCTGGGACGGTCGAGGGAGCAAGCAAAGCAAAGTTCGATGCACGGCGGCCATTGATCGGAAGCTCGTTGATCGATGTCTGGTTGATGCTAGTCGTGTTTGAGTTGTCGTTGGTGTTGATAACCGGAGCGTCACCCGTGACTTCGACCTCGGCAGTCGNNGTTCCGATCGTAAGCGGAATATCGACTGTCGTTGTCTGCCCCACTTCGACGATAATGTTTTCCGCCTTAGCGGGTGCAAAACCGCTGACAGTTGTTTCAACACGATATGTTCCGGGCTGAAGATTTGATACCCGATAACCGCCATCGTCATTCGCGTTGACCGTGACGGCGGCATTCGTGCCGATGTTCGTGACTGTAAGAGTAGCATTCGGAACGATTGCTCCCTGCGGGTCAGTTACTTTGCCGCTGATGCCGCCGGTTACAGTCGACTGGGCAAGAATTTGCCCGATACACAAGGCCAGGCTGACCACGATCAGAGCGAAGATTTTGATAGAAAAGTTTTTAGTCATCTTTTTTTGACCTCTTTTAATTGAACGTTGATAACAAAATTGATTTGATAATTACGAAATTTTGAATTTTGGATATTTATCTTGCTTTTCGGATTGCAAAGTGTCTAGCCGCCCTATTGATCCCGCGTGCGTGACACCTATGTAACAAGAGTAAGTGCCCTATTCGCACAATTTTACCAGCTTTACGGAACAACCCATAAACGCATTGAACACTCTGGTTCAAATAATATCCTTAAGGACGATTATTGTAACGCAAATTGGGTTCCGAACAAGCGCGAAGGGCACCGGTTCGATTTCTGAATACTCAACCTTACCTGTGCGGTGTTAATTTCGTGTTGCCGAACTTCGTTTTTGTCATTGAACGATACCGATTATCGGATTACAATGCCGGTACCGCTCGCCCAGCGCGGCTGAAGGGCTTGTATTTCTCAGCCATTTTATGGGTGACGGCTCAAGCAAAAGCGTTGAAAACCGATTTAGAAACAACAATTTGCGTCGTTTCTTGAATACTTGACTTTTTTGTAAAAAAGGTTTAGATTTGTCGGGCGTAAACGCTGATCGCCGGTATTGGCACTGCAATTACGTGCATTATGGTCGAAAAAGGGGGGATATAATATGTCTCAGATAGAATATGCTACATCATCATATAAGACGCCGCTGCATCACCGGATCATCGCAAGCCTGCCGGTCAAGGCAAGCTGGATCGATTCGGAATCCGGCGAAACGATCTCGATCGATGGAACAACCGAAAACGTCGGCGAGACCGGAACGCTGGTGAACCTCGAAGTACTGCCGCCTGTCGGCTCCGCTGTTACTTTGAAAATACTGGACGAAGAAAAGTCGATAATCGAAGTAGCGACGCAGGTCATCCGGGTTGAGCGCGACCCAAGCAAGCCGCTTGCCGCCCTCAGCATTTTGGAGAACCTGAAAAAATGGAAAACGGTGGCCATGGCCGCCGCCGAAAAATGGGTGGTCCGGCACTGGCATCTTAACTACGACGAAGAGTGGGTTAATTAGTTTTAGTTCTTAATTCGTCTTAATATTGAGCGGAGTGGTTTTTACGAAAATCTCTTCGCTTTTTTCAATGCGACGGACCGTTTAGAAGCGGGCTTGCCCGCTTCTGGGAAGTCAANNCCCGCCTCTAAACGACGAAGAAATCTTTTAGCAACGAACGAATTTAGCTTCCCGTGCATCATTTAGAAGAATGAAAAAATCGCTTTTATTGATCCTAGTTTTGTGCCTGTTCCAATTCGGATACGGTCAGGAAAAGCCTATCACTCAGGCGGAGTATGTGAAGATGCTCTACGCTCTGCAAAAGAACCCGAATGGAAAGACGGAGATCATCGACGCTTTGCGTCGACGCGNNAAAGCGGCAACAACGAGGAGATGAAGCGAACCCTCGAAGAGGCCGACCGACGGCGCCAGAATCCGGACACCGCAAAACTTCCGACAGATAAGGAATCCGCGGCGATACTTAAGAAAACACGTGAAAACACCTTAGCTTTGCTCGCCGATATGCCGGATTTTGTTGTCAAACAGTTGATTACGCGATCCGAGGCATACGCCGGCACGGGAAACTGGCGGCTCTATGACAATTTGATAATCGCGGTCAGCTACAGTACGGAAAGAGGCGAGCAGTATAAGGTTTTGTCAAAGAATGGAGCTCCGGTAAATTCAGAAACCGCAAATAATTATAACGGCCTGGACGGTGCGACGTCGGGCGGCGAGTTTGTTGAAGATCTGAAGAAGATCTTCAAGCCGGAAAGCAAAACACAGTTCGACGTGTTGACAACAGATGTCATGCGAAATCATAAAACTGTAGTTTTTCAGTATGAGATCGCGATCGAGAATAATAAGGACGGCGGTGTCGGGCTAAAGGGTACTATCTACCAATCGTCTCCGGCCGGTGAAAAAGGCAGGATCTGGATCGACCGCGAGGATTTTCGCGTCTTGCGTATCGAATACCAGTTGACCGACATTGCTCCCACATTTCCTGTCAAAGCCGTGACCAAGTTCATCGATTACGATCAGGTCGCGATCGCGGGCGAAAAATACCTTCTGCCGATCTTGTCGGATTTTCGCGGCATTGTGGAAAGCTCGAACAAGCGTTTTGAAAGCCGGAACGTAATTCGCTTTAAGAATTATCAGAAGTACGGTACTGAAGTGACCATCGTCGAAGAAGATTCAGCTCCGCAGCCGGACGAGAAACCGTAGTTTGGAGTTTACAGAGGCTGGTGTTTAGAGTTCAAGATTAGTTCTTTTTTGCAAAATCCCGACGTAAGCACGACGGAAAATAAACGCAACATTGCACAAGCCCGCGCGTAAGCAAGGGCGATATGAGTACTAGGAATAATACAAATGCTCGACGACCACGGATTTGAGGTTTACGAAGAAAACCCGTATCCGATCGCCTATCTTCTTACCTTTCGAACCTACGGAACATGGCTTCACGGTGACCCTCGCGGCTCTTATGGCAGAAACCGCAACAACCGTCAGGGAACGAAACGGCTGGATCCAAATGTTCCGCTCAACGAAAGGATGTCCGATGAACTTGAGGGCGCTGCCGTTTTTCTAACTGAGCCTCAACGCAAAATTGTCAGTTCAGCCATCACTGCAGTTTGCGAGCACCGGTCCTATCTATTGCGTGCAATGAACATACGATCGAATCACGTTCACGTGGTTGTATCGAAATCAGTAAAGCCCGAAAAAATTGTCAATGATTTCAAGGCGTATTCGACCAGGGCCTTACGTCGAGAATGGGAGTTTTCTTCTGATAGAAAGGTCTGGGCGCGCGGTGCGAGTACCCGGTATTTATGGAAACCGAAGCATATGCTGGGAGTGTCGATTATGTACTATATTCTCAGGGTGACACGCCTTTTGAGGCTGTTGGCGAAATCGAAACTTGAATGTATCGCCCTTGCTCACGCGCGGGCTTGTGCATTCGGTACACCCCTTACTTCATGCGGGACTTGTGCGGCGCGGTCAAGCTAAAAGCTGCACTCAAACTAATTCAGCGAGAAGTACGCAATAGCGGCGGGAACAAGAAGCCAAAGCAGGCCCTTTACAAGAAAAAAGACAAGTCCGGCGGCGCCGAAGCGCTTTACCCATGTTTTCGCCGGACATCTTCTTTTTTGAGGCTCCTCTTGCATGCCAGTTAAAATAAATACCGTTTCTTTGTCGAATATTCAAACCTAAAATAATAAGTTCGATGGAATAATGAGAAAACCGTTTCTAAGATTTGAGCTTTTCTGCTTTTGCTTTATCCTTTTCACCTGTGCGTTCGCACAGAATGCTCCCCCGAAAGAAGCTAACAAACGAGAGGCTCACTTGGTCGAACTCATCACGCTCGAAAACACAATAAAACTCGATATCAGGTACGCAACGGACAATAATTTTGTTGGCAAGACCGTTTACCCGGAAGCCCGCGCGTTTTTGCAAAAACCGGCGGCGAAGGCATTGGTCCGCGTGCATAAGAAGTTGAAAAAACAGGGCTTAGGGCTTTTGATATTCGACGGCTACCGTCCGTGGGCGATAACAAAGCTGTTCTGGGAAGTAACGCCGGAAGATAAACGTAAATTCGTCGCAAACCCGGAGAAAGGTTCCAAGCATAACCGCGGCTGCGCCGTCGACCTGAGCATCTACGATCTAAAGACCGGCCGACAAATCGATATGCCTTCGGGCTACGACGAATTTACGGAACGAGCTTCGCCTGATTACAAGGGCGGCACCGTCGAACAAACCGCCAATCGGGATCTACTCCGCAAACTAATGGAAAACGAAGGTTTTACCGTCAACCCGAACGAATGGTGGCATTTCGACTATAAGAAATGGGAAGATTACGCGATTTACGATATTTCGTTTGCAGAGGCCGCAAAGGAAAAATGACGCCCTTGATGTTAACTGTCTTAATAGTTAGCGATTTATCAAAATAGAAAAAGATGGTCACGCCGACGCGTAAATCATCCCTCCATTGTTGCTTGTGAGCCCGGTCTACTGGACTTGTGGAGTTTCTTTCGGCCTGACCGCTTCTATTTGAAGAACGACCTTTACCTGATCCGATACGACCTGCAGGCCGCTGGGAAGCTTGTTGTCCCAATTAACGCCGAAATCGCGCCTATTGATCACAGTTTCGGCGGCAACGCCCATTCGGCCGCCGTTGCGTTCGTTCGCCGGGAGAAATCCGGCGATATTGAATGGGAACGAGATTGATTTGGTGACACCCTTCATCATAAGGTCGCCCGTAACCATCCAATTCTTGCCCTTCTTTTCGACTTTTGTGCTCTTGAATGACAGTTCGGGGAATTTCTCGACCTCAAAAAAATCGGGAGTTCGTAGATGGTTATCGCGGCCCTGAACCCCTGTATCAACACTGGTGACCTTCGCGGTGAATGTCACGGATGATTTGGTAACGTCCTTCGCGTCATAAGTTATGGCGCCGGTAAAATCGCGGAAAAATCCGGGGACCTCGATCAGGCCGTTATGATTGACCCTGAATCCGATAAAGCTGTGCGCTTTGTCGAAATTGTAGTTTCCCGACTCACCCGTTTGGTCCGCACCACCGAGGGCAAATCGCTCAGCAAGCGAGCTGCTGACCGCTTCTGCACCCGTGTTGACCAAAACAACCATTGCAATGAAAGCAAATGCTGCCAAATAAAAAGCTCGTTTCATCTTTAATTCTCCTCTCGGCTTCCCGTTTTGTGGGGCCGACGNNCGTAAAATTGCGTGGTGTTATTTTACAGATAACACCAAACTGAATCTCGCGGTGCGCGGTTTCCGGGCCATTTTCTTTCGAACAAAGAGAAAATATTCGCCGGTTTCCGGCAGTTCGAATGCTGAAACGGCCGAACTTTCGAATTCGGTTTCGAAGTCAACATCCGGGTTGAACACCCGATAGTCGAACAGGGTCGGGTTCGCCATCCTTACCGTCACGGTCTGCCCTTTCTTCGCCGAGAAAACATACTCCATTTCCTGAGAATTCGAAAGCCTGCCGGCCAGTGTTATGCTCGATTTGCCCGCGGCAAATTGAATACGGTTCGGTTCGGCCTTGCCGCCGCTCTGGCTGAAAACACACGAGCAAGCAAGGAAAACTACTATCGCCACAAATGTGAACTTTGACTTCATAATCCTTTCCGCCCGTTGCAAAATATTATTTCGGCTTTGATACTATAGCCTATTATGACAAAACCGGAGAAATCAGAATACGGTGCTTATTACGAAAGATATGTCTCGCTGGTCGTCGACACCCGTTTGATGGAAACGCTGGCCGAGCAACCGGGCGAATTGCATGAATTGTTTAACAGCCTGCCCGATGAAAAAGGCTCATACACATACGACGAGGGCAAATGGACGATAAAGGAAGTAATCAGCCATCTGATCGATGGCGAACGGATGTTCGCATATCGTATTCTTCGAATTTCACGCGGCGATGCTACGCCGATCGAGGGTTTCGAGCAGGACGGATATATCGAAAACGCCCACGCTGATCGGCGAAGCATTGCCGAACTGATCGAAGAAATACGTCTCCTCCGGGAAGCGAATATGCTCATGTTAAGGAATTTAAACGATGAGGATTGGCTGCGAATGGGCACCGCCAGCGGGCTGTCCGTTTCGGTCCGAGCCCTCGCGTACATAATGGCGGGGCATATTAGTCACCACGTCGGCATTCTGAAAACCCGATATTTGGCCTAGATGAAGTTCGACGTCATCATCATAGGCGGCGGAGCGGCAGGACTCTTTTGTGCGATTGAGGCCGGAAAACGCGGACGCAAAACACTGGTCATCGAACACAACGCCCAAGTCGGCCGAAAGATAATCATTTCCGGCGGAGGACGCTGCAATTTCACTAACGCTGACACCTCGCCGGAAAACTTTATTTCCGCCAATCCTCACTTTTGCAAATCGGCCCTTGCCAGATACACGCCACGCGATTTCATCGAGCTGGTAAAAAAGCACAAGATCGATTTCTACGAAAAGAAGCTCGGACAGCTCTTTTGCCGCGAAAGCTCCCGGCAGATCGTCGAAATGCTGCTAAAGGAATGCGAGAAAGCCGGTGTCGAATTTCAACTCGATTGTTCAGTGAAAAATGTTGAACGCCCGGAGTTTTTCGAGATCGAAACGACTCGCGGAAAATTCATGTCCGAAAGCCTCGTGATCGCCACCGGCGGCCTGTCGTTCCCAAAGATCGGTGCATCCGATTTTGGTTATCGAATTGGTAAACAATTTTCCTTAAGGTTTACGCAAGTTCGACCGTCGCTTGTCGCATTGGTTCTGGCTGGAGGCAACGGATATTCAAAGCTGGCCGGAGTTTCAGTCGATTCAACCGTGTCGGCGGGCAAGCATTCCTTTAGAGAAAATATCCTGTTCACGCACCGGGGATTATCGGGCCCGGCGATCCTTCAGATCTCGAATTATTGGCAAAAACCTGTGCCTGTTTCGATAAACCTTTTACCTGAGACGGATGCGTCGCAGCTTCTCCACGAAAATCGGCACCGAAGCCAGACGGTCGAGAATTTCCTTGCCGGTTTGGTCCCGCAGCGTCTGGCCGAATTGTTTGTCGCGCAAAACATTCCGAACAAGCCGCTTGACCAGCTGAGCGACCGCGAGATTAAGCACATCGCGGGGCTTCTTAATGGTTGGAACGTTGAGTTCAGCGACACCGAAGGCTATGACCGGGCGGAGGTCACGCTTGGCGGCATTTCGACGGACGAACTTTCATCGCAAACGATGGAAACCAAAAAAGTTAAAGGGCTTTATTTCATCGGTGAGGTCGTGGACGTAACCGGATGGCTCGGCGGCTACAATTTTCAATGGGCGTGGGCTTCCGGCTTTGCGGCAGGGCAGAGCGTTTAAAACGAGGGGAGGGAAACGTCTCCCACACCGTTTCCCTCCGTTTCGCGTCAATTACGTGGAGTAATCGACCACGAACTCAATTCCGAATTGTTGATTAAAAGGATGATATCTAACGCGCACTTAAACAACGTCGCGATAACTTCTCATTGGCAAGTAGAACCTGACACAAATGCACATTTATGTCAAGACAATTCGACAAATTCTGTATTAAAACGAGTCGGTTCGGGCGGAAAATGAGTCCGGCTATGATCTAAAGCGTGAAAGCACAGCCTCTAGCGAAAATCCGAAATATCCATACCGAAGCGCTCTTTAACATANNCTTCAGCCGATCTGTTTACATTGCGGAGATTAATTAGCCGCCGTTCAGATTTTTTGATGTGCGTTCTGGTGCGTTCGGCCATCTGCTTCAACATATTTCTACCCGACGCTAGTTCAGCCTGAGCCTGCCGGTGCAACGCAAAGAGCTCGGAATTTTCGGTTTTGTGCCTTTCCCTGCGTACTTCGATAAATCGGTGTTTGACCTGCGCGATCTGGCGGACCGCCCGAACAAGATCGTCGCCGACCGAATCCCCTTTTACCTGGTCCGGACTCGTCCGGAAATCATCGGCCATTTTGTCCAATAAGGTCTGGTTGCCGGCTGAATATGCCTCATTCAGCCTTGCCATCAGGCCGTGCCGCCTTTCCTTTTCGGCGGCGTCCAACGCAAGGTCCGGGTGAATTTCACGGGCCAGATCGTGATACGCCTTCTTTGCATCAGCTGTTGGTTTAAGCCTAAACGAAATACTTTCGAGCGTCTCGTCATTTGCTCGGGCGGCCGATTCCTTGGCACGCCGCCTTAGTTCTTCGGCCTTTTTTCGTATCTCCTGGTCGTCCGGGACAAGTTTTGCTTCTTCTTCGGCAATCTGCGCTTCGATCTCGTCAAAGTCCGCATAAAGCCTTCCGACCTCCATCGTATATTGAGCTTCGAATCGCTCGAGCTCGGAGCGGAGATCGGCCATTTCCTCTTCACGATCCGCGAGGCGGTCCTTCAAGCGTTCGAGAACGGCGAGTTTTTTGTTTAATTCGATCTCTTCGGGTGCGAGGGCGGCCTTTTGAAGTTTATTCATATCCACGTCGCCTACGAATAGAGGTTCATCGGCCCGGTTAGTAATTTTACCGGGTCTTCGATGTTCAAAGCCTCGCGGACATAATACGGTTCTCCGGCGGCGACGCCTATAAGAGAGCCGGAGTATCTTGACCGGTTCTCGAGTTCGCCCAGAAAATTGCTTGCTGTCAGACGCGTTTCAGGCTCGGCGGAATTCGGGTCATGAAACTGCGACCTGTGAGCGCGGATCGCGTTCATCTTTTCTTCGAGAAATCCGGAGATATCGACAATAAATGACGGTGCAACGAGCCGTGAAAAAACATTGTGAGCAACCATCGGCACGGCTATCTTTTCGCCTCCGGTTTCCTCATCGTAGTTTTTCATACTGGCAAGGCGTGCCGATTCACGTACGAGCTGCGCAATATGGTCATGATCGGGATGCGGGTCGTTAATTTGGTGCGTGAGGACCAATTTCGGCTTTAGCCGCCTGAGAACGCGAACAATAGCCGTCCGCGAAACCTCATCGACAAAAACATGCCCGTCAGCCAGCCCAAGATTCTCACGAACATCGAGCCGCAATATCTTCGCGGCTTCCGCCGCTTCGACCGCCCGGCCTTCTACAGTCCCACGCGTCCCCATTTCCCCGCGGGTTACGTCCAAAGCTCCTGTGCGGTAGCCGAGGCTCTTCATCTTCAAAAGCGTTCCGCCCACTGTCAGCTCAACGTCGTCCGGATGTGCGAATATTGCAAGAATATCGACCTGAGTCATAGACTTGAATTTACCATACCAGGATCAAAACAGGGTGTACCGGATATGCGTAGTAGCTATTTTATCCTGCGAATCCTGTAAATCCTGTTAGAATTCCAGTTTGCTAAGATAACCATATGAAATTGACTGTCCTTGGTTCCGGCACATCGGTTCCGCATCCAAAACGGAGCGGTTCCGCGTTTTGGCTCGAAACGGCTGGAGGCACATTGCTGCTGGATTGCTCGGCGTCGGCGATCCACCGAATGGCACAGGAAAATCTGGACTGGGCAAACCTGGACGCGATCTGGATCTCGCATTTTCATCTCGACCATTGCGGCGGACTGGCTCCGTTTCTGTTCGGCACGAAACACATTCCTGTTACACAAAGCCGGACAAAGCCTTTGCGGATCTTCGGCCCGAAAGGAATTGAAAATCTATTACAGAGCTTCGACCGGGCCAATAATTATGGTTTACTCAACCAGCCGTTCCCTATCGAAATAGTCGAGATCGAAACCCTGGAATCGTTTGGGGTCTTGCCTACCCTGGTGGGCACCGCACTCTCCACGCCGCATACGAATGAAAGCCACGCAATACACCTCCGGGCCAAAGACGGGAAAACGCTGGTTTACACGTCTGATACCGGCGTATCGCCGCCGCTCGCGGCCTTTGCCCGGAAAGTCGACCTGCTATTGTTGGAATGTTCGTTCGTGAAAGGCAAGCCCGTCGAAAAACACCTCGAACTTGCAGAAGCGATGTATCTGATTCGCAAAGCAAATCCGAATAAAGCAATGTTGACGCACTTCTATCCCGAATGGGATGAGGTTAATTTCGATGAGGAAGTCGCAAAATTCGATCCGGTATATGATGTTGTCGAGGCTAAAGATGGTTTGAGAATTGACCTGTAGCGGAAACTGGGGCAAGCTGACGGCTTGCCCTCGCTCTTAATAACAGTCTTTCAAGCGCCTTTAGCATTCTGCGTGGCCATTGCCATGAGCTCTTCGGGCATCCATTCGGCAATAACTTTTTCTTCCGCTTCGGCAATTCCCTTGCTGCGATTTCGCCATTCCTTTGCAGGATCGTCCTCGCGGCCTGACTGCTTAGGGTAATTTTCGACCTGTTCAAGGCTGATAATTATTCCGTGTACTACATCATTCCAGTCCTCGTTCTGGATACCGCGCATCACGATCGGCAGGCCCGCTGTCCAATCCTCTTCTGGAGCAATGTTGTCGTATTCGGGAATAGTCAAAAAAGCCGTTGCCGGAAAAGGCTTGCCGCCGTATTCGCTAAGAAGCTGCTCCGCAACGTCCTTATACGAAGCATTCGGGTTTGCCCGCCGCATTTCCAATGCTCGCCGAAAGATATCGGATACTGTTGGTTGATTGCTCATAATTTAATCTGGCAAATAAGAATGAAACCACAGATTAACACAGATGGGCACGGATTTTAATTCAGGAATTGAATGAGATTCTGAAAAACCATCTTGATTTTCATCTGTGCTAATCTGTGTGCATCCGTGGCTAAAAGTTATGAGCAAATTCATCTATCAGATTCACCTTATTCTCGGCGTTTTCGTTTCTATCCCTGTCCTCGCGTGGGCCTTAAGCGGATTTCTTTACGCTCTGCCGAACATGGTCGAGGGCGGAACGGTCGAGAAGATCGACGTGTCGCGGGTAAAAGTTACTCCTGCCGAAGCAATGCTGAAAGCCAACGAGGTAGCCGGTAAGCAATTGCCGATGACTGCTTTGACACTGCTGATGAAGGACGGCCGGCCGCAGTATCAATCTGTCGGCGGGCTCGGCGCCGATTCGATCTTTATTGACGCCGAAACCGGCGAAGCACGGATGTCGGCACCGCCGAGCCTGAAAACACGGTTCTTTCGCGAAGCTCATTTCTACTATTTTACCGGAAGCTGGCAAGTAACGTTTCTGCTATTATTCTCCGGTTTGGCGGCGCTTTCGGCAATAACGGGCATCTATTTGAATATCGTCTACTGGTCGAAAAAGCTTATGCGGAAGCAGGTACGTGCGTAAGTTATCCGAAAACGTACTCCTTGCGGCCCGCGTTTCTGCCTTTTGTACCGACAACTTTTCCGTTGCCTAAAATCATCTGAACAGCTAGTCTTTTTCTATGTGGAGTAGTTCAATGAAATTCGTGCTTGCCCTGGTCGTTCTTTCTCTCAGCTTTATATACGTTTCTGCGCAAAATGAGCAGTCGCCGATCGTCGAAAAAGAAATCGCTTACAAGGATTGGGTTTACCAGAACGCAAAGACCGGCAGTGATATGAATCTCCGGAAATTCACATTCGGTAAAAAGCTTGTGATGGTGGTTTATTTCGCTCCGTGGTGTCCGAACTGGAAGCATGACGCGCCGTTTGTCCAGAAAATGTACGAAAAGTATAAGGCCAGCGGGTTTGATGTCATTGCGGTTGGCGAATACGAGCCTGTTGATGTGATGAAAACGCACATTGATCTGTTCAGACTGACTTTTCCAGTAGTTTGGGAATCCGACGCCCGAACGGCAAAGCAGACGACGCAGCATTATGAATACCGCAAATCGACCGGCGATACACGAAATTGGGGTTCACCGTGGTATGTCTTTCTCGAAGTGGGCAAGCTGGAACCGGGCGGTATGACAATGACGAAAAAGGCTCCGGTCGTGAACGGCGAACTGATCCAGACAGAGGCGGAAGAGTTTATCCGGGCAAAACTCGGCTTGCCTGTGGAGGAAGCGAAGGCTACGGTTTCAGGCAGCACAAAGATCGAGGTTTGCGAACCGGAAAAGAGTGCCCCTGTTCTGAAAAAACCGTAAAATTACCGCCGCGTTTCCATAGGCGGCTTACGGCATCGCCACAAGGGTATCCGATAACTTTTCAACGACCATTACCAACGGACGTCCGGATTCGCTGAACTTTCCGGCAACCGCCAGGTCTTCGGCCTGAGCGCTTAATGCGGTGATTCCATCAATCTTAACGAGATATTTTTTCAACAATGGCTTGGTCCGAAAATCTACTTCGAGAACGGCCAGTCCTGCCCGCAGATTGCGGATCGTCTGAATAAATTTTGTTTTATTTAAGGCATTCGCGTCCCGAGCTGCTTTATTTGCCTTCGTATCTCGGTCGATATCTTCCATTCCTTTAGCGGCTCCGCCGAGAACATAAAGAAACTTGGTTACATTCATTACCTGATTGGAAACTTTCTGGGCGTCCGAAACCTGCGCGGCGGTGGGACCCATATTTGTGGTCACTACCGATGGCTTTGGGTAAACGACTGGCTTTTTTTTCTGGGCAGCGGCGGAAACCGCGAATATGGAGAGGGCAAGGGCGGTAAAGGCAAGTTTTGTTATTGTTTTCATAAATTGACCCATTCTGTTCAAATGCTTCTAAAAATTTTATCATAAGAGAGATGCATAAAAGGACATTAGAAGTTTGCCGCCTTGGGCGGGTAGGCTATGCCGAGGGCCTTGAGATTCAACGGACGATCGAGACAGAGGTGATTGCCGGGCGGCAAAACGACTTTTTTCTGCTGCTCGAACACCCGCATACTTTTACGATCGGCCGGCGAGCTAAGGAAAATGGCGTTCTGGCAACCGCCGAGCTATTAAAAAATTTGGGCGTCGATGTATTTGAAACAAACCGCGGCGGTAAAGTGACTTATCATGGCCTCGGGCAGATCGTCGGCTACCCCATCGTCAGCCTTTCGCCCGACCGCGAAGACGTTCACAAATATGTCCGCGATCTTGAAGAAGTCCTGATCCGAACTATGTCTGACTTCAATATCGAGGCGTTTCGGATCGAAGGATTGACGGGTGTTCACACACGCGAAGGCAAAGTTGCGGCGATAGGTGTTCATATAAAACGGTGGGTCACAACACACGGCTTTGCTCTGAATTGCAACACAGACCTCAGCTATTACAACTGGATAATCGCGTGCGAAGGCGAACCAGTGGCGTCGATGGACAAGCTCCTCGGCCGCGAAATAGACATCGTGGAGGTTGAAGAAAGGCTGATCGCGAATTTTAAGACTGTTTTTGGGTATGTGGAAGCTCAGATTTCAAACGTCAGTTTGCATAGCCCGCGAAGCGTTGCGGAAGCGATCTGATAGTTATAAGCCAAGGAGAAATAATGAGGAATACGAAACTATACGGGCTGGTCATACTATTGGTCTTTACATGGGGCTGTGGCTCCTCGCCGACGGCAAATAATGAACCCGAAAACGGAAATGTAAATATGGCCGGCACGCCCGACGCGGCGAAAGACACAATAACAATCGCCGAACGTCCGAAGATGATCGGGGACCAAATGGTCGCCCGGGGCAGCCAGGACGAGGCGAGACCTGCCTTAAGGATCGTCGAGCCTCCGGCAAATAGCATGATTAGGAGCTCGACCGTTAAAGTGAAGCTGCTTCTCGGTGGCGACCTCAAAGGCTACAAGCCGATGATGGACGAGAAGACACATACCGGAAACCACATCCACGTCATTTTGGACAATCAACCCTATGAGGCATATTACAATCTGGGTCAACCTTTCGAGTTGCGAAATGTCGCAGATGGCGAGCACACGCTTCGCGTTTTCCCATCGCGCCCGTGGCATGAAAGCTATAAAAATGGAGGCGCGTTTCAGATGGTTAAATTTACCGTCAAAAAAGGTGGAGCCGACGCGAACAGACCAGCAACGACAAATTCGGGTCAGCCAATGTCGAATACAAATGCGGCTCCTGAAGGGAAGGACATGCAAACCTCGACCGCCGGTCCGATCGATTTCACCAAACCTTTACTGACTTATAGTCGGCCGAAGGGTGAATACAAAGGAACCGAAGCGGACACGATAATGATAGACTTTTGGCTCTCTAATGCAAGACTGGCCTTTGAAGGCGGCGAATATCGCGTGCGGTATTCAGTTGACGGCGGGGAAGCCAGGTACATCGAGAAATGGTGGCCGATCTGGCTTTCGGGATTGACGGCCGGCACGCACAGTATAAGGCTTGAACTTATCGACAAAGACGGTAATCTTGTAGATAACGGCGGATACAATTCGACGACGCGGGAAATTACAGTGGTGAAATGATGTACGACGGACTGCGAAGTCTGTCGCTCAGTGACGTAAAGGACAGGCTTGGCGGCTTGTCCTACATTTTTGAAACCCAGTGTTTCGCCTCGGTTCGCTTCTTACTTGCGGTGGAGGAGATTTTCCTTTAACCTCAGTAATTCAAAATCAATCAGGAGCTTGCTTGTTTTATGCGACGCGATACAACTTCGTGGTTTAGTAACAATTTGGGTATGGATATGCCGCTGGTTGCCTACGGACACGCGGGTCATCCACTGCTCATGTTCCCGACGGCCGCCGCCGATTATCTCGAGTACGAGAGGTTTTACCTGATTGACGCGATCAAATGGTTCATCGAGAATGGCTTGGTCCGTGCGTATTCGATCAACTCCGTAAACCGCTACAGCCTGCTGAATAAGGAATCGCATCCGGGCTGGAAGGTCGAGATGCTGTCGCGTTACGACAAGTACATCATGGAGGAAGTGCTTCCGCTTATCCGCAACGAATGCGGTCAGGATGCGAAACCACTCACCACCGGAGCTTCGCTTGGAGCTCTTCTGGCGGCAAATACCTATTTCAAACACTCGGATAATTTTCGCGGCACGATCGCGATGAGCGGCAGCTACAACATCTACACCTATCTTNNTATCTTGAGGATTACTTCGATGACAATGTGTATTTCAATAACCCGATGATGTACCTAAAGAACCTGAACGACGATTATCACCTGCCACGCCTGCGTCAGGCGGATTCGATCGTTATAGTGTCGGGACAGGGATCATACGAAGCCCCGGACCGCAGCCGCGACCTCTCGGATGTCCTCCATTCAAAAGGCATTCCACATCTGCTCGAACTCTGGGGCCATGACGTCAACCATGACTGGCCGTGGTGGCGAAAGATGCTGCCGCATTATCTTGGCCGGTTTTGCCAAGACTGAGAGAAAAGACTTTCATCCCTCGATCATCCGTCGCCTTTTTTGCCTTTGGGCTTTGTGCCTTCGGGCTTCTCGGCAGGCGGGGGATCGGGCTTCTTGACCGGAGGCTGTTGAACAGGTGGTTTTATCGGCGGAGGATCGCCGGATGGAGGGGTCTTGCCGCCATCGACTCCCGTATCTCCAGAAGGAACAGTGGTAGTTGTCGAATCGGCACCCGCCGCAGGTGTCTTCCCGGCCGTGACCGCACCGGAACGAATGGCCGCCTGATCCGCTTTTTCGAGTTTCTCAAGTTCCTCGCGTTTATTTCGTTCCATCAAATTCTTGATATCCGATGGCATAGGCGGAGGCCCCGTAAACCTCTCGACCGGTTTGCCCTTCATGAAGGCGTTCATAAAGGTATTAAAGTATGGAAGGGCGCCATGTCCGCCCGTCATTCCGGCACCGAGCGATTCCTTACGCTCTGGATTTCCCATCCAGACACCGGTGACATAGGTCGGGGTATAACCGATGAACCATACGTCCGTATGGTCATTTACGGTACCTGTTTTGCCGGCAAGCGGGTGGCCCGCGGCACTCGCTCCGGGAGCGGTTCCACCGGGCGCCGTGACTCCGCGCATCAGTTCAACCATCGTAAGGGCCGCATACTCGCTCGTCACCTTCGAACTTGCCTTGTCCCACTCTTCTAAAAGCGTGCCGTCCCGGCTATAAACCTTGCGGACCAAATGTGGTGGTATACGAATTCCCTTGTTCGGAAACGTGGAATAAGCGGACACCATCTCAATAAGGGACGCTTCGCTTGCACCGAGGGCCGAAGGCAAACTCGGAGCCATTGGATTAGTGATCCCAAAACGCCTAACCATCTGGCCGCCGGCCTGGATACCGACCTGCTCCAACAGGTGAACGGCGGCAAGGTTATATGATTTCGCCAAGGCGATCTTCAACGGAACATTCGGATGGCTCAAGCTGCCGTCGTAATTGTGGGGCGACCAACCGCCACGTTTTATCGGTGCGCCGCTGACAAGCATGTCAGGCGTCATGCCGTCTTCGACGGCTGCCGTATAGATGAACGGTTTATAGGCCGAACCGGTCTGACGCAGTCCTTGCGTCGCGTTGTTGAATTTACTGGTGTGAAAATCGTAGCCGCCGACCATCGCAACGACCTCGCCGTTATGAGCATTGATCGTCACGAGCGACGCCTGGATCTCCGGCACCTGCGAAATCTCGACTTGAAGCATCTGATTTTGCGGGTCTACCTTCTTGACCAGGAACTCCGGCAATAACCCCGGCTTCAATTCGTCCTTCGGACGTTTCCCGCTTCGCCCCATGTCCTTGCCTGTTACGACCGCCTTGTATTTACCGAAGCGGACGCCGACCTCGTCGGCTGCCGGATTGACCTTAACGACCAGGCCCTTTATATATTCGCCTTCTTCGTATTCGTCTCCGTACCAATCGGCATGTTTATAGGAAGTCAGCGCCTTTTCAATTTCCTTAGGATCGGTCAATGGCTCGCCGTCCGGATCGACCAGAATATTCTGATACTCGGAACGCCAACTTCGGCCTTTGTCGAACGCGCGAAGCCGCTCTCTGATCGTCTTTGTCGCGATCTTCTGCGCTTCAACATTTATGGTCGTGTAAACCTTAAGGCCGCCCTGCGCGACGCGTGTCGTGTATTTATCTTCAAGGTTCTTGCGGATTTCTTCTACCGGGTAATCCCAGGCGGTAGATTTTGGCAGCGACTGGTAATAAGCCGTGTCGGCGAGCTTGATCGGTTTTGCTTTTGCGGCATCGATCTCCGCCTGCGAGTACGTCTCCGGAAAATACTTTGCCATTTGGTCTAAAACTATGTCCCGGCGAATCCTGGCTTTCTCCATACTTCGCGTCGGCGAATATTCCGGAGATTTGGGGATAGCCGCAAGCAATGCGGCTTCATCCAAACTGAGGTCCTTCAAGGACTTCCCGAAATAGGTCCGCGAACCTGCCTCAAACCCATAGGCCCCGGCACCTAGAAACACATAGTTCATGTACATTTCGAGGATCTGCCGTTTTGTGTAAAATCGCTCGATCTGCAGCGCAACGGCCCATTCGTTGACCTTTCGTGAATATGTTTGGTCTTTGTAAAGGAAAAGATTCTTTGCCAGTTGCTGGGTAATTGTTGACGCCCCCTCCATCTTGCCCGTTGTAAAGTTTTTGAAGACGACCCCGATGATGCGATATGGATCGACGCCGATATGATCATAAAAGCGATTGTCTTCGACGGCGATCAATGCGTCCTCCACCGTCTTCGGAATGTCCTGCTCCTTGATCGGTATACGCTTTTCGATCGCAAATTCCGCGAGGACGGTTTCGCCGTCGTCCGCGTAAATAGTCGTCACTTGCGGCGGCCGGTAAGTAGCAAGTGCGGAAACCTCGATAGCGTAGCGGGAGTTGTTAAGGTAGTACGACGCGAGAACACCGGTTAGCCCTCCGGCCGACATCGCCAATAGCAAAGCAAGCACTAGCCAAACAATCCTTGATAGCCCGCGTCCTTTAGACGGTATCGATTCAACTTCTTTGGTTCGAATTCTTCTTACTTCTCTCGCCATTTCTACCTCGTTCCGAATTACTTATAATGATTGGTAACCGCGATTATCTCAATTTCTTTGTTTGCCAAAATGAAAACTGCCCGGTATTTTCTATCAATTCTAAATGAATAGACTCGAAGATGCTTCGGTTCTAAGATCTCAACATCAGAGACGGATGATTCATATCCTGCTCAAAAAGGTCTTTCGCTTTTTGAAATTTTCGTTCCAGCTGATNNGCTGATGGCGTTTCAAATATACACTTATGCTTTCCTTGACAGGTTTTACCTTCATCTTACTTGGAATAAATTTCGGAGGTTTCAAAACCCGATCTCAAATCGCTGATAAAATCGTCACTGTATCCGGCTTTTTGAAATTCATCCATGACCTCGCTTAACGGCAAAGCTGCATCGAATTCTTTCAATTCAAAACGCTGGCTTTTTATCGTTATCTCGACGTTTCTCGACAGTAATTCCCTTATGACAATCAGCAGCCGTTCGTCCACTTCGTTTGGTTCTATACTCAAAATTGCTTGCATAATCTTTTCTCGACTAAAATTAGTTTACAAACCGGCGCATCTTAATGCCCACAACAAACCCGATTGCAATAAAAGTCGAAAGGATCGCCGACAATCCGGCGCTCATCAATGGCAGCGGGACGCCGATGACCGGCAAAAAACCTAACGCCATTCCGACATTAATAAAGATCTGAAATGACATCGCTGTTGCGATCGACATAATAACCAGCATGCCAGGGCGCTCGGATGCTTGCCGGGCGCCAGAAATCAGACGCGACAACAGCAATGCGTAAGCAAGCAGCAGCGAAACGCAGCCGATAAAGCCCGTATTCTCAGCGGTTACNNGTCTGTGTGCGGTTCCGGCAAAAATTTCAAAACGCTCTGCGATGTTTCGGAATCGCCCTTTATTCCCGAAAGGTTGCCCTTTCCGACCGTGATGATCGACTGGATCGTGTGATATCCGTAGCCGCGCGGATCGACCGAGTCAGGATCGATGATCGCCAGAATTCTCTCCTGTTGATAACGCTTGATCTTCCCGGTCTTTACTCCGATCATGTATGCGGAAGGAATAAAAACGGCGGCGGCGACGAGGGCGATCACAACATACCGAATCTTGATCGCCGACAAAAACATTACGGCGGCAAGGATCGGGAAATACGTTATCGCCTGGCCGGCGTCCGGTTCAAGCATAATCAGTCCAACAGGTCCGGCCATGATCGCCGCACCGATAAGCACTTCCCTGAGAGTGAGGTCGCCCGATTTGCGGACGCCGAAGTATTTGGCCAGCATCAGGACGGTCGGGATCTTTACGAATTCCGACGGCTGAAACTGTCCGACAACCGGCAGTTTGAGCCAGGCCTGCTGTCCGTTTACCTCAACCCCAAGCGGCGTCAAAACAAGAAACAGGAGCACCAGGCCAAACCCGTAGAAAACAGGCGCCGCATCGATGATCCGCCTGTAATCGCTGAACGCGACAACCACAAATGCGACCACCGCGATACATAACCCGATGATTTGCTTCGACCAATAGCTTTCCGACGGCAACGCGTTGTGGATCTGCCAAATCCCGAAACAGGCGATCGCGACGGCAAGCAAAGACGTCAGCCAGTCAAAGTCTCGCAGATCACGTTTTTCTATTATTGCTACCATCTTTGGGTTCTTTGGGTTTATAGAGTTCGTAGAGTTTTTAGAGTTTGTCGAGTTCGGGAGTTTTTCTTTTACTCTACGAACTCCGTAAACTCTAACAACTCAATTAACTATTTTTTCGCCACCAAATTCGGATCGACCGGCGCAGCCCCTTTCTTCGCCAGATAAGCCTCATAAACCCCTTTAACCGCGGGAGCGGCGAAGCTTCCGCCGAAACCTACGTTTTCGACCAATCCGATAACGGCGATTTCCGGTTTGTATGCAGGGGCAAAACTCGCAAACCACGCATGGTCTTTTTTGCTTCCGACATCCTGGCCGAGCTGTGCGACCTGAGCCGTTCCGGTTTTGCCCGCAATTTCAAACCCGGGCATACGAATGGCCGCGGCGGTTCCGCCGCCGTTTACCACGCCCCACATTCCCTTTAACACCATGTCGTTTTGCTCGGCTGTCATTTCGACGATCTTCGGCTCCGGGTGCTGAAAGCCAAAGCCCGGCCGAGCGGGGAAAAAGCTCGAATCACCCTCGTTACCCACGGCACCGATGGCCTTAAATTCCTTAAGAAAATGCGGCGTATACATTTTTCCATGCACGCCGACACTTGCAATGGCTCGAAGGTGGGCGATCGGCGTTATGACCACAGTGTCCTGACCGATACCCGAATAAACGGTACGGATATCGCTCCACTTGCCTTCGCGTTTCTCAACGATCGGCTTCCAGCTCTTTGGCGTTTGGCTGACCTTTTCATTCGGAAGATCGATACCTGAACGTTTGTCGTAATCAAAGGTCTCGACCATTTTTATAACGCCTTCGATGCCCATTTTGAGGGCCAGTCGGTAATAATATCCGTCGCATGATTTTGTTATAGCGTATGAAAGCGGCGGCGAACCGTGGCTCCCCATGCACCGTGTAAACTTGTTTCCAATCTGGATGCCGCCGCCGCAAGCCAAATTCGAATGGGCGACGGTTATTGCACCCTGCTGCAGTCCGGCAACTGATTCCGGAATTTTCCAAGTGGAACCCGGCGGGTATCTTCCCTGGATCGCTCGATTATAAAGAGGGCGGCTTTCGTCCTGCCAATAAGCCGCGATCTGTTTACGGCCCTCGGGAGTCTTACTTCCCTGGACGAAGATGTTCGGGTCGAACNNCCTCGCCATTGTTCGGGTCCATCGCGATGATCGTGCCTCGCTTGGTAGGTGTGGCCGCAAGCTGCGTTTCGGCCGCCATTTGGAGGTCGAAGTCGATCGTCGAAACAAGGTCCTGGCCGGCCTGCGGCTGCACGACCTCTATCTCGCTCTGAACGCGGCCGCGGCTGTCCACGATGACCTTCCGGTAGCCGGGCTTGCCGCGTAGGAATTCGTCGTAATACTGCTCGAGTCCGCCTTTACCGATTATATCGCCCGGCCGCATTCCCTTTTCTTTATATTCCTCCGATTCCAACTGTTTCGGGCTGATCTCACCGACATAACCGAGAACGTGAGCAAGCACCAGGCCGTGCGGGTAGAACCTCTGCGGCTGCAATTCCACGCGAAGCTCCGGGTATTCCAGCGAATGCGATTCGACCCAGCTTATGTCCTGCATGTTCGCGTTCTCTTTCAAAACCATAGTTTCGAAGTCGTTTTGCTTCTTGATCAGATTGAGCCTTTCGACAACAAACTTGCTCTCGAGCCCAAGCCCCCTGGCATAGTCATCGACGCGATCGGTCACGTCGATCTTCTTGATCGGCTCGTTTGAAAGAACGACATTGTACGTCGGACGCGAATCGACGAGGATCTTTCCGTTGCGGTCGAAAATCGCCCCACGCGGCGCCGGTATCGGGATAAGCCGGATGCGTTGATTCTCGGCTCGGTCGCTGTAGTATTGGCCCTGAACAACCTGAAGATAATACAAACGAACGCCAAGGATAGTAAGCAGTACGAACGCCACTATCTGAATGGTCCCGATCCTTGCTCCTAAATTTTGTGCATGTTCGTTGAGTTTCATAAAATCAGCCGTGTTACAAGCTACCTGGTAAATCTTATCGGATTTTTACGCCGCGTCTGGCGTCGGTTCGGGAAAATCTCCCGCTTCCTGGTTCGGGTCCGTTCGACGAAAACATAGTCCAAAAATAGATAGATGAACGTACCCGCAATCGTGGTACCGATGAGAGTATATGAGACAACAACGACCAACTGTCCCACCGGCTCCTGGCCGAGGAGTTTGTGCATCCCGTAATAGATCAGATCATCGAGCAAACATGCTCCCGCTATGACGGGTATTCTAAGCAAAAGGTTGTCCATATAGACCCGTCGCGCTAACTCGGAAACCATATATGCAATAAGGGTTTTTGAGAATCCGTTCGAACCCAGAAGGCCGCCGCTCAGGGCGTCCACGGCGATGCCCGCGAAACTGCCGAAGAAGATCGCCTTTAGTGCGTCCCGCTGCAACGCGGCATAAACAACGATTATCAACGGAAAATCAATATAAGCCAGCGGCTCGGCAACATTCCGCAGCGTCCATTGCAGCAGTATCGCTATGATCAGAGCAATTGTGATCTTTAGTTGGTTCATTTAGACGCTTTAAATCCCACTCTTTACGGTCGCTTCTTATCGTCCTTCAATGCGTTTGGCAGTTTTTGTTCGAATTCGGTGCGGACTGGCGGTTCGTACAATAGAATGGCAACCTCTTGCATCGAATCGATTCCGCCGCTCGGCCGAATAAAAATCTTGTGCGGCGTTGTCGCCGATCCGGGCTCGATCTGAACGATCTCGCCGACCTTCAATCCGGCCGGATATATTCCGTCCTGACCGCTGGTATAGACGATCTGGCCGACCTGCACATCGATGCTCCCGGGAACGTACCGCATCTCGACCACGCCCTTCTTACTCGTTCCGCTCACAACGCCCAATGCATTCGACGCGCTGATCTCACCGACAATCGCTCCAAGACCGGATTTATCCCGTGTTATCAGATCGACCTGCGCGGTCAGCGGGCTGACGGCCGTCACGCGGCCGACGAGTCCGCCATTTGTAACGACCGGCATATTTAATTTTACGCCGTCGAGGCTGCCGCGGTTGACGATAGACGAATCGAACCAGATCGAGGGATCGCGCCCGATTATCTGGGCGGTCAAAATATCTATTTTGCTTTTTGCTTTTAGATCGAGCAGTGACCGCAGGCGTGCATTCTCTGCCGCCAAGCTTTCGTTTCCTTTCTTCTCTACTTCGAGTTCCTGAACTTTCTTTTTGAGAACATCATTCTCACTTTGCGCCGAACGCAGATTCGAAATAGACCCGAAATAACCCGAGACCGCTGAGGATATGGATGTTAGGGGTGATTGGACAAAGTCCGCGGCGGTCTGCGACCAGACCCGAATTATTCGCTGGCCCGATGTGACCTGGCGCGCATCAAACGCCATCAGCAAAAAATTTCCCAATAACAGAACGATAACCAGCCACGGCGTCATCCGCCAAACTTCTTTTTGACTTCGTTCGGCCATCTCTTTGAGTGTAGAGTCCTGAGTCTAGAGTGGAGAGTCTGATTTCCGCCTGCTCTCGACTCTCCACTCGCGACTCTCTACTAACTACCTGTCATTAATGAATTATCCCACTTAACACGCTTGAGCAGTTCGATATCGGACAGCATCTTGCCGGTGCCCAGCACGACCGATGAAAGCGGGTCATCCGCGATCACGACCGGAAGTCCGGTTTCGATCGTAAGGCGTTTATCAAGGTTCTTGAGGAGAGCTCCACCGCCAGTCAGAACGATGCCGCGTTCGACAATATCGGCCGAGAGTTCGGGAGGTGTGCGTTCGAGGGCAACGCGTACAGCGTTGATGATGGTCGAAACCGCGTCGGACAATGCCTCGCGAATTTCTTCGTCGGTCATCGTTATCGTCTTCGGAATGCCTTCGATCAGGTTTCGTCCGCGAACGTCCATCGACAGCGGTTCGTCAAGCGGGAAGGCGCTTCCGAGAGCGATCTTGATCGCCTCCGACGTTCGTTCACCGATCAGGAGGTTATATTTGCGTTTGATGTATTGCGTGATCGCCTCGTCCATCTCATTGCCGGCGACACGCACGGCCCGTGAGTAAACGATACCCGAGAGCGAGATCACCGCGATGTCGGTCGTTCCGCCGCCGATATCGACGACCATGTTGCCATGTGGCTCCGTAATCGGCAGTCCGGCACCGATCGCGGCCGCCATCGCCTCTTCGACAAGATAAACTTCCGAAGCCTTCGCCCGGTAAGCCGAATCTTCGACGGCACGTCGTTCGACCTGCGTGATCTCCGACGGTATGCCAATAACGACCCTCGGCCGCACCCACGATTTACCGTTATGTGCCTTGCGAATAAAATGCTGGAGCATTTTCTCGGTCACTTCGAAGTTTGCTATTACGCCGTCCTTCATCGGGCGAATCGCTACGATGTTGCCCGGCGTGCGGCCAAGCATCTCTTTTGCGTCGCGTCCGACGGCTTCAACCTGATTCGTGACTTTGTTGATCGCCACGATCGACGGCTCCGACACGACAATGCCGCGGCCCTTGGCGTAAACCAGCGTGTTCGCCGTTCCAAGATCTATTGCCAGATCGCTGGAAAATAAACTAAATAATGATTTAAATGCCATTTTTGATGTGTATTCTGTTCGTAAAATTCGGCAAACCCACGTTGCCCAAAAGTTGTTAACTCCGCCCGCAAAAATCGCACAAGGTAAGATTTTAGGAAGTGGCCGTTCTTCGAAGCGCCTAACCTATAAGCATACACTCATTGAACAGCATTTTTCTACTGGAAAATGCAGAAAATACAAGAGTTTTTAAATATTTTCTGGGGGGATTGAAATGCGGTCCTCTAACCTTCTTTCTCTTTTGCGATTAGCCGTTCTCCAGCTTCGCGATTACCATCGGCGTTTTCGAGCAAGATCGGGTGCACGCCGCTGGCCGTAGCCGTCTCTTCCAACGCCGCATTCAGCACCTCGCTGACGCGTGTTGCCGGAATTATCTCAAGCTCTTTGCGGACGTCCTCCGGGATCTCCTCAGTATCCGGCTCGTTCTGCGCGGGCAGAATGATCCGGCGAATGCCTGCCCGGTGTGCCGCCAGAACCTTCTCCTTGACGCCGCCGACAGGAAACACCAGACCCGAAAGCGTTATCTCACCGGTCATGGCCGTGTCCGAACGGACCTTTTTGCCGGTGTAAAGCGACGCAAGTGCCGAAGCCATGGTTACGCCCGCACTCGGGCCGTCCTTCGGGATCGCCCCGGCCGGAACGTGTACGTGTACACCGTTTTGCTTGATCGCCTCGGGATCTATTCCTAACTCCGCCGCGTGTGACCAAAGATAGCTGCGGGCAGCCTGGGCCGATTCCTTCATCACTTCGCCAAGCTGGCCCGTGAGAGTCAGGCCGCTGCCTCCCGGAAGCGCGGTCGCCTCGATAAACAATACTTCGCCGCCCATCTCGGTCCAGGCCATTCCGGTAGCGACGCCCGCCGGGAGTTNNTTTACGGGCTTCTTCGGGATAGAATCTTGGGGAACCGAGATACTCTTTTATATCGCTCGCGGTGATCATTACTTTTTCGGTTGATCCTTCGGCGACTTTTAAAGCAACCTTTCGCGCAAGGTTCCCAATCGCTCTTTCGACCTGTCGCACGCCCGCCTCGCGCGTGTAGCGAGCGGTCAACAGGTTGACAGCGTCATCGGTAATCTCAAGCTGATCAGGCTTCAAACCGTTCTCGGTTATCTGACGGGGAATTAGATATTGCTTCGCGATGTTCAGTTTTTCCCGGTCACTGTACCCGGCAAGCTGGATGGTTTCCATGCGGTCGCGCAGCGGCATCGGGATCGGCTGAAGCTGATTCGCCGTCGCAATAAAGAACACTTTCGACAGGTCGAACGGAAGATCGAGATAATTATCGCGAAATGTGTTGTTCTGAGCCGGATCGAGGATCTCGAGCAACGCCGCCGACGGATCGCCGCGGTAATCATTTCCAAGCTTGTCGATCTCGTCAAGCATCATCACGGGATTATTTACCGCTACGCGGCGTAATGCCTGAATGATCCGGCCCGGCATCGCTCCGATGTAAGTTCTGCGGTGGCCTCGAAGCTCGGCCTCATCGCGCATTCCGCCCAAGCTGAGCCTTTCGAATTCGCGGCCCAAAGCCCGTGCGATCGAGCGGCCCAATGATGTTTTCCCGACTCCCGGAGGGCCGACAAACAGCAGGATCGGGCTTTTCGAATCGGGCCGAAGCTTAATTACGGCAAGCGATTCGAGGATGCGTTCCTTGATGTCCTCAAGGCCGTAATGGTCTTCGTCCAATATCTTCCTGGCTTCGTTGAGATCGAGCTTTTCTTCGCTCGATTTTCTCCAGGGTAATTCGAGAACGTATTCTAGATAGGTGCGGATCACATGATAATCCGGCGCCGACTGCGGCAGGGCTTCCATGCGTTTTAGCTCACGCTCGGCCTCTTTCCTGACATCTTCCGGCAGATCGGCCGTCTCCAGCCTTTCGCGAATTTGCTCGGCCTCGGCCTTTTCGCCGCCGCTTTCGCCCTCGCCAAGCTCCTTTTGGATGGCCTTCATTTGCTGGCGCAAAATGTAATCGCGCTGGGATTTATCCATCTCTGTCTGAGCTTCGGTAGCGATTTTCGACCTGATCTGCATTATTTCCACTTCGCGGGCCAACGCGGCGTGTGTCAGCGTCAAAAGCTCATCGACGGTATTCGATTCGAGCATTCTCTGTTCGGTCTCGACGCCGAGATCGAGCACCGACGCGAGAAAATATGCAAGCTGAACCGGATCGGTCTGCGTCATGACCGCCATCCGAATCTCCGGCGGAATGTTCGGCAGCAACGCCAACGCCTCCTGGATCATTCCCTGAATATTGCGCTTAAGGGCTTCGATCTCTTCGTCATCGACGATCGTCAGATCGGGCAGGATCTCGCACTTGGCCTTTAAAAATGGCTGGTCCTGGGTCCATTCCGTTACCCTGAAGCGATCGAGTCCCTGGACAATAAGCTGCATGATGCCCTCGTTTCGCATCATCCGTTTTATATTTACCAGTGTTCCAACCTGGTAAACATCCTCTTTCTTCGCTTCGTCACCGGTGATATTCTCGGTCTTGGTGGTTATGCACGCGATCAGCTTCTCTTCGGTCGCAAGAGCCACTTCAACCGCCTTTTTCGAACGATCGCGTCCAACGGCAAGCGGGACGACCGTTTCCGGGAACAGCGTCGTGTTTTGCAGCGGCAGCACCGCAATGTCGAATACCTCCGGCACGGGTTCGATTTTTACCTTATCTTTTTTCTCTTTGTTCGCTTCCGCCATAACAATCTATTTTTCGGCTTTCAACNNCGTGCAATTTCCGCTTTCAATTTTTCCACCTCGCTTTCCGCTTCGTCCAACGTCCGCAAAAATTCATTTTTGCCAGGATCGAACAAGCGAAAATTATTCTCGGCTCGAACTATCTCCAATCCTAAACGAGGTGAGAAGATTCGTTCGTCATTTACGGACGTGGTCAAAAGCCTGTCGCCTTGACGATGAAAAGCCATTATTGGAGCAGGTAGATATGCGAATTCGGGGTCGAGAATGTAATACTCTTCTACGCCCAGTTGGCCGTAAATTTCCAATTTCTCGCTGATGTCGGTTTTCCAAGTTCGTTCCGAAGAGACTTCAAAAATTACCTGAGGCGCCACATTCTCCTTCCAGATCTGATAACTCGCACGCTCATGATTCGGCACTCCGAAAGCGACCAGAATGTCGGGCGCATACCATTGGTTCGGACTGCCTTTCTCAAAATAAAGGTTCATATTCGGCGAAATAAAAACTTCGTCCCGTTGTTCAAAAAAATGCAGTAGCATTTGCAGCAATCTGTGGACAAGTTTTGAGTGTATCGATGTTTCGCCCATATCGTCTTCTCGCTGTTCGGGGTAGATAATTTCCGGCTCGTCAGTGCTGGACAGGTAATATGGGTCCTTTCGAAGCGGAACGGTCGCGTTAATTTCCAAAGTTTCCGGCATATCATTTTTCTCCTTTCTTCAAACGAATTATCAGCAGTCCGTTCTCGAACATATGGTCAAGCTGTACGCCCTCGATCGAAGCCGGAAACTTCAGCGTCTTCTCGAAGTTGCTGTATGTTATCTCCATTTGATGAAACGAAGTCCCGTAGGCACACGATTTATCCCGTCGAGCACCGGCGATGTGCAGTACGTTCCCCTGTACATCGATCGCGATATCCTCAACCGAAACGCCCGCTAGTTCGACCTTTACAACCCAGCCATCGGCGGTCTTGTAAACATCCGCCGCCGGATACCAAAGCTGGCCCGACTGCGCGTTCTTAGACGAGCCGAGGAACTGAAAATAACGATTGGTTGATTTTGCCATATGATCCAGCGGTAAAGGATAATCCGCCTTTGTTTAACTATCCCTTTTGCCAGAAAGAACTTCCGCTCGATATCTCCTCCAGCGTTTCGGCAATCTCCCGCTCATCTTCCATTTCGAGGGCAATGTCGGCCATTGCGATAATGCCGGCGAGCTCGCCTTTATCATTTACCACCGGGACCCGGCGAATTTGCTTGTCGCCCATCAGGCGTATTGCCTCGAATACGAAATCGTCGGGCTTGACGGAAAATATCTCGCTCGTCATGGCTTTACCAACGGTCGATGACGCCCCGCGGCCGTCGGCGATCGCGCGAACGACGATATCGCGGTCGGTGACAATACCGACAAGCTTCCCGTCGTCGACGACTGGCATCGCGCCGACGTCGCCGTCGCGCATCAGCACGGCAACGTCCTGCAGCGTCATATCGCGGGTCGCCGTCTTGACGCTGCTCGTCATAATTTCGCGGCACCGCATGCGGGCTTTTACCGGCGTTTCAGCCATCCAAAAAATCTCCTTATCTATTATTTTCATTGAGTTTGAAAAAGAAAGCAAGCAATAAGATTTCAGCGTGGCGGTTAGTTTGAACACATCCGACATTTCTGCCTCAAAAGACCGTGGTACCGAGCAAAATAGCTCCTCATGAGCGGACTGTTTGTAGAAACCGCTTTTTAACCTCCGCTGCTACAAACGGAGCACCCCGATTGGGGCTTAAGACTTTTATTTAAGAAATGGCGGACGCAGTTTCCCGCATCCGCCTCTTCAAAACGCCTGAACCCGATATCTAGAATTTGATCGTTACCTTCTGGCCGTCAAGCATTAAGTCGGTGCCGGAGATCGAGTTGAGCTTCCGGCCCGAGTAACGAATCTCCAGTTCTCCGCTCGCGTCCGCATCGCCCGAACTTTCGACCTTAATTCTCAGCGTTCCTTCATCGAAATAAACCAGCTTTCCACTAAAGACAGTGCTACCGTCAAGCCCGGACACGGTAACATCCGCATTGCCGTCGGTCCTCACAGATACGTTTCCGCGGATAAGGAAGAGTGTTTTTCCCCCTTCGATCTGAAGCGTGCCCGTTCCGAATTTCGAAATCGAAAGCGTTTTTCCGGTGATCACGGCGGCGACCGGAGCAACCGTCAGCTGAATATTACTGCCCGCATTTCCTCTTAATTGTACTGGAAAAGGCTCGGCCGTTTTGAAAGCCTGCTTTCCGTCCGAACTTATTTCCGCTTCGAGAGCATATGACGACTGCTGACTCGTGCGGCTTTGCTCATACGGCAGCTCAAACGATATCGGGACCTGCCGGTTGTTTGTATTTACCGTGGTCTCGGCGATCGTTTCGCCTACTACATTTTGACCGCTCACTTCGACCAATCTAACGGTCACGACTGAGTTTGCCGGCAGAGCGATCCTCTGCAAGTAGGTGACGGTACCGCGGAGAGTGCGATCACGGTTACCGCCGCCTTGGCCGCTACCTCGCACCGGGACTACAACAACATCGACAACACGCGGATTCCCCTGTGTAAGCACCGGATGGCTTACGTCCGTAATGAATAGCAGACGTCCGCCATCGCGAATTTCTGCTTGCACCTCATAACGGTTTCGTTCCTCGATCTTGCTCCGGTCGTATGCCATATCGAACGAGAACGGAACCTGTTTCCCGGTGGCCTCGATGCGCTGCTCTGCAATAGTAGTGGATGAAACATCCTGCCTCGACACATCGACCAGTTTTACTATCAACACGGCCGTCGCGGGCAAGGCGCTTCGCTGGCGGTATGTGACGGTTCCCGAAACTACATTATCCTGAGTTTCGACAACGTCCTCATTTCCGCAGATCGCGCTCGTGTCGACGTTCTCTGCTTTTACAACGCCGCGTGCCCCGGTTGAAACGCCGTATGAGACGATACTTGTCTGCGAAGGGCAGCAGAGAGCATCATTAGACGTATAGCGATTGAACTCAGCGATGATCGAGGTAGGACTGCTGAGACGGGCTTCTACGAGCGAGCCGTCGGTGCGGGCGTCCATAAGGCTTGGCGAGAGCGTTCCAGCAAAGCGATTGTTTACGAAGACAAACGTATTGTACTGTGTCGGACGGCACATACCGTCAACGCTTGCCATGCCATGTATCACGGTGACAGCTCCGTATGTCTGCGAAGCCCTAAAAAGCGACCAACCGGCCCGCGTTACGGCACGATCTGAAAGGCTCTCAGGGTCCCGAATCTGCTCACGGCAGCGCGAGTCGATCGCGGCAAGTGTTCTCGGAGCCGCCGGTACCGTGCCGCTGCCGTTATTCCAGTTAGTGTTGAGCGGACGATCCAGCCAGGACTTTTGGCCGAAGGCGGCCGCGGCTGAAACCAATAAAACGAAAGTCAGTGTAAAGAGTCTCGTAAGCATAAGTAATTCCCCTTTTTCGAATTTTTGAAAACTGATCGCGGTCGTCGGGAGAGTGCCGGTAACATGATGCCTGCGTTTGTATCACGCAGCTGCGAGAGTTCTGATTTTGCTTCCGTCGTCGCCGATCGCCTCAACCGGGCAGGCATCCAAAGCTTCTTTGCAAAGCTCGATTTCTTCCGGGGTTTCAGACTGCTTAAAGACGTAGGAATACCCGTTCTCGTCGTTGCGCTTGAAATTGGCTGGGGCGGTATCGCGACAGACATCGCAGTCGATGCACTGCCGGTCAACATAGAACTTGCCCGGCGTATTGTCCGCCAGTTTATCCCGGATCTCTGCCATAAGTCCTTTTACCACAGAGACACGGAGGCACAG
>DLHV01000266.1:0-770 GCA_002483395.1 Chloracidobacterium sp. UBA7659 | reverse complement strand
GTTTAATTCTTTTGCGTCTCCGTCAAGCTGATCATCCGTTCAAGTGCGACCCCGGCAAAATGCTTTGTTTCGTCCTCGACAACGATCTCATTCACCACATTCCCGTCAAGCAGATTTTCCATTGCCCAGGCCAGGTTTTGCGGGGCGATCCGGTACATCGTCGCACACATGCAAAGGTCTGGTGCAAGCAGATAAATTTCCTTGTCCGGGAATCGTTGCTGCAATCGGTTTACAAGATTCACTTCCGTGCCGATCGCCCATTTTGAGCCACTCGGAGCATTTTCGACAGTTTTGATAATAAAGGAGGTCGAGCCATCAAGATCGGAGAGTTCGACGACCTCGCGTATGCATTCCGGGTGGACCAAAACCTGCACGCCGGGCACTTCTGCGCGGACCTTATCGACATGCCACGGCTTGAATCTTCCATGTACCGAGCAGTGTCCACGCCAGAGGATCAGCTTTGCCTCGTGCAGTTGCACCTCAGTGTTGCCGCCAAGCTCTTCGTGCGGATTCCAAAGGGCCATTTTGTCTAACGGAATGCCGAACTTCGCACCCGTATTTCGACCCAGGTGCTGGTCGGGGAAGAAAAACATCTTGTCGAATTCTTTGAGGTAGATATCGAAAAGCGGTATCGCGTTCGACGAGGTGCAGACGACGCCTTCATTCCGTCCGCAAAACGCCTTGATCGCGGCCGACGAATTCATGTAAGTGATCGGCGCGACCTTCGCGTCCAGCACACCGATATCACGAAGCTGCTCCCACGCGTCCTC
>DLHV01000151.1 GCA_002483395.1 Chloracidobacterium sp. UBA7659 | reverse complement strand
GTTTTCCAAAACGTCGCGAAGCCGCGTGGCGCGGCTTCGCAGGGCTCCGGACGGAATGCCAAGTTTTGCCGCCAAATTCGCACGATTTTCGATCTTGTCTCGCTTTTCGCCGTTGTAGTACCCGACGATGATCTCTCGTTTTTCGGGTGTGAGGCCGACGAGACATTCGTCCAGGCATTTTAGACGTCCTTCGCCTTCGTTCACCTTCTCGCGATCGTCCGGGCCGTGGGCAATTGTCTCGAGGCCCGCGTCGTCGGCAGGGACCATTTTCGGACGTTTGTAAAATTCGAGTGTAACAAGACGGGCGATACCGAGGGCGTAGGTTTGCGGATCATCGATGGTCTCGGTTCCGTCCAACTTGCGGGCAAGTCGGTCGAGAACCTCGTCGGCCGAATCATCGGCCGCCGCGATCCCGCGCGCTTCGAAAAAGCGCACCAGGTTTTTCCTGAGCCGCAGATATTTCCCGGCGGCCTTGTCGCGTTCAATGTCGAGAGACGCGAGCAATTTATCAAAAGCGGACGCCGTCAGTTCCCAGCGCGGTCTTGACGTTTTTCCTGAGCTCATGCCTGCAAATTGTTGTCGCTGCATTAGCATTGTACATCAAGAATTAATCCGGCATGCGCCAATCTCCCTGCAAGGTGAATCCCGCCCAATAGAACGGATGGCCCGAACCTTTTTTCGCAATCATCGCCGATTGCGCAGAACGCAATGCCGCCGCCGGCGGGAGGCCGTCCTTGAGCATTCCCTTATAGAAAATCCTCATCAGATCCGCAGTCGCTTTGTCCTCGACCCGCCAAAGGCTCGCGACTACACTTGGAGCTCCGGCGAACATAAAGCCGCGAGTCAATCCAACGATACCCTCGCCGCGAATCTCCTTGCCCAGGGCCGTTTCGCACGCACTGAGTACAACCATGCTTGAACCAAGCCGAAGATTGTAAATATCATGCAAGCGAAGAAAACCGTCCCTTGCACGGCCCTCCTCGTCGATCAGCGACAGCACAACGCCGGAGAGTTCGGGATGATTGCTGTTCACTATTCCGTGGGTTGCAAAATGGATGATCCGGGCATTTCGAAATGCCTCGCTGTTCACTGTTTCTATATTTGCCGCGAAGTCGAGTGCGATTACTTCACGATTATCTGCAACGAGGTTTGAGATCGACTGAGCTTCGGTCCGGCTGAAACGAAGCCGCGAAAAGTCTGCCCGCAGCTCGCTCGGAAATGAAGCCGCGATTTGCTTGGAACTATCGGGGAAGGCGTTCGGCGCGGCGCGACGCTTTGCGAGGGATCTGACACGCGAATCCTCCGCGGTGAAAATTGGATCGGCCAGCACCGCCACATGATTCCTGCTCCCGGCGTTCAAGCCGGGCTTCGTGTCCCGGAGCAACCCCAGCGTCGTTGCCGACGGAAGATACACGATCTCATTTGTTTCTACGAGGAACTTCGCCGGAACCGGACTGGCCTCTTCGACGACAGAAAGCGACAGGGCCGCGAAGGGAACGTATTGAAGCGCTCCATCCGCGACCACTACGATTCGCGCATTTCCAAGATCCTTCGCGACCGGCCCCAAAAGGATGCCGCCGAGCTCGGCGGAAACGCGCGCAAGGTCACGGTCCGCTGTATTCAGCCGAGCCTTTCGCTGAGCCGGCGATTCGCCTGTTGGGTTAAGGGAACTCGCCGTAAGCAAGCTTCGAAATCTGCGGACGATCGATTCGAGATCCCTGCGGCCGGGCAGTTGATGACCGGTTATCGAATCGGGCCTCAGCGCCCAAAGATAGCTGCTCTGCTCGCCGATCGCGTATTCGAGCAATACGGTATCGCCCTCAAGTATGCTCCGCTGGATCTCGGCCGCCGAGAAAGGGCTTGGCCTGACCAACGCCGCATAGCCCGGGCTTGCGGCGCGGATCTGGGCGTGCAGCTGTTGTAGCGCGCTAACAAGCTCGCCAATCTCCTTTTCGACGGCTGCGAGCTGTTTGGGATTTGACTTTCCGGTAGACAGCCGGATCCGAAACGATTCTTTTGCATTGAGCTTGTTTCGCAAAGATATCTCGCGCCTTAAAAGGCCCGGATCGACCCCGGCTTGGATCTCGGCCTTCGATTCGATAAGCGACTCAAGAAGGCTTCGGGCTCGCGACCGCTCGCCTGTATCAAAGGCCTTTGCGATCTGATCTTGACTCGGCCTTCCTCCATTCGCCTGCATCAGCAAGTCGATATGAAGGTCGTACGAGTCCTTTGTGACGGTAGCGAAGGATGTTTGCAGATGTTGTCCGGGAACCGTGCTTCGCAGCGATTCGAGGATCTGGATCGCGCGCTCGACGCTTCTGATCGCGTCTTCGGGTTTGCCGAGATCGCGTTCGGCTCGTGCTATGTTGAGCAGGATCTTTGCTTCCTCGCCCGGAACCGATAATAAACGGCTGGATCCCAGCGCCTGTTTCAACTGATCAAGCGCCTGGGACGCATGTCCGGAGCCGCGCATCGACAAACCCAAATTCAACAGAACACGGGCTTCACCCGCGCGATTACCGGCGGTGCGGAAGATCGTAAGCGCCTCGTTGAAGTGACGCTGTGCCGCCTCATGTTCGCTTAGCTCAAGGTGAACGAGGCCGATGTGGTTCAGCACCCAGGCCTCATTGATACGGTCCTTGATCGCCCGGCTGATCTCTAACGCCGCGGCCAGATTATCCGAGGCCTTGTTGAGGTCGTGCAGGTTCACGTACGTGCCGCCGAGGTTCTTTAAAGCCGAGGCCAGTTGCCGCCGGTCCCCGGTTGCCCGGGCGAGTTCCGCTGATCGAAGATAGTACTCGAGTGCCGTTGAGTTGTCCCCCAGGTTGTTAAAAAAAACACCAATGTTATTTAGAATAACTGCTTCCCGCTGCCGGTCGCCGGCTTCGCGAAATATTGACAAGGCGCGGTTGAAATACTCCATGGCTTCAGCCGTCCTGAATTGATCGGCATAGATCGCGGATAGATTGAGCATCGCATCTGCTTCGCCGGACTTGTCCTTAACGGTTCGAAAGCTCTCCAACGAGCGTTTGTAGAGGTCGATAGCCTCATCCTGGTTTCCGAGCATTCGATTGATAAGGCCCATATTATTCTGCAGGCTGGCCAGGGAAGCCGGCTGCCCCAACTCTATAAAGATGGCCGATGCACCTTCGAATCGTGACAGAGCCGCCTGATAATCTCCTGTGCTGTAATGGGTCGCCCCAAGGCCGTTAAGTGCCGCTGCTTCAAGTTCCTTGTTGTTTGCTTCGCGGCTGACGGCCAACGCCCGTTCGAGGCTGGTGGCCGCGTCCGGCTGGCGTCCCATTAGCCTGAAAGTTCGCCCGAGATTCAGAAGAGTGATAATTTCGAGCTTCCGGTCATTTATTTCGACACTGATCGCTAAGGACTTTTCGAGGGCCGCCAACGCGTTTTCGAACTCACTTAAATTGAGATAAGTGTTTCCGATATTGTTATATGCCGTGGCTTCGCGTTCGCGCATCCTTAGCGTGCGGAATATCAATACCGCCTCCTCGTATTTCGCGATAGCTTCGCGTTTTGATTCAGCCTTTTCGCTCTTGCGCAGAGTCTCAGCCGAGTCGAACAGGCGGCTGGCCTGCGCTAGATCGTCCTGAGCCGGGGTGGAACCTGCAAGAAGTATAAAGAAAAGAATGAAGATCGATAGAGATCTGGCGAGCATTGCGACACCTCCGGTTAAACGAAATCAAAAACGCGGCCACCGCCGTTTTGGCGGTAGGCCTGGTTATCTTCTACTCAGTTACCTCGTTAGGTATAAAGGCGGCATCAATCCGTGACGGGCTTTTGCTCTAAATAGTAGCGCATTCTTAAACCGCCGAGAGAGAATAATTCTCTTTTCTGTTACTGGCGTTTATCGGAGAAACGTGTCGGAGGACCTTCAAACTTTACTGGCTATGGCGCTTTCCGGAACGAGCCGCGTTGACTCCAGTTAATTCGTCCATCAGCCCGCGCCATCAGGCTGCGCAGTTCCTTCATTCAGCAGTGAAAGCGATCACTGCATCGTGAAATAGAAGGCGCGAAGGCAGCCCCGTACGACCCTGAAGAGAGCAAGATCCGCGGGAAAAAATTGCAGGGACGGCGGCGCCGAATAACATGGAGCAAGAATCGCGACAAGAGACGAATGGGGAGAAACCAGGATGAGAGTCAATTTGTTACAAACGATTGACAATCCAAGTCACTTAAAGTTGGCAGCAGGTTGGCTGCACTTTCCTTAATCAGGGCAAATTTTGGAAGATCTAGCGGCAGGTGTAAGTATAAATGGTAGAAACGGTCTTCAGAATATCTGCTGGTTCATACTAGGGCTTCCGGAACTTTCTAGCATTGCGATCCCTCATACTCCAAAACATCCTTCATTCGATACCGCGTCTGATTGCCTACCTTAAACGCTTTTAGATGACGGGGATTCGACCTAGGTAACGCGCGCGGACGCTGGAACCGCTTGGCTATTGCATTCGAGGTTCCAACTAGCTGCCACCGGTCTGCTAATTGACGATCGTCGAGAATTTCATTGATCATAAATTCCAATTGAAAAGGTTTATAGCCTATTGGGCGCAAAAAGCCCCGCATTTTGCGATGCCCACATGAAAAAGGAACGATTTTTTAGGGAAGTATGCGGAAATTGTACCCGAAAACCAAAATAGCGGCAGAGTATTATTACCTCTGACGCTAAGTTATTATTTTCATTATTGTATAGGTGGCCAGGGACTGGGTCAAACCGCCGACACGCGGATTGTTAGCATTGTCACCCGATTCTTGTTTACAACAGCGCGTCGCGGCGAAATTACACGTGGCGTTAAGTTATTATCTTTATTGAGGTTATATATAGTGGATGACACCGGCGTGAACGGCCGACACGCGGATTATCTTGCGATCTTTGTTTACAATAGCGTCATGGTGGCGTTGCCCTCGACGCTAACTCATTGTATTTATTAAGGTTAATTGGTGGCCAGAGACGGGGTCGAACCGCCGACACGCGGATTTTCAGTCCGCTGCTCTACCAACTGAGCT
>DLHV01000177.1:2250-11160 GCA_002483395.1 Chloracidobacterium sp. UBA7659 | reverse complement strand
GCCAAGAGCGGCGAGGTCGAGCTGATGCCGTCGATGTCGTGAACCGTCTCGATGGGTTTGCCGTTTTTCTTGAGCAAGAGGAGCGTGCCGAAGACGCCGAGCGTCATCAGTGCATAAATCAACAAATAAAACAGCACGGCCTGGGCCCCGCTGAATTCCGCGCTGGTGCCCGGTAGCACGGCGAGGCCGACCAACATGTAACCCGCATGGGCCACGCTGGAATAGGCCAAGAGCCTGCGCAAATCGTTTTGCAACAGGGCGAGCACGTTCCCCACGGTCATCGTGGCAATCGCGAGAATCGCGAGGGCTTCTGGGGCAGGGACCGTGAGTGCCGCGAACGCCGGATTGAGGTCCTTGGTCAGCAAGATCGACCACACCAGCCGCAACAGCGCCGCGAAGCCGACGAACTTCGGCAACACCGCGAGCAAACCGGCCATGGGGGTCGAGGTTCCTTGAAACACGTCCGGGGCATAAAAATGGAACGGCACGGCCGTGATGCGGAAGCCCAGCCCCGCGACCACCAACGCCACGGCAATCTGCAATAAACCAACGCTCACCATGCCGGTCGGTTCGGCAAGCGATTGCTTGAGCCACACAAAGTTGGTCGAACCCGCACAGCCCAAAAAGATGCTCAGCCCATAGAGCACAAATGCCGACGAAAAAATGCTCAAGAGAAAATACTTGGCCGTCGCTTCCAGGGCCAAGGTGTCGTTCCGCGAGAGATACAGCAGGATATAGGTCGGGATGCTCACCAATTCCAGCGATACAAACAGCGCGATCGAATCGTTCGCCGTGGCCACCAGATTTGTCCCCGCCACGATCAGCAACAAACACGCGATCTGCTCGGCGGCAAAGCGGGGGTGGAGTTGCTCGGCGGCAAAAATCAGCAGCACCAAGCCGACGATGAAGCCCGCAGGCCGCAGCACTTGGGCCAGCGCATCGTTGAGAAACGCCACCCGCGCGGGATCAACGGTCACTTCCGCAGGCCAGAAAAAGTAGGCCGCCCCCGCCGCGAGCAAAGCCAGCGCACCAAACCACGCGCTTTTCGTGCGCAGATTTTGGCGAGCTTCCGGCGAAACCACCGACGCAAAGCAGGCCCACAGCACCAACAGCGATGCGGCGAAAATCAATATGAACTCGGGCACCAAAACGCGGGCGGTGCCCAGCAGGTTCGCGGCAAGATCGTTCACTGGGCGGCCTCCCGGGGGTTGGTCGGCAAGACGGCAGCCAATTGTGTCTTCGATTGTGTCGGGTGAGCAGCCAAGGGATTCGGCAACTTGTCGGCGTAGATCGCCGCGAGCGCATCCACTTCAGGCTTCATCACATCCAAGAACGGTTGGGGAAAGATGCCGATCAGCAAACACATCGCCAAAATCGGTGCGAGTGAAGCAATCTCTCGGCCATTGAGATCGAGCACGTTCGGGTGGGCAGCCATCTTCTTGCTCGGCGTGCCGAAGAGCGCGAGCCGAAGCATGTTGAGCAAATACCAAGCACCGACGATGATGCNNGTGCCGAACAGAGCGAGTCGCAACATGTTGAGCAAATACCAGGCACCGACAATGATCCCGACCGTAGCGACAATCGTGTAACCAGGATGCACGCGGAACATGCCGATGAGCGAGAGCGTTTCACCCACGAAGCCATTGAGCCCCGGCAAGCCCATGCTCGACAGGCAGGCAAACACTAAACAGCAGGAGAATAGTGGCAAACGCGAGGCTAATCCACCCATGTCGTCGAGTTGGCGGGTGTGAAGCCGTTCGTAAATCATGCCGACCAGCAGGAACAACGCCCCGGTCGACAGGCCGTGATTGATCATTTGCAAGGTGCCGCCGGCGATGCCTTCGGCATTGAGGGCGAACAACCCCAACATGCAGAAGCCGAGGTGGCTCACGCTGCTGTAGGCGACGAGGCGTTTCATGTCGCGTTGGCTCAAGGCGCAAAAGGCCCCGTACAAGATGCCAATCACCGACAGCGTGGCGACCAGCGTCACGCCGATGTCGGCCACGCCCAGCGGCAAGAGCGGCATCGCCAGCCGCAAAAAGCCGTACGACCCGAGTTTCAACAGCACGCCGGCCAGCAGCACCGAACCCGCCGTGGGGGCTTCCACATGCGCCAGCGGCAACCAGGTATGGAAGGGAAACAACGGCACCTTGATCGCGAAACCGGCGAACAGCGCGAGGAACATCCAAAACTGCGCCGATTTCCAAAACGCGAGCAAGTCGGCATCCGCCGTGGCGAGTTGGCGCTGCATCTCTTGGGCAAGTTCGGGAATCGAGAACGTAAAGACTTCCGGATTCACCGCATGGACGGTGAGCACCACGGCCAACAAACCCAACAAGCTGATCAGGCTGCCGGTAAGCGTGTAAATGAAAAACTTGCCGGCGGCGTATTCTCGCTGCGTCCCTCCCCAAATACCGATGATGAAAAAGAGGGGGATCAGCGTGAATTCAAAGAACACATAAAACAAAATGAGATCGAACGCGCAGAATACGCCGAGCATCCCCGTTTCGAGAATCAACAGCCAGGCGAAAAACTCCGCGACGCGAACATTGATTGCCGTCCACGACACGAGCACGGCCGACACGGTGAGTAGCGCCGTGAGCACCACGAGCATGATTGAGATACCATCGATGCCGAGATAGGCCTCGATCTTAATGGGCGGGCCGTCGGCGCGGGCAAACTCGAACCACGTCGTGCGAGTGACCATCTGCGGCGACATGATTTCGTCGACGAGCACCTCGGGCGAAGTGGTTTCATAATTCGCGGCCACAATCACCGCCAACACGAGCGTCGCGAGCGTCACCAGCAAGCTGAGCTTACGGACCGCCTGCGGCCGGCTTGAACCCACCAGCGCCACCGCGATGGCTCCCAGGGCGGGCAGCAGAATCATCAATACAAGCCACGAATTCATTCGGTTATCCTAAACGCTTTCCTTACTCGGCCAACACGAAATAGACGGCCAGCAACATCAGCCCCACGAACATCATCGCGGCGTAGGATTGGATCAATCCCGACTGCCACTTACGGAACCAACGGCCGACCCGCGCGGGTCGCCCGGCGGTCCAATCGACCAAACGATCGACCACGGTCTTGTCGAAGTGGATCGAACTGCTGGCGACCCCTTCCAACGGTTTCACGGCGATGGATTGATACAACTCGTCGATATAAAACTTGCCCAGCGACATCTTATAGAAGCCGGCAAAACGCTTGGCCCACTTCGCGGCCATGCCGGAGCGAGCAATATAAACCCACCAAGCGGTGAATGTGCCCGTAATCCCCACCAGTGTTCCCATGGCCATCACCGTGGCAGAGAGCGGATGGGGTTCGCCATGCAAACCGGGGGCGTGCGACAGGTAGTGGAAAAATGCGTGCGTCGGTCCGACTGCTAGGCCGATGAAGGCCGCGCCGACGGCCAGCGCGATCAGGGGATAGGTCATTACGGGGAGTGATTCGTGAGGATGATGCCCCGCCTCTTTGGGAAATCGTTCCTCGCCCCAGAAGGTGATGAAATACGCGCGAAACACATAGAACGCCGTGAGCCCCGACGTGAGCAAGGCACTCATTTGGAGCCACCAAAATAATGTGGGGTAGGGACTTTCTTCGGACGCAAGGCCGATGACAGCGAGGATCTCGTCCTTGCTCCAAAAACCGGAAAACGGTGGGATTCCCGCAAGAGCCAACGCACCGATCAAGAACGTCCCATGCGTGATCGGCATGACTTTGCGGAGGCCGCTGAACTGGCGGATGTCGATGATGTTGCCCATCGAGTGCATGACGCTCCCCGCGCCTAAAAATAAGAGGGCCTTGAAGAAGGCATGCGTGAACAAATGGAACATCGCGGCAATCCCGGCGAGCGGCAAGATTTCCGCGCCCCCGCACCCGGCCCCCAAGGCGATGAACATCAGGCCGAGTTGGCTTACCGTCGAATAGGCCAATATGCGTTTAAGATCGTTCTGCGTCACGGCAATCAACGCGGCCATCAGTGCCGTGACCGCACCGATCACGGCGACGGTCGCCTGCGCTGCGGGGGCAAACACGAACAACGGCGACAGCCGGCAGACCATGTACACACCCGCGGTGACCATCGTCGCGGCGTGGATCAGGGCCGAAACCGGTGTCGGGCCGGCCATCGCGTCCGGGAGCCATGTGAGCAGCGGAATTTGCGCCGATTTACCGGTAGCACCGATAAACAGCAAAACGCCGACCGACGTCAGGCCCCCCGCGAAGATCGCTCCCCAGGTGAAGGGCTCGAGCACCATATTCTGCGTGACAAAAGTAAAAACGCTCTGCACCTGTTCGCCGTCAACGACCTTGTCATAAAACGAGATCGAGCCGGTCAGCGTAAAGATCAAAAATATCCCGATCAGCACGCCCCAATCGCCGATGCGGTTCATCACAAAAGCCTTTTTCGCCGCCTCGCGTGCTTCGTCCTTTTTCAGGTAATAACCGATCAGCAAATACGAACAAAGCCCGACGCCTTCCCATCCGACGAACATCAGAAGAAAATTATCAGCCAAAACGAGCGTCAGCATCGAGAACATGAACAGGTTCATGTAAGCAAAAAAGCGGTAAAAGCCCTTGTCGCCCGACATGTACCCGGTCGCAAAGACATGGATTAGAAGCCCGACGAACGTAACGAAACAGGCATAGATGCCGGAAAGCTCGTCCATGCCAAGAGCAAAATCTGCGCGAAATCCACCAACCTGGATCCACGTCCAAATATGGTCAAGGATGGGCCTGCCCTCGGGATCGATCAGCGCGCCGGCGTGCGGCGTGCCGATGCCGAAGGCGATCACAAACGCAACGATGGTCGAGATCGCGATCGTCCCACAGGCCACGATCCCGCTGAAGGTCTCGCTGTACGGTTTATCTTTGAGATACCCGCCAATAAGCCAGTTGATAACGGCACCGGCCAGCGGGGCAAAGATTATTAGACTTAAAAGGTCGTTTTCAATCATTCAACTAAAAGATCGTCGCTTAGATCTTCTTCACAAATTCATCAACTGTGAGATTTGCGGACCGAATAAGGCTGCGCAAAGTGCCTCGTGCAACTTCCCTGTGCTTCGGAATGGAAAGGGAAGCTATTTCCCCATCCTTGACCATGATCATATGGCTGCCCGCTTGTCGGACAAATTCCCATCCGAACCGCTCGAAGACCTTTACAACCTCTTCACCGCTCAGAACCGGCATTTGTGCCATTAAGCCGCCACCTCTACCTGACGTGTTTCAATCGTTAAGGGCAACCCTCTTTCAGCTCGAACTTCAAGACACCCTTTGATAGCATCCTTAATGTTCTCAATCGCCTCGTTCTTTGTCGCGCCCTGACTCACGCATCCCGGAATCGAAGGACATTCGACGATCCAAACACCGTCTTCGTCTCGTTCAATTGTTACGTTAAAAACCATGTTGTAATAATACCAACGTAAGACTCATTCGCTACCGCCGCGCCAGTTGATGACAGCAACGGCCAGCGGCGCGAAGATGATTAGACTTAAAAGGTTATTTTCAACCATTATCCGTTTCGATTGCCAGAGCCATAAATTATTTGCGCTTTTTTCGCGTCAACCTGTCCTCAGCAAAGAATTCCCAACCTCCTTTGCCGTCCGAGCTTTGCATCAGAAACGTCCAAGAGTCTTTCTTGTCGTCTCGTGTAAACGTATTTCGGAACAGCCCGTCGGGATACGCGAATTCAAAAACGATCTTGTCGCCCTCACGTTTGCCTAGCCAAGCGTTTCGGAAAACGACCCGCCGAAGGTATCGATCCAGTGGACGACGTAACTCTTCTTAGCGTCGTCGTAGCCGATGTAAATCTCGGCCGAGTACTCGCTCGGACGTTTGCCGTCCGTCATATCGAGCCTAAGAAACTGATGATTCAGAACCCACGACGCACGCACCGTACTGTCAACAACCTGTCCGCGGATCGAGCGTTTTACCTTCCATTCACCGGTAAGTCCATCGAGCAACTGGTCATGAAACGAACCGCCTCGCCCGTTTGTCGATTGCTGCGCGTGTCCAGATGCCGCCATCGACAGCAAAACAATCAACAGTAATATGAGCCGAATCCTCAATTCTTCAAAATACTTGCGTCGTCCACGTCGATCGAGATTCGATTTCGGAAAAAGGCGATGATGATGCCCAAACCGACGGCGGCTTCGGCGGCGGCGACGCTCATTACCATGAACACGAAAAGCTGGCCGGTGACATCGGCGTAATACCGCGAGAATGCGACGAATGTCAGGTTGACGGCGTTCAGCATCAGCTCGATGCACATAAACATTCCTAGCGCGTTGCGTTTGAATATCACGCCGACCGCACCGATCGTAAACAAGATACCCGAAAGTGCCAAATATGTTTCTAAGCTCGGTTCCATTTTTTAAAATCCAAGATCCAAGGTCTAAAGCCCAAAGTCCGAAACGAACGAACTTATAGGGCAATGCGAAAATCGTCTTTCTCGTCCTCTTCGTGGCGGCGTTCCAATTCGTTATCGACCACCAATTTCAAATGTCCCGGATCGAACCGCCGGACAAGGATAACGCCGCCGATAATCGCCATTAGCAGCAAGACGCCGACGATCTCGACCGGCAATAAATATTCTGTGTACATCGCAGTACCGATGCTCAGTGTATTGCCGGCAGTTTCATCGGCATTTACCGCATGCTTTGGCGTTCGCATCACGGCGTAAAAAATGAAAAACGTTTGCGCCAGCAATATCAACCCAAGCCCGCCGCCAACGGCGTACAAATATCTCAACCGGCTCAACGGCTTATCGTCATCCATGTTCAAAAGCATGATGACAAAAACGACCAAGACCATGATCGCTCCCGCGTATATCAATACCTGCACGGCTGCGATAAACGGAGCCGCCAGTGTGATGTAAATGCACGACAGGGCAATAAAAACCCCAACCAGCGAAACTGCGCTGTAGAGCGGATTTTTGTGATAAACCATCGAGATCGCGCATGCGATCGCAAATCCGGCAAAAAGGAAAAAGAGAACGTTCGAGGCCATAAATTTTAACCACAGAGACACGGAGGCACAGAGATTTCCAAGATCACAAAGGCGTCTTCAAAAAAACTCAGTGTCTCTGTGCCTCTGTGGTAAAACCGCGCTAACTATTCAAAAAATACACAACAACAATCGTCAAGATGACATTCGCTAAAGCAACCGGAAGCAAAAACTTCCAGCCAAAGTTCATCAACTGGTCAAACCTGAAACGCGGCAGCGTGCCGCGGACCCAGATATAAAAGAACAAAAACAAACAAATCTTGAAGATGAATCCCGCGTGGCTAATCAACGCATATCCAATTGTTCCTACGCCGAATAACCATTGAACGCCAAAAAAGCGGGCAATATAGTCCAGCCCCGGAACGTACCACCCACCGAGGAACAGCACCGCACACATTACCGAAACAGTAAACATGTTCACATATTCGGCCATGAAAAATAGCGCGAATTTCAATGCGCTGTATTCCGTATGGAATCCCGCAACAAGTTCGGTTTCCGCTTCTGGCAGATCGAAGGGCACGCGGTTCGTCTCGGCAAACGCCGCGATCAAAAACACCATGAATCCGATGAATTGGGGAATAATAAACCACCTGAACGGTGAATTTATCTGTGCGTAGATAATGCCCTTCAGATCGAGCGTTCCGGCCAGCATTACGACGCCGAGCACCGAGGCTCCCATCGCCAGTTCGTACGAGATCATCTGCGCCGACGAACGAAGCCCGCCCATCAGGCTGTATTTGCTGTTCGACGACCATCCGGCCAACGCGATGCCGTACACGCCGACCGATGTTATGCCCAAAACAAACAACACGCCGACATCGATGCGTGCAATCGTCAGCGGCATATTCCTGGCTTGCTCCGCTATCCAGACTGTCGCATCTCCAACGTACGTAATGCCCGCAACGTACGGCACCAGCCACCCTAGCGGATCGGCGATCTGCGGCCCAAACGGATAAACGACCATCGGCAGCAGGGCGCAGGTCAGTGCAACGAGCGGTGCGAGAAAATAGACGAACTTCGTGGATTTGTCCGGGGTGAGATCTTCCTTAAATATGAATTTAATGAGGTCGGCAAACGGCTGAAAAAGACCCCAGGGCCCAACCCGATTCGGACCGATCCGGCCTTGTATCCAGCCGAGCACCTTGCGTTCCGCGAGCACGGTGTAAGCGACGACCATCATTACGCCGCCGAAAGCAGCTCCGATCGCCGCCGCGGTAACTATAAAGGGAAATGCAGTTTTAAGAACAGATTCCATAGAAAACTAAGTTTTGTGTCAGTAGCCCGCACGTAAGTGAGGCTCAATTTAGCAACGAGGAGCCCTTACTTACGTGCGGGCTACCGACACATTTACTCCCGGTCTCCAACACCGACGGTTGCCGCCTCTGCCATTTCGCGTGCCTTCGGCGTCCCGTCCGGTTCAAATTGCGAAAGCGGTGCAAGCAACAAATTCTCCGGTTTCGGATTGCCGTGTGCGAGCAAGTGGAACTGAGGCGTCTTGCTCGTCATCGTCGTCAAGCGATGAAGCTTGTGCCCGACCTTCGGCTCGGCTTTGATTTTTCCTCCTGCATCGCTCATCGATTCAACCCGCTTTCGCAACGTAGCGATCTCGGCGGACAGGTCTTTTTTGCCGGAGATCGCGTGCTTCACCTGCACCGGATTCGACTCGTCCTTTAAGGCCGGATATCGAATGCCTTCGTAAGCGGGAACAGTGTCCGCGATCGATCTAAATACCGCCGATGCCGAGAAATCATATCCAAAATCAACACTCATTTCGCGTGCTATCAAGGTTGTTATTATCCAATCGGCCTTCGATTGGTGCATGGGATCGATGGCCTTGCGGACACGCTGTACAAAACCCGTGTTATTGGTAAATGTTCCGTCCACCTCGGCAAACGAAGCGGCTGT
>DLHV01000177.1:0-2198 GCA_002483395.1 Chloracidobacterium sp. UBA7659 | reverse complement strand
CACGCCTATCAACAATGCCTTCGAGTTTTTCAAAACTTCGCCAAGCGATTTTTTGCCGGGCGACATGTCATTCGCACCGACAGAGTTATTGTAGGCGGGAAGCGGATGAACGAAAACGCGTCGCCCTTCGCCCTCCAAACCAGAAGCCGTGGCGGCAAAAATCGATTGGGCATCGGTCGAAAGGTTGCCGCCGAGTAATATGATCGCATCGCCCTGGGTTTCGAGGATCGTTTTTCGCAGCCGATCGATCTCGTCTGCGGAAATTCCCATCTTACCCGCAGCGAGGGCGTCATATGATGGGTCAACCGCCGCCAACGCAAACGCATCGATGCTTCCGGCATTAACATGGACAAACTGCGTCGCCAGCCGCGAAAGATTGATCGGAGTATCGTTTACACAGATAAATTGCGCTCCGCCGTTTCTTACCGCCTGGCGGATCTGCTTGGCAACGTATGTCTGCTCTTCTTCCGGTTCGCCGCCGATCAAAAGAATCGTTTTAGCCGTTCGAATTTGTCTGTGCGTGTTGAGTGGAACGCTGAGATTATTAAAAAAGGGCGAAAGATCGTAGCGGTCAGACAGGGCGAAATTGTCTGAACCGACGACTTCCTTTGCAAAACGCCTGAGCGTAAAGACCGATTCATTGGTCAAACGTGGACTTGCGATCACACCCGCTTCGGCACCATACTCCTTCAATTCGCCGGCGACCAGTGAAATGGCTTCGTCCCACGTTGCCGGAATGAACTTTCCGCCTTCTTTATAGCGGATGAGAGGCGTTTTAATGCGGTCTTTGTGATTGATGAATTCGTGTGCGAAGCGGGCCTTTACATCAAGAAACTCACCGTTCAGGCCGTTTACGTAGCGGTCGCGAGCGACGATTCGGTGGACCAAACCGCCGCGCGAGCCAATGCTGAGCTGCATCCCGTCGGACGAGTAAACATCGGTCGTAATGGTCTGGTCTAGTTCCCACGGGCGTGTTTCGTGGCGATAAACGCCGTCGAGCAAGGTTCCGGTCGGGCAAACTTCAATGCAGTTGCCACATTGCGAGCAATTCAGCCAGCCGCCGTAAGTGCCGATCACCGTGTTGGATCCGCGGTTTCCGGCCTCGATGGCGTCCTCGCCCATCCATTCATTGCATACGCGGGTGCAGCGTTTGCACAAAATGCACCGCTGCGGGTCGTTCGCGACTATCGGCGAGAGGTATTTTTCCGGCTGAACGTTCTTTTTCTCGGTAAAACGCTCCTCGACATCGCCCCAATCGAAAATCACTTCCTGCAACTCGCATTCGCCGCCGCGGTCGCACACGGGGCAATCAAGCGGGTGATTTACCAACAAAAACTCACCCATCGCACGCTGCGCCTTTTCGATCTCGGGGCTCGCCGTCGTGACGATCATCCCATCGGTACAGCGGATCGTGCATGATGTCTGTAGCTTCGGCATCTTTTCGATGCGAACCAAACACATCCGGCACGAGGCCTGAAGCTCAAGGTCTTTGTAGTAGCAAAAAGACGGAATGTTATAAGCATTCTCACGGCACACGTCTATTAAGAGAGCGCCCTTTTCGACCTCAAAGTCCTTCTCGTTTATCGTTACTTTGACGAGTTCTGTTGACATCCTTCGATTAAATCTCTTTTCTTTGGCTAACGTGTAAAATCGTCAATCCGATAATTTCGTCATCTTCGTACCGAATTATCACATCATCGTCAGTTAATTCGCTCAGACCAACCGATTTAACCCTTTGCTTTTGTCTTCTTTTCTTTGACCGCAGGAGCAACGACCACTCTCTTTTTATGCTTCGGACGCGTCTTGCCAAAACTGCCCGCAAAGATCTTGCCTCGACGTGTTCTTTTATCACCTTTTCCCATAATCAGTACCTCTCCGATCAAATCTAATTGTGTTAATGAAACTAAAAAGGCTAACTAATTTTCGTCCAGATCGCGAACGCTCGCGTAGCCGCCATCGAAAAACTGGCGTGCCGTGAGCATTGCCGCCGGTACCGCCGTGATGTGGTTCAAACTCGAATCGCGAATGATCGCCCGGCGCAAAGTATCGCGCCCGACACCGCGCCGCCGCATGGTCTGAAACGCCGTCTGGGAATTTCTCGGCGAGACGACCGTATCGCCATCCAGGTTTATCAAAAGCATTTTGCTTCGCGGCGACCAGTCGTAGCAATCGTTGTCCTTCAATAACTTAACCGCCGG
>DLHV01000040.1:964-8038 GCA_002483395.1 Chloracidobacterium sp. UBA7659 | reverse complement strand
GAGTCGGGAACTTTGCCCGTTTGTCAGGTTAAAACCATTCTGCGATGGGCAGAAAAGGAGATGAAATGAAATTCTTTGTATTGGGGATCATTTTAGTGGTGTTTTGCTTAGGCGCGGCAGCACAGGACGGCGGGCGAATATCGGGNNGGTACGGTTACGGACGCTAACGGGACGGTAGCCGGGGTGACCGTTACGGCGATGCAACGCAATTTTAACAGCCAGGTATGGACGGTCGTGACCAATGAGCGTGGCAATTTTACGTTGAACCTGCCTGAGGCTGCGGAGTATAACATTTCTGCTTCGATAACCGCCGCCGGGCAGACGCGGTCATCGGCACCAGTTGCACCAGTCGCTCTCGGCACTGGCGAGAATCGACGGGTAGATCTAACCTTAACTACCATCCCTAGTTTCGTCGAACAGGTATTTGTGGCAGCCGACCACGGCCAGCCGTTAGAGGAAGTTTCAAAAACAGTAAACGTCATAGACGGCCAGGAAATGCGCGACCGGGCCGACATTACACTGGTCGATTCACTGCGGACGATCCCGGGCTTTCGTGTTCAGCAGCTTGGCGGATTTGGCAGGACGGCTTCGATCAAATCGCGGGGGCTTCGCAATCAGGACACGGCAATATTGATTGACGGAATGCGGTTTCGCGATGCGGCTTCGATCACGGGCGATGCGTCGGCATTTCTTTCCGACTTCACGTTGACAAGCGTCAGCAAGGTCGAAGTTTTACGCGGGCCGGGTTCGTCGCTTTACGGCACGAACGCGATCGGCGGAACGGTCGATTTTCAAACGCCTTTGCCGCAGCAGGGTTGGCACGGACAGGTCAGCGGAGCATTCGGCGGCCTCGGTCTCGGACGTTTTCGCGGAAACGTCAGCAAGGGAACTAGCAACGGGAAATTCAGTTTCAACGCCGCTGTTTCGCGGACTGTTTACACAAAAGGAATTGACGGCGATGACGATACGCTGAATACTAATTTTCAATCCCGCATTGAATTCAATCCTTTTTCGAAGACGAACATCTCGGCCAGATTTTTTCTGTCGGACGCGTTTGTGGCATTGAATTCCAATCCCGACACATTTGGAGCACTGCCGCCATCGAATTCGACGATCATAAATGCTCGTCCAGGTGTGAATTTCGCCTTCGACACGAACGACCCGGACAACTCGCAGAGGTCGAGATTCTTTAACGGCCAGCTTGTCCTCACGCAGATCATAAACCCAAGGCTCCTTTTCCAGGGTCATTATTCTGGCTTGACGACCAAGCGGATAAACGACAACGACGTTCTCGGAGAAGGCTTTCAAAGCGCTTCGACGAGCATTTTTGAAGGGACGATCCACACCGCAAACGGTCATGTCGATTGGACGCCAAATAGTTACAACCGATTTACCGCCGGATACGAATTCGAACAGGAAAGCTTTCGCAACGAAGGCTTGACGCCGAGCGGAACGGAAGATTTTTTCACCGACGCCTCTCAATCGAGCCACGTCATCTATGCTCAGGATCTTGTTCGCCTGCTCGACGGAAAACTGCAGTTTGCGGGCGGATTTCGGGCACAGTTCTTTAGATTGAACACGCCAGGATTCAGCGTGACGAACGCCCCGTATTCAAACCTGACGCTTGAGAATCCGCCGTCAGCATACACGTTTGACGGGTCGGTCTCGTATTTTTTTTCGAGTTGGGGCACAAAGCTTCGTACTCACGCCGGCAATGGTTACCGCGTACCTTCACCCTACGAGCGTTTCGGCACTTTTTTTAATTCATTTGCGTTTCCGAATCCAAAGTTTGAGGCTCTTGGCGATCCGAATCTCAAACCCGAGAAAACGGCGGCCATTGACACGGGCATCGACCAATACCTCTTTAATAAAAAAGCGACCCTCTCGGCAACATATTTCTATTCGAAGCTGATTGACACGATTGGGTTTGGATTTCCGGTGCCGAGTATCGGCAATACAACTCGCGATTTTGGCGGATATGAAAATCAAAAAGGCGGTATCGCGCGCGGTTTTGAGTTCAGTGTGGATATTAAAGCCACATCTTCGACGAATATCTTTGCGTCTTATACATACACGAACAGCGATCAGCGTTTGTCGCAGGTTTCGGGCAGCGGAATTCTCCGTACGCTCGGCATCCCAACCAGCCAATTTACGTTGACCGCGACACAGAGAATCAAGCGGCTATGGGTCAATGCCGACTTTCTTTCTACAAACTCGTATCTCGCTCCGATCTTTGACACTAACTCGTTCAGGTTTCAGACATACATATACAGATTCAAAGGAAATCGAAGACTGGATCTAACCGCAGGGTACACGTTTTCAATAAATAAGGACAAGTTCAATCTGCGTGTGTTTGGAACAACAGAGAATCTTCTTGATTACGAATATTTCGAGAACGGCTTCCGAACCGCGGGAATCAACGGACGGGTCNNTGTTCAGAGTTCACGCTTTAGCGTGCGTCCTTCCCATCCGGAAAAAGAGCAAACTTAAGTTTGAACTCTAAACATCAAAACTCGTGATAGAATCATGAAAACGAGGTACAAATATCATGAGAGTGAAAATACTGCTTTTGTTCTGTTTAAGTATTTTGGCTATGGTTCCGGCTTTGGCGCAGACAAAATCTGTAACGAATGCCGACCTGGATAAATTCAGGCAAAAACGGCTGCAGGCGGAAAAAGACTACCGCGAGAACTACGCAAAAATGGGCTTTCCGTCGCCCGAAGAGCTTGACCGCCAGATCGAGAAAAGCCGCGTCGAACGCGAAGCCCTTGCCACGCGCTTGACGGCTGAGCGGTTGCAGCGTGAACAGGCCGAGGCAGCGCGTGCCGATATGGCGCGGTATAACGACCAGATCAGATACTTCAATTCGGACATCTCGAATTTGCGCGATCCAGGATACTATCCGAACACATTCTTTTTCGGACGGCGTTATCCAAGACACGGGCAAACCTACTACAACTATCCGATACGTGTTGGAAACGGAATTCCGATCGTCAATTATTATGGCCAGCCGAGTATTCGTGTACCGGTTTTCCAACCCCCAAATTCGCGATGGCTTCGTCCGTAGAGAATGAAATTGAATTGAATTTTTGAATTTGTATCAAACGCGGATTCTTGTCTTTTAGAGATTATCTAGATATTATCCGCGTACATTTCTTATGATCAAAGAAGGTTGGGAAGCAATTATCGGCATGGAGATCCATGCGCAGCTGGCGACGGCGACAAAAATATTCTGTGGTTGTGCCGTGCAAACGGGCGGTGAGCCGAATGCAAATACATGCCCGGTTTGTCTTGGCTTGCCTGGGGCGTTGCCCGTGCTGAACCGGCGCGTGATCGATCTTGGAGCAAGGGCGGCGTTGTCGCTTGGGCTTGAAGTGCAGGCAACATCGATCTTTGCGCGGAAGAACTACTTTTATCCCGACCTTCCAAAAGGCTATCAAATATCGCAATATGACAGACCGTTTTCGGCGAACGGCAATCTGACGATCCTTACATCCGAGCGCGATGATCAGGGCCGGGCGGTCGATTGGAAACCGATGACGATCCACATCGAGCGGATGCACCTCGAGGAAGATGCGGGCAAGAACGTCCACGAGGGCTTACCAGATGTCGATAAATATTCATACGTCGATCTGAACCGCGCCGGAACGCCTTTGGGCGAAATTGTAACGGCTCCGGATTTCCGCACGTCCTGGCAGGCATATGATTACGTCAATCATGTCCGCCGCGTTTTGCAGTGGGTCGGCGCGAGCGATGCCGACATGGAAAAGGGAAATCTTCGATGCGAGGCCAACGTTTCTGTGCGAAAGATCGGCGAAACCGAATTTCGCAACAAGGCGGAGCTGAAAAACCTCAATTCCGTCCGGTTTATGCAAAAGGCGATCGAATTCGAGATCGCCCGGCAGATCGAGGCCCACGAGAAAGGTGAACCTGTAAATCAGGAAACGCGGCTCTGGGACGAAAAGGACCAATGTACGCGCGTCATGCGTTCGAAGGAGGACGCACACGATTACCGGTATTTTCCGGAGCCAGATCTGCAGCCGCTGCGTGTCACCTCCGAATTTATCGAACGCGTCCGTAGCGAGATGCCCGAATTGCCCGACGCCATGCGCGACCGGTTTATCAAGGACTATGAGCTTTCTTTTTCCGACGCCTCTCAGCTTGTTTCCGAGCAGAGCCTCGCAAATTATTACGAAACAACGGCGAAGGCATCTGGTAATCCGCGGGTTTCGGCAAACTTTGTGCTTTCCGAACTACAGCGTGAGCTAAATAATTCAGGTAAAGCGCCTGCGGACAGCCCGGTTTCGGCCGAAGATCTAGCCGCTCTGATCAAAACACTCGATTCAGGCTCGATCAACAATAATCAGGCCAAAGGGGTGCTGGTCGCAATGTTTAATTCGGGCAAAACGGCNNTCTCGGATTCTGGTGAGATTGAAAAAATCGTTGACGAGATCATCGAAAAGAACGAGAATCAGGTCAAGGCATATCGAGGCGGCAACGATAAACTATTCGGCTTCTTTGTCGGACAGGTTATGAAAGCGTCGCAGGGTAAGGCAAATCCAAAAATCGTTAACGACCTTTTGAGGGAAAAATTGAAATAACAGGAGGAGGGGATCATGAAGATAAATCGGAAGCTCGCGCTGCGGGTACGATGGTTTTCGTTTCTTTATCCGCACAGGTATCTCCCGCTCAAACACAGAATCTCCCCGCTGACCTTCGTCGAACGCCTCGAAGCGCCGATGAGGCCGCTTATCGCCAGATCCAAATCCAAAGAGTAATGGACGCTCAGGCACGCACAGCCATGAGGCGTGCCGAAGAAGAAGCCAGGGCAAGCGCGAAACCAGCCGCCGAACAGATGCCCGGCTTAAGTTCCGCCGAGATCAAACGGATCGAGGCCCTGCTCGCTCCTAATCCGGCTGACCTTTCGAAGTATAAAGATTTCCTCAACCAGAACCGGACCGGCATTTTCCGACTGTTTCCTCAGTCTGCGTGCGACGAGACGAGGGTCATACGGCTTGATGGCGAATGTGCAATTTCGGTCCCTGGCGGCTCGCGGTACAGTTTCCAGGCGGGTTCTAAAACGCCAGATATTCATTACGTTGACGGTCGACTCATCGCCAAGGGCTTTTTTGCTCATCACTTACTTAGCAACATTGGCGACCTACCGATCGATTCACTCGTTCCGGGCAGCACCCAATTGAGTGCTCTTTCGGAATTCGTGCCCGAAACCACATATGACGGCGCCCGCTCTCAAAGCTCGGATATTGAGAATGAGATCGTCCTTGGCGGCGTCAAATTTTCGAATAATGCGGATCTGGTTCTTGATTCGACATACTTGCTCCGCATAATTGCTTACAAGAGTGGTAATAACCTCCAGCGGAGACTCGCGCGAGAGGGGCTTTCGCCGAACGACCCTGTTTGGAACTTTGCGAAGCTGCAAACCGACCACCGGCTTGATCTGACGGTTGCGTTCCGAATCATCCGTAAAGACGCTGATGGCAATGTCACCGTGATCTGGAAAGAGCTTAGCCGAAAGAAGCCGCCGGTGATCACATTTGCCGAAAATGAAGGTATGGCCGATTTCAACCAGATTGCAGAAATTCTTAAATAGTTGTGTACCAAAACTAATTTGTCGCAACATTAGTTTGCCGAGATCGCTTCGTTCAATTTTTCCTTAAAACGATTTGGGTACATCGGGAATTTCGCGGTTATTTCCGCGACTTCGCGGCGGACCCGTGTCTTTACATCCTCAGACTCGGGCTCGTGAATAATCGCCGCGATCATTTCGCCAATGAGTTTCATTTCAGCTTCTTTCATTCCACGCGTGGTGAGTGCCGGAGTTCCAAGACGAATGCCCGAAGCGACAAACGGCTTATTCGTATCGAACGGTATCGTGTTCTTGTTGACCGTGATCTGCACGTCGTCAAGCGCCTTTTCGGCCGCTTTGCCGGTGATGCCCTTGCCACCCATGAAAACATCTACGAGCAGCAGATGATTGTCGGTTCCGCCCGAAACCAGCCGCAAACCGGAGCTTGAAAGAGTTTCGGCCATTGCACTCGCGTTATCAATTATCTGCTGCTGATAGGCTTTGAAATCTTCGCGCAAGGCCTCGCCGAACGAGACTGCTTTTGCCGCGATGACGTGGACGAGCGGACCGCCTTGAACTCCCGGAAAAACGCTCCGATCAAGGTTCTTTGCAAACTCCTCGCGGCTCAGGATCAAACCGCCGCGCGGCCCGCGGAGCGTTTTATGCGTGGTCGTCGTGACGAATTCGCAGTGCGGAACGGGTGACGGATGCAGCCCGACAGCAACAAGACCGGCTATGTGAGCGATGTCGGCCATTACTTTGGCACCTACGCTTTGAGCAATTTCTCCCATGCGTTTGAAATCTATCGTTCGCGGATATGCCGATGCTCCGCAGATGAGCAACTTGGGCTTACTTCCCTCGGCGATTCGCTGCAGCTCGTCATAATCGATCTGCTCGGTATCTTTGTTCACGCCATAATCCGCAACCTTGTAATTTATGCCCGAAAAATTAAGCGGATGACCATGGGTCAAATGCCCGCCGTGCGAGAGATTCATGCCGAGGATCTGATCGCCGTGGTCGAGCGTCGTCATCAGGACAGCCATGTTTGCCTGAGCACCCGAATGCGGCTGTACGTTTGCATGTTCCGCGCCAAATAGCTGCTTCGCACGGTCAATCGCAGTCTGCTCGACAACGTCGGCGAATTCGCACCCGCCGTAATAACGCTTGCCCGGATAACCCTCGGCGTATTTGTTCGTAAAGACCGTGCCCATCGCCTGCAAAACGGCCTCGGATACGAAGTTTTCGGACGCAATGAGCTCAAGCCCGTTTGTCTGCCGCCGAACCTCGTTATCGATTGCGTTGCTAATCAATGGATCAGTGTCCGATATGCCTGCCGTGAAGAATTCTTTCATAATCATGAATTTTGTTCTCTAATGATAACTCTTTTCGTAAGGGTTGTATCATCGGACGAAAATCATTTTCCTTTTACCAATCTGGAGTCGAACTCGAACCTGTGTGGCTGGCCGATGAGAATTTTCTTGAAGTCC
>DLHV01000040.1:0-885 GCA_002483395.1 Chloracidobacterium sp. UBA7659 | reverse complement strand
GGCGGTGACGAATTCCAAGTCTCGGGCAGCTCGAAAAAGTCGTGGATATCAGTCATCAATCTTTCATCAAATTCCGCTGACAGATACAGGTATTCATCCAGAAGCTCGTCGTCCTGGACACCAACCAATATTTCAAGTGCAGCCAGCGAAAGAGTACTAGCCGTATAGACGAGTTTCCTGCCTCGACTATTCCATCGTCCGCCAAAAAGTCTTGCGCCTTCGCCATCAAAACAATTGTCACGGTATTTCGCTTTGAAAATGCGGAAAGCTCGAATCATTATCCAGGACTTTACGTAAACACTCCATGCTCAAGTCGCCCGATCAAATCCTCGACCTCGCGAGTTCCGGTCTCTGTATGCGCCATTATGAGCGGAGGAACATTTCCAAGCGCCCGATTACGTTTAATCAACCAATTGATAGCCTTTTCTTCGTCGCCCTCAAACAGCCCGACAGCCAGCGAGAAAATTCTTGAAATTGAAATCAATCGATCGGATTCCGTCGAAGACAATCTCTTTTCTTTTTTTCGCCTGCTGAGAGTTCTTTGGCTAATTCCAATCGTCGCAGCCAGGGATTCCATCGGCAACCCTGTTTTGCGCTTCACTTTTTCGAGAGTATGGAAAGAAAACCCACGGTTGATAGCCTTTACCAATTGCAGAGAGTTGTCTGCTTTAATTCCAAGCAGTTCATTCAACGAAGCCTCGCCGCCCGCACCTTCGTTCGTATAAACGACTGCGAATCCTATTTTTATCTTTTCAGGCATATACATTTTGTAGGCCGTGCTACATTCGCCACCTGGCTTTATATTATAGGCCAAATGGTACTTTATCACAAACTCGGGGCCATTAAATTAACATCTGCCCGAATGCCGCCTCATCCACGATTGCA
>DLHV01000179.1 GCA_002483395.1 Chloracidobacterium sp. UBA7659 | reverse complement strand
TGTCACACCTTTCTCGCTTAGGAAATCGTTTTGGGGATCCGTGATCAAAACTGCGTACTGTCCTTTCTTTAGATCAACTCCTGGCCGTGGAAATGGTGCATCCGGCCGTTTGCCGTCTTCATACTTTAAGAACTTTACATCGGATGCTTTGTCATCACTGCCAGGTCCCTTTTTGCCTTGGCGTGGATTTGGTTGGGCCAGGACACCAATCGCCCCGGCGACCATCATCAGNNACATAAATGCCGAGAATCAACAGATATTTACTTTTCATTTTCCCCTTCCTTTATTCGTTTTAATTAAGCAAAAATTGATTGCTTAGCTTCCTTTATGCATTATTTGGGCCACAGAACATCTGTGAGCTAACTACGAAAATAGTTAAACTTACCGCGAAAAAGGGGAGCTCTAGCTTTCTCGACATCGAGTTGAATAGCGATAATTCGTTGCGAAAACAGCGAAATCTCGTTATCGTAAAAAATGTGCTTCAGGATATTTCTTTTAATTCAATTTCAAAACGGATCGTCGAAAAGGCGCCCGTTGAAGAGACGCTCGGCGAGGTAATTTCGCTTATTATGGAAAACCAGAGTCATGCGCTCGCGCGAGTCTGGCTGATAAAGCGGGGAGATATTTGTGATGTTTGCCCGATGCGGCCCGAGTGTCCGGATCAGAAACGTTGTCTTCATCTAAAGGCAAGCAAAGGCCGCGATCTGGCCGGCCACACAAGATGGACCGATCTCGAAGGGCGTTACAGCCGATTTCCAATTGGTGTCAGAAAGATCGGTTTCGTGGCTGAGAGTGGCGAATCGATCCTCCTTAATGACCTGGACCGAACCGAACATTCTTGGATCGTTGACCGCAAATGGATAAAAAAGGAGGGTATCAAAAGCGTTGCGGCCCATCCTTTAAGATTTCAGGATGACATTTTAGGCGTGATCTCGGTGTTTTCCCGGCAACGGATTTCATCTGAAGATTTCGAGTGGTTGCGAGTTTTTGCCGACCAGGCATCGATCGGCATCGCGAATGCCCGTGCATTTGAGGAGATCGAGAGGCTCCGTCAAAAGCTTGCCGATGAGAATGAGTATCTCAGGGAAGAGATCCGGGAGGTTGCTCACCACAAGTTTCTGGTCGGAGATAGCCCTGTATGGGAGAAGATCCTGCATCAGATCGAGCTTGTTGCTGGCTCTGATGCGACTGTATTGCTAACGGGCGAGAGCGGAACGGGAAAAGAGCTCGTCGCCCGGGCCATTCACGAAGTAAGCCGTCGAAGGGATCGTGCGTTGGTGCGGGTCAATTGCGCAGCGATCTCCGGAGAACTTTTTGAAAGCGAATTTTTTGGGCACGCTAAAGGTGCGTTCACCGGTGCGATAAAGGATCGGAAGGGAAGATTCCAGCTTGCGGACGGCGGGACTATCTTTTTGGACGAGATAGCCGAGCTACCGAAGGACATGCAGGGTAAGCTCCTCCGCGTGCTGCAGGAGAATCAATTCGAGCGTGTCGGAGATGACCTTACGAGAACAGTTGATGTCAGGGTGATCGCGGCAACGAACCGAGACTTAAAAGAGGAGGTCAAAGAAAGACGATTCAGAGAGGATCTATATTACAGGCTCAGTGTTTTTCCAATCCATTTGCCGCCGCTTCGCGAACGGTCGGACGATATAGAACCGCTGACCCGACATTTTGTTGATCGCTTTTCAAGAAAAATGCGATGTAGTTCGCTCGACGTTTCCGAGGAGGACATCCAGGCGCTCAAAAGCTACTCGTTTCCGGGAAATGTTCGCGAGCTTGAGAACATCATCGAACGAGCGATGATACTCTCGCAATGTGATAGCCTAAACGTCTCCCTTCCGCAGATCCTTGACCGAATGATCGTCGGAAGGAAAGTTGTCCCCTCTGAACAGAACCAGATCTTGACGCAGAAAGAATTGAAGGATCTTGAGCGGGAGAACATTGTCCGAGCACTTCAGGCAACTGGATACAAGGTTTATGGAGCAAATGGGGCGGCCGAATTGCTTGATTCAAAGCCGACAACCCTGATGTCAAGGATCAAGTCGCTCAAGATACCTATGCGTCCTTGAGCGATAAATCTTCTGAGCGAGTGCATGGTCATTAGATTTTCAAGTTCGAACTCTCAAATGGCTTTTGGCCGATCGGGATCGTTTCCAGTTTTGCGTTATTATACTGCGCCCGCGCGGGCGAGAAGACAGGCGGATAGTTGAAGCAGTTTCTGAACCTGAACGGTTTGCATTGGTGAACTGTGAATCCGCCGCGATCCTGCCCATGACGGAACACTTCATTCAACGTCATCTGAGCGTTTCGATTGCACAGGGGGGCACTTCACGCTTCCGTAGCTGCAAAATACGCAGCAGTCGCCTTGCTTCGGCCTAAGGAAGGCTTTGCAGTTCGGACATTCGTAAAAAAACGCGCAAGCGTCGGTCGGCATTGTTTCGATTTGCTTATGTCCGCATTCCGGGCAGGTTATTTGCGAGTCCTGTACGATACTATTCTCAGCGTTCTTCATTTATTCTTGGGTTCAGTCCTGATTCGTTCTATTTACGATAAGTGTGAATTCTTCGCCGTTATTGGTTTGGTAAACATAGCTATCTAGCTCCGAAAATAATTTTCTACAACATATAACTGATGTCGGAGGCACTGGTCGGATATGCATAGATCATCGTTTTTAGATCTTCTGCCTTTAGACCGTTGCGAATGGCAAGGGCAAAGATATTGATGACTTCCTCGGCGTGAGCGCCTAAAAGATGCGCTCCCAAAATCCGGCCGGTGTCTTCTTCCACCAATGTCTTAAAACCCAAATATTTCAAGCCGATTCTCCGTGAGGAATACCACCCGGAGGTGTCTTCGTGTTTGACCTTGAACTTTAATCCCAGTTTGGTCGCTTCCTCTTCACGCAAGCCTACGGCCGCCAACGGCGGCAAAGTAAAAACGACAGTTGGTATTCCCGCGTTGTTCGGTTGGTGATGATTACCTTTCAGCAGGTTGCTTGCCGCGGCGTTTGCTTCCATCGTCGCCACGGGGGTTAGCGGCAGTCCGCCGCTGTCCGCCCCATCGCCGGCGGCGTAGACCAGCGGGTTCGAGACGCTTTGAAGATACTCGTTGACCAGTATTCCTTTTCTGCCGCGCTTAATGCCCGCTTTTTCCAGATTCATATCGTCGATATCCGGGACGCGCCCCGCGCTGTGAACTACCATATCAGCCTCAAAAGTTACTTGCGTATCTTCCGCCGAGGCCCTTACGACAAATTGGTCGCGGTCTTTTTCGACAGATTCCACCGTTGTATTTAGTCTGAAATCGACACCCAGGTCGCATGTGGCTTCTACCAGACTGTCCACCAGATCGGGGTCAAAACCTTCCAACGGCCGAGGACCGCGGTGAAGAATTTGAACTTTCGCCCCGGCACAGGAAGCAATGTGCGCGAACTCAAATGCGATATAACCGCCGCCAACGAAAACGATTCGCTCTGGCAGTTTTTCCATTTCCATAAACTGCGTGCTTGTCGTGAGATATTCTTCGCCCGGTATGCCCAGGTCCGCCGGTTTAGCTCCGGCGGCAATGTGGACGTATCGCCCGGTCAATGTATCGTCACCGATTTCAACGGTTGTTTTACCGAGAAAACGGGCGCGGCCATGAAACACGGCGATGCCGGCTTTGCCGTAGCCCTTTTCTCTATTCTCGGAAACTGGATCGGTGAACGTCTTCTTAAACTGCATGAGTTCCTGCCAGTTGATCTCCGCACCCTTTGCGGAAACGCCTTTCCGCTTCATGCGGTGATTCCAATCGATCAATTCGGCGGCCCCGACCAGCACTTTCTTCGGATCGCAGCCGCGCAATGCGCATGTTCCGCCAAACCGTCTTGAGTCAATGATCGCAACGTCCCAACCAGCCTCCCGGCATTTATGCGCCACGGTTGAGCCACCGGCACCGGTTCCGATAACAACGAGATCAAATTTCTTTTCCATCCTTAACCAGTTCCTTGTTCGGGCATCCCCGAACCTCACCTGAACTCCCGCGCCCAAAGCGCCGCGGCGAATGCCGTTGAGCCGGAGCCGAGAATGATCAGATCGTATTTATCTTCTGGCATATTTTTTCGAAATCTATCTTTTAAGCATTCGCCAACCGATAAAAGCGACGATTAAACCAAATATGATTACCGTTACCAGGACGCTATCCTGCAAAAGAAAACTGAGTCCGAGCGTGGCAAAAAGGCCGAGCAGGATCCAGGAAAATCCGCAGCATAACAAAGCCAGGAACGCGCTCAAACCACCTGCTCCCAGGAAAAGGCGGCCGATTCTTCTTGTTGATTTTTGTTCCATATCGACTCTATGGCAAAGGAGCCGCAGGCGTTCCCTGCACATTGCGGCTCCTTAATTAAGAAGTGATTCCGTTAAGATAGCGGCACGCCTATTCCCGCTGCTCTAAGCGCATCTTCACCAATTTCTTGATTAGCACAGCAGTCAGCCAGCTTTCCGTCAATCACTATTGAGGGAACTGCCTTAATGCCGTATTCCCTTGCCCGTTTTGCAACANNAACACCCGGTTCACGAGTGTCCAAAACTTCAACATCGCACGATCCACAGGCAATCTGATTAACCAAATTAACGGTTTCATCACACACCGCGCAACCGGCGCTGAATACTTCAACTTTTCGTTTTTCACTCATATTATCTCCTATAAATTTCCCTTGATTTTCTTCTAAGATAAGGCTTTCAAGAATGGGACACTCACTCACGGAGCTGTCGCTGCAACAGCTTTTCACCAGAAGTTCCAGTGATTGTTTTATTGCACTCAAGCGCCGGATCCTTTCGCCAATATTGGCGATGTTTTTAGTTGCCCGCGCTCGCACATCCGTTGTTGTAGCGTCCGGAGTTACCCGTAAATCGAGTAATTCCTTTATTTCCTTGAGCGAAAATCCTAATTCTTGAGCGTGTTTGATAAAACGAATACGCTTTACGCTTTCTGGTGAAAACACTCGGTAACCGGCATTTGAACGCGGCGGCTCAGGCAGCAATTCCAATTTTTCATAATATCGAATCGTTGCAATGTTCACGCCGCTTTGCCGTGCCAGTTTTCCTCTCGTTAATCGGTTCATCAAAATTACCTCGCATTATCAACACTAACCCCTGCACTTAGGTACAAGGTCAAGCGGTGTCGCAAAGTTTTTTCAAAAAGAATGAAATTTATTTTATTTCGGTTCGAAACCGGCATCGCGGATACCTTGTTTAATTCGTTCAACCGTAGCCTGCTTCGGGTTATAAACGACCTTGACATTTTTTTCAGGGTAATTCGCTTCGGCTGAATACACGCCCTTGATTCTCTTAAGCGCGATATTGATATGCGACGCACAGCCTTCGCAGGTCATTCCTTCAACCGCGATAACGATCGTCTTTCGGTTTTGCGACTCGCTTTCGATAACTGCCACGTCGTCTTTGTTTTGAGTATCGAGATCTTCGGTATTGTTCTCGCTGACGATGACGGCTTGATTCGGTTCGGTGACCGGCGGCTGTTGCCGATCCAAAGCCGAAACGATGTAGCTCGTATAGTAAGGAAGGGCGGCAATGGCAAGAACGGCTATGGTC
>DLHV01000195.1 GCA_002483395.1 Chloracidobacterium sp. UBA7659 | reverse complement strand
GTTCGGGTCGTCGCTATTTAGCAGCGAAAAAAGGCTCGCGCTCGGTGAGCCAAAGGCATTTTGCGGATTTTACCTCGATTGCCACATGCACACCGCTGTGAAAGATGTGCAGACGGCAAAGTCCATCGGCAACAAAACCGCGAAGGGCAAATTCCATATTGTCACGGTCGAGGTTTTCAGCGACGCGGTAAAAGCGACGCTCGGATTGCACACTGTGGATACCCACGTTGTCGATGCCGGAAATCGCATCTACACTCGCGATATGCAGGCCGAATCACAGCTTTCGCCGCAGCCTTCGTTCGAAACGCAGATCGGGCCGGAGGAAAGCTTTAAAAAAATGATCGTTTTCGATCTTCCGGCGGACGTGAAGGATCCGCTGCTTGATATTCGTCAAGGTGTCGGTATCGACTACGTGATCGAATCCTTTCTGATAGGCGACGAGGACAGCATTTTTCACAAGCGGAGTTACTTCAAACTTGTGGAACAAATTGCCCTTGCGAGCGTCAAATGAATGAAGGCAAGAAGATCGACAAACGAGGTGGGAAGATGAAGAGTCTGAAATTAACAGAAGATCACCAGCCGGCTGAGTGGGTTGAGATCGAGGGTAAGAAACCGCTGTCATTCACCGCCCGTCAATTTCAACTGGAGCCGACACGCCGCCAGCAGAAGTTTGACTGGACGTTCGGCGTCGTTCTGCCGCTGATATGCGTTGCTGCAGACCCGATCGTTTTTTACAATCGCCTTGGGTTCGAACGAGCCGTCTTGGGCGAGTATAAAACATTCGCGTACGTGCTTAGTGCGGTTTCGATTCTTTCGATGGCCGCATGGCTCCTGTGGGGACAGCGGCTGGGCGAATTACGCGGTTATTTGGCAGGGCTTTTTCTCGCAGCTTCGGCCGTTTCATTTATGGTTGGCCTAGCAATTCTTCCCTGGAGCCTTCTCGGTTCGCTCGTGCTGATCGGTCTCTTGGGATTTACACCCTTTTTCTCCAGCTTCGTATTCCTTAGAAATTCTGTCCGCGCGATTGACGGGGCGACATCGGAATCCGCAGCGGGTTTTGTGATCAGGGCTGCGATTCTGACCGCTCTATATAGCCTGATCGTACCATTTGTGCTTAATTTCTGAATGCAGTGAAATATATGACCGACCGAACCAAAACCGGCCTCGAAATTCTCCAGGTATCATTTCTCCTCGGCATTCTCGGCAATGTGCTTTTGCGCCAGATTCCTTGGGGGTTAAATGTGTTTCTATTCGTCACAGCGTTTGTCGCGGCGATGGTCATGCTCGTGCTGCGCCGGAAACCGGAATTCTTTACACGGCAGAACGTGGCCTTGTTCGTAGCAATGCTGTTTTTCTCAGCGATGTTCGTCTGGCGCGATTCCATCGAGCTGCGGATCTACGACACGTTCGCGATTCTGATCGCGATGGGTGTGCTGATGCTCCCGGCTATGAAGGTTCAGGCAACAGTCGCAGGCGTATTTCATTACGCGGCAGGATTAATCTGGTCCGGCATCAATTCGGCGTTCTCCCCGGCGGTGCTGCTTTCAGTGGACATCAAATGGGCCTCGATACCAAGGACCGGCTGGTCTAAACACTTGCTCGCTACGATTCGAGGTCTATTGATAGCACTTCCGATCGTTCTTGTTTTCGGCGCGTTGTTCGTCGCGGCCGATGCGGTTTATCAGGGAATGGTCGAACGCATATTCAATGTACCGGCCGAGACGGTCTTCACGCATGTGCTGCTGACGGCGATCTTTTTTTGGCTCTCGGCCGGATATTTCCGGGGCCTTTTGTTCGAATTGGGTGTCCCCAAAACTGGTGTTGCTGACGGCACGCAGGCAAAGGAGAAACCAACAACTGACGAGCAGAACCTCAGTATTTTCGAACAAGTGCGGGCAGAGAACCCCGTGAATCCTGACGCCCTGCCAGACAACGCCACAATTCTCGACCATATCAATAAAAGCGATCCGCCCAATGCCGAACCGGCCGCACCGCCGCCCGCACCCGAAGAAAAGAAAAAGTGGCAGTGGCAGAATTTCGATAATTCGGTTATACCGCAGGCGTTTACGCTCGGCGTTGTAGAAACCTCGATCGTCCTCGGCCTTATAAACCTCCTGTTCCTAAGCTTCGTCATCGTCCAGGTCCCGTACTTGTTCGGCGGGATGGATCTTGTTCAAAACACGCCCGACTTCAAGCTGGCCGAATACGCCCGCCGCGGTTTTGGCGAGCTAGTCGCCGTCACCGCTTTGGTCCTTCCGATCCTGCTTCTTTCGCATTGGCTGCTGCGAAAGGACAGTCCGGTAAACGAAAAGATCTACCGCGTTCTCGCGAGTGTTCAGATAGTTCTACTCTTTGTGATAATGGCGTCGGCGGTGCAAAGACTCGTTTTGCTTACCGGCAATCTCGGATACGGCTTAACGACCGTCCGTTTTTACCCAATGGTGGTGATGATCTGGTTCGCGATCGTATTCATATGGTTCGGTTTGACGGTGCTTCGCGGAGCACGCCATTATTTTGCCTGGGGAGCACTTTGGTCGGCCTTCCTCGTTCTTAGCGCGATCCACGTCGTAAATCCCGATGAGTTCATAGTGCGAACAAACATCCGCCTAATGAACGAAGGCCGCGTTTTCGACTCACGGTACAACTCGGCATTGAGCGACGACGCGATTCCGGCCCTGCTCGAATCCGTCGATTCGATGAGTTACGAAGACCAGTGTGTCGTCAAATCCCGGTTGAACGACCGGTTGATCCATTCACGAGCCGAAAACGATCTGCGAAGCTGGAACTGGTCGCGGTCAAGAGCTTTGACCGGGCTTAAAAATGTCAACGCCGAACTCGACACAGCCGGATGCCCGGGTCATTTAAGGTGGACAAGCTACAACGAAGAGTTTTGAACCCGATTGTCTCGTCCTGAAATAGGTTTACAAAAAAGGTGGGACAAAACTGTGACGCTCGTCCGGCCTGGCCGGGGCTGTTACATCCTGGGCGGGTTGCCGTCGTTGTAAATAAATACGTGAAAACAGGCGTTTACGCCATATTCGATGAGTGCGTCGAGTTTGCCGGCATTTTCCATTTCGGCGAGTTTTGTCATGACAAAATTCTGCTCTTCCGCCGGCATATGTTTACGGGCAAGGTCGAACGCGCAGCCGGATNNCTTCACCGCGGACCTTAAACGAATTGGGATTGCTCGCATTAAGCAGGATTTGGTAGTCCATTGAACGGGTAAGTGAGGTGACGCGAAGCGGACGGCCAAACCTCTGAAAATAGGCGTCGGCGAGTTCCTTTAATATCGGCTTTGCCCGTGGCTGAAACATCCTGAGAAGGCGCATTCGCATTTGCTTGCGGTCCGCCGGATTATTCAGGTCATATTTTTGGCCGGCAAAATTACCCGCGAGTTTCGACAAGATGCCGTACTTTGGCGAGCCGACCAGAATTTCCGCGGGATCTTNNAAAACTGAAGGATTTGAAAGGCCCGTCGCTAGCGCTTCCGCCGACGTCGAGATAAAAGCTCTCCTTGGCCATTGGCATTTCGAGCAAACCACGGTTGGGGCGCTTTTCGGCGAGTTCGGCGAAATCCATAGGCTGTTGATAACCGAGGCTGTTCATTTCAGCCAGTTTTCGCTTTTGTTTGATAACACCGTCCCCGAAAAGCTCTCTAGGCACCTCTAAACCCGCCGGACGGATACCCTTTTCTCCCGGTCGGTCTTCAAACGCCTTCCTTTGACGGTCCGCAAGGAATGAAGCGGTGACGGTGAGGTCAGCTTCGTCTTTATCAGCGGACGTAACGGCGACGTCCGCCACATTCTCAATCTTGATCTCCTCTTCGGCTGTTTCCCAGGAAGCGATAAGGTCGTCGAGATTGTCTTCGTCTTCGCCGCCCAGAGGGTCGATCACGCGAACCGGTATACGCGAAGTACCGACAGGCGGCGTCTTTGAGCCGGGAGGCTTTTTGCCGTCGCCCGTGGAGACTATCCAATAGGCGACCGCTCCGAAGATTATGATCGCAAAAGTCATTCCTACGGCCGCGATCAGCACAAACGGCACTCCTTCCGACTTGCCGTCGCCAACATCGGGAGTCTGAGTTGGAATAAATGGAGGCGTTGCCCCGACCGGCTCAACCACTTTTGCTGATGGAAATTGGTCGGCCACCTGCTGATATGCTGCGCGGCCGTCTCCGATCTCGACGCGTATCGTCGTATGGCTGCCGATCTTAATTCGGTCACCATCGCGAACAATTCTGGGTCGTCCGGTGACTTTTTCACCATTCAAGAACGTGCCGTTTGTGGAATTCTCGTCTGTCAGAAGCAGCTCATCATCTTCGATGAAGAACGTAGTATTCACGCGGGAGAGGCCCGAATCGTCTAACACCAATTGAGCGGCCGGTGTCCGCCCTATTGTCAGTTCTTCGCCAAGTTCAACGGTCTTCGACTCATTGGCGTTTTCGATTAGGAGTTTTACGTTCACTGTCAGTGATGATGGCTGGCTTCGGCAACCTCTTTCAGCTTTGAAATATCCAGCAGGCGTGCGAATTCGTCAAAATGAAACATCGTTTCGTCCCTGCAGTTTTCACAGAAGAATGTGACGTCTTCGCCAAGATACATGTCCTTCAGATGATACGCAATAAAGCAGCCGTAACAACGCTGAATGCGCCTGCCGAACCCTTCCAGAACTTCTTCTTCGTTATGATTGGTTTCCATTGCTTAAACCGGAATTTTATCACAGAGGTTTTGATTACGGGCAGAAACCAGGACAGTGATGGAGCGTGCCTAATCAGCTAGAGTTGGATGTTCGGGTCGTGTGCACGCTCGTTCACACTCGCTTTTCTGCCCGTATAGCGATCCTATTTCACGACGCCGCGTTTTGAGGTTTCGATAAACTCTACCAGCAGGTCAACTTCCGGACAGCCGGATATTTCTTGTCGGATTTTTTCGACGGCCTGGGTTGTGTTCAACTTGGCCGACAGAATTAGGTGGTATGCGTGGTGGAGCTTTTCGATCGTGTCCTTTGGGTAACCTCGTCGTTTCATACCGACGCGATTCAGGCCGAAGCATTTTGCGTGGTTGCCCTGTATTATAGCGAAGGGCGGAGCGTCCTTGACTACAACCGAATAACCGCCGACAAAAGCTTCCAGTCCAATACGGCAAAACTGGTGTATGCCTGAATATGCCCCGATATTGGCCCTGTCCGCGATCTCGACGTGGCCGGCAAGCGTCGCGGCATTTGCCATGATGACATCGTTGCCGATCTGACAATCGTGCGCGACGTGAGCCTGAGCCATAAGAAGATTGTTGTCGCCGATCTTCGTAATGCCGCCGCCGCCCGCGGTACCGCGATGGATTGTCACAAATTCACGAATTTGATTGCGCTTCCCGATCTCGGTCGCCGTCGGCTCGCCGGCATATTTGAGATCCTGCGGAGCAAGGCCGATAGAAACGAAAGGAAAGATACGGGTGTCGTCGCCGATCGACGTGATCCCGTCAATGACCGCGTTCGAGTCGATATGGACGCGGTCACCGAGCTTTACCTGTTCGCCGACAATCGAAAAGGCACCGATATGGCTGCCGTCGCCGATTTGTGCGCCCTTGCCAACAATGGCGGTACCGTGGATGAATGTAGACATTCGAGACGTAGCTTTCCTAAACGAGAGTGGTTTCGGAGGCGCTATCGGGATCGTTCGATTCGACCGATGTCGAGTTTCGTTTCAGAATCAGCCAGACAAGAACGAGAGAAAGCGGATATGATAAAAAAACTCCCAGGATCGCACCGCCCAGAACCGCACTGACAAATCCATAAAGGGCATATCTGCGATTTCTTGCCAGAAGTCCGGCGACCAACGGAAACGTGCCAAAGAGAATCCCCGAGATTACGTTAAACGCGATTGCGTACGGCATCAAGTCACCGTACGTAATTCTTAATGGTTCCATGATTTCTAATCCTTTCTAGTCGCTATTACACTCATGATCTCGGCTTCAGCGGTAATATTGCCATCGACCGTCGCCACGCCCCGCATCTTCTGTACTTTACTGCCTATCCTTAGAGCAATTACCTCCAGCACCAGGGTGTCTCCGGGGACAACAGGCCGCCGGAAACGGGCTTTTTCTATGCCGCTGAAGAAGGGTATCTTTTCGCCGCGGTCCTCGAATTCGCGCAAGGCGAGGATCGCACCGACCTGGGCCAGTGCTTCTATCTGAAGAACGCCGGGCATCACCGGGGCATCGGGAAAATGGCCAGCGAAAAAGTGCTCGTTGATCGTTACCTGTTTCACGCCGACGATCCTGACGCGAGGTTCCAGCTCGACGATCTTATCGACAAGCAGGAACGGATAGCGGTGCGG
>DLHV01000084.1:2140-9319 GCA_002483395.1 Chloracidobacterium sp. UBA7659 | reverse complement strand
GAAGGCAGATGGTATATCAAGAAGTCGAGTCTGGGTGAAAACAGTGCGGAAGAGACTGTAAACCTTGGTTCGTCAACGGATGTAGCATTACCGGGACCACAATAAATGAGTTGATTAGGCTGCCGGACAACCGGCAGAGTAAATAACCAACGGAAGGAGCGTGAGCAATCACGCTCCTTTTTCTTTTATTTTAAGAGCTACGCGTTTACGCGTGAGAGCCCGTCCCTCCCGCACTTCGGGTTTTTGGGAACCCGGTCGATACCTCTCCCGGTTCTGACAACACGCGGCGTTTTATGAACCCGGTAGATGCCTCTCCCGGTTCTGACAAGACTAAGAGCCGTTCGGTTTTCGCGTCGCCCCTACAATGTAGCTATCGCGGGCACGAAGCACCAGATTCGGCCGGTTGACGCGAACCTTGATCTGTTTTCGCTGGCCGGGTACACCTGTTTCGGCCGGAATATAGCCGATATTGTATTGCCGGCGAAGTTCCTCGGCGATTCCCTCGAAAGCGACCGTTAGCCCACCCGGCGTCGCCTCAGGCCGAAAAACGCGGCCGCCTGTATAATCGGCCAACTCGTCGAGATATTTTTTCCCAAGAGCATAATCCTGGGGCCGTGTACCGACCGGGTTCAGGATGCCACCGCCGGGGAACGGCGAGCCGATACCCGAGTTATTGTCCCAGAACGTGTTGTAGTAGATAGGGAAGATCAGGGAATCTGCTTCCTCGGCCATCGCGAGCGTGGTATCGTAACCGGCCTTGCTTGATGTTGTATCAACGCCGTCGGTAAATAACACGATGGCCTTGCGCCCACTGACCTGGCTCAGCCGCTTTCTAAGCGAAAAATCAACTGCGTCGTAAAGAGAGGTGCCATAACCAAAATCTGCTTTGTTGATTGCTTTATAGATTCTCGGCCGCTCGCTCGTCAGTTCCGTCAACACGTGGATATTACCGTCAAACTCGATCACCATTACCTTGTCTTCTGATTTGAGTTGGTCCACAAACGCGATCGCTGCTCGCCGGATCTCCTCGATTTTGTAATTTGTGGACAGACTCGTATCCAGCAGCAGGATCACCGTAAAAGGCTTGTCTGTCGTACCAAAANNAATAGGCGATCTCCTGTTCCTTTCCATCTTCGAAGATCTTGAAGTCCGATTGCCGCAGGTTGGGTATGTAGAGACCGTTCCTGTCGAAAACAGAAACAGGGATCGTTACAAGGTCCGTATCTACCTTCAGAATCACTTCACCGCTCTCGGGGTCTATCCGAGATGCTCCGGTTTCGTTTGTCTGATTTGAGACCGCATCCTTCTTGCTCTGGGCCGCAACACCTCGCAGAGACGGGGTCAGGCTGACGGGCCGTTTGAGTTGCGGTCTTGATTCGGAATAATCCGAAACATCGTCCGAAACGACAGGCGAAGGTGTTGCAACTGGCTGAACTTTTCGGCCTGATTGGCCACTGACGTAGGAGGCTGCCGCTGCGAGAAACAGGACAGCAACGGAAATTCTAACCATAGGATCGTCCCCAAAAGCGAACTTTTCGTTTTAGATGCTCCAATCTCCCGAAACGCTTACTTATTTAGGAGAAACGAAAGCGATGAGGGTGTGGACGCTAAAAAAAGTCATGACGGCCACAACCAGCCAGCCCGCGAGCTGGAGAAGTAAAGGATGGACGTATTCGCCAACGATGCCTTTCTTTCCCGACGCGAGCAGGACCAGTGCGAGACCGATCGGCAGTATGAATCCATTTATCGTACCAGCCCAGATCAGAACGGATACCGGGTTGCCGACGAACAAGAATATCAGGGTGGACAAGGCGATAAAGCAGATAATTACGGGGTTGCTGCGCGCATCGATCTTTGGGTTGAGGGTCTTGATAAACGATACGGACGTGTAAGCGGCGCCGATCACCGATGTGATCGCGGCCGACCACATGACGATACCGAAGATCCGAAAGCCGATCATTCCGGCGGCGTTCTGGAAAACGGAAGCCGGTGGATTTGCGTCATCGATTGTCATGCCCATCGCAATCACGCCAAAAGAGGCGAGGAACAGGAGTATTCTAATCGTTGCAGTCAGCAAGATGCCGGTGACCGCGCTTCGATTGACCTCGGGCAAGGCATCCTTCCCGGAAATACCGGCGTCGATAAGCCGGTGAGCACCCGCAAATGTAATGTAGCCGCCGACCGTACCGCCGACAAGGGTTACGATTGCTCGTGCGTCGATATGCTCGGGGATGATCGACCGATACGCAGCTTCAAGCATCGGCGGATGCGAAGCAAAAACGACGTACACAATCATCACGATCACGACGATGCCTAGCAGTTTGACGAAGAGATCCATCGCCCTTCCTGCTTCTTTGACGAGAAAAATTCCAATGCCTACGGCGGCGCTTATCAATGCCCCAACCTCGACCGGAATGCCAAAAAGCACATTCAGGCCAAGGCCGCAGCCGGCAATATTACCGATGTTGAATACCAAACCTCCAAACGCGACCAATATCGCCAGCACATAGCCGCTTCCCGCAATTGTCTCATTCGCAACATCCTGAGCACGCTTTCCGCTCACCGTCAAAACCCGCCATATATTTAGCTGGGCAAATATATCGAGGATTACGGAAAGGAGAATAACGAAGCCGAAGCTTGCAAGAAGCTGCTTTGTAAAAACGGTAGTCTGCGTCAGGAAGCCGGGACCGACAGCGGATGTTGCCATCAGAAAAGCGGCACCCAGGATCGCCGACGATGTCGAGGATTTTTTCATCAATTGTTCCGCCGGCCTATGCCTCCGGCACCGATATGGAGACGTGGTTCTCGATCAAAATATTTCTTATCGCCCGTGCAAACTCGACCGCGTGCTCGCCGTCGCCGTGTATGCAAATGGTGTCTGCCTTGATCGGAATTATTTCGCCATTCGCTGCCTCGACCGTATGTTCTTTAACCATTTGCAAGACTTGTCCGGCGGCCACGTCGGCATTAGATATCAAAGCATTGGCCATGCTTCGAGGCGTCAGGCTGCCGTCGCTCTGGTAGGTTCGGTCCGCGAAAGCTTCCGAGGCCGCGCGCAGCCCAAATTCCTCGGCTTCGGAGACGAGAAAGCTGCCGGCGAGGCCGTAAACGACAAGGCTTGCATCGATTTTGCGAACGGCTTCGACTATCGAGCGGGCGAGCATTTGGTCCTTTGCTGCCTGATTGTAAAGTGCCCCGTGCGGTTTTACATGATGGAGTTTCGCACCCGACGCCTCGCATATCCCTTTGAGCGCAGCAACCTGGTAGAGCACGGCGTCGAAAACCTCTTGCGGCGACAGAGACATGCTCCGCCGCCCGAATCCCTGGAGATCCGGATAACCCGGGTGCGCTCCGATTGCGACCCGCTTTGCGATGGCGGTTTCAACGGTTTTCCGCATCACCGACGGGTCACCGGCATGAAATCCGCATGCGATGTTTACAGATGAAACGTAGTCCATCAGATCGGAGTCTCTTCCCATCTTCCAGGACCCGAAACTCTCGCCCATATCGCAATTCAGATCAACGGAAATCATATTTGTTTGAGCAAGATTAACACAGGAGCATCACCAATAACGACCGAACCGGCAGCCGGTCCGAAGGCGGCGAATGTCCTGCTCGAATTGCATGGTCAGGCGTTCCGCCTCCTCGATATCGACCAAATTAAACGCCACCTTATCTTTTGCCCCGAGTTGGGCAAGCAGCGGCAGATCGACCGAGATCGTGTTGGCAATCCGGGGATACCCGCCGGAAGTCTGGTGATCGGCCATCAGGATAATCAACTGACCGTCGGGCAAAAGCTGGATCGTGCCGAACGAGACCGCCGCCGATACCATCTCCGCTGTGTCTTTCACTCTAAGGCCTGGACCGCGAAGGCGGTAACCCATTCGGTTGGAATCATTTGTGATCACGAAGTCTTCTTCTGCCAGCGAGCGCTTATCGGATTCTGACAGGAGATCGAATTCGCCGCCTGCTACAAGACGAACTGTGGGGAAGTTGGAATAGACTGGAAGCAGGCTGTTCGAAATTTGCCGGTTTGGAAAAATATCGTCGCTCGTGGATTGGACTTTTAGCTCGATACGGTCGGTTTTTTTTAACGGAAGGCCTTCTATCGGAGCGGCCTTCGATTTAGAACGCTTGTCGCCACCAAGCGCCAAATTGAAACCGCCTCTAACCGCAAGATAGCATCGGTTGCCTACGAGTTTCTGTTTGAATTTCAAGACGCTCAATTGTTCCGCAAAGACCGGCCGCCAATTCTCGATCTTTTCGTCGTTCAGAGTCGCGTTAAAATCGGCACCGCCGAGAGCGACCACGCACGATTCTTCAAAAAACATCTCACCGGCCGGGAAGTGCATTTCAATAGCGGGTTCGTCTTCGGCGTTTCCAAGCAAGAGGTTGATGAGCCGAACCGCGGTTCGGTCCATCGCACCGCGCGGATTGATGCCAAAACGCTGCAATCCATATCGGCCGAGGCCTTGAATCGTCGTCAACATCCCTTCTTTTCGAATGACAAGACTCATCGTTAGAAAAAAGAATGACGCTTATGGTTTCCGCCTCGATCAATTGGACGGTCAGTCGCCGTGTCAACAAAACGCACGGTATCGCCGGGATGAAAAAAGCAGGGAGAAGCTTCGCCCAGCGTTATCAATTCAAGAGCAGTTCTGCCGATGATTTGCCAGCCGCCGGGTGACTCATTGGGATAAATGCCGGTCTGTTGTCCCGCAATTCCGACACTACCTTTGGGAACCACCAACCGCGGTGATGCCCTTCTAGGCACGGCGATCCGCTCATCGACGATGCCCATGTAGGCAAAGCCCGGCAGAAATCCAAGCATATAGACCCTGTAAAGCTTTGAAAGGAAGATACTGATGACTTCATCGACGCTCAATCCGCTGTTCTCGGCGATGAATCGCAGATCAAGCGCATACTCTTCGCGAAAACTTACTGGTATCTCGACAATGCGAGAATTTACGCGCAGCTTATCGGCGATATTTGCCCCAGCCGTTTCGACAAGTTCTTTCACAAACTCAAATGCGGTTTTGTTTTCCGGAAGGCTGTCTCGAACTTCGTGGAGATTGTAAAAGATAGTGACGGAGGCGATTGCCGGAACGGCTTCGACAAATCCGGGGAACCGTCTCGTTTCGAAATATTCCGCAAGATTCACTGCGGCATCGTTCAGCGGTTCTGATATATCGTTGCCGAATTCGATGGTCGCGGCATTTTCGCCAAGAGGGAAGATTCGGGTCGGAAGCATATCAACTGGCTACCTGGTTCTTTGTTTTGGGTCGAGATATTCACGCAGCCCGTCACCGATAAAATTGAAAGCAAGCACGGTCAAGGCGATCGCAACGCCTGGAACGAACAGTACGTGCGGGTAGACGGCGAAATAATTGCGGGCCTCCTCGATCATCGTCCCCCAACTCGGCGCCGGCGGCGGAATTCCCAGGCCCAGGAATGACAAGGACGCCTCTGNNGAGAACGGCACCTGCCATGCCCAGCGACGCCTGAACGATGAGAGGCTGTATCGCGTTCGGCATGATATGCGAGAAAAGAATGCGCATATTGCCGGCACCGAGTGCCTTTGCGGCCTGAACAAAATCGTACTCGCGGACTTTCAGCACCTGTCCGCGCATCACCCGTGCATAACCGACCCAACCGATAATGCAAAGGGCGAGTATAAGTTTTCCAAGACCGGCTCCCAGAAACGCGACAAGGGCGATGGCAAGCAGAAGGCCGGGAAACGCAAGAATTACGTTAAAGACGTATCCCGACAAAAACCTGTCCACCCAGCCGCCGTAAAATCCGGCGATCGAGCCGATAAAAATCCCGATAACACCGGAAACCGTGACAACGGTTATTCCGACCTCAAGCGAGATGCGGGCACCGAAGAGAATTCGCGAATAAACATCACGGCCGAGGGCGTCCGTGCCGAACCAGTGATCCGCCGACGGCGAAGCAAAGCGAATCGACAGATCCTGCGCATTCACATCGTGGGTAGCCAGGAACGGGGCAAAGATCGCCACGAAAATGACGATGCCGGCGATTCCGATGCCGATGTAAGTAAGGCGATTCAAGATAATCTTATGCGCGGATCGAGCCTGCGATAAACCAGATCGGTCAGCGTATTTGCAATGATATATGTAACGCTAACTACCAAAACACAGCCTTGGACGAGGCGGTAGTCGCGCTTGGCGATTCCGTCCTCAAGCAACAGCAGCCCAAGGCCCTGCCAGCTAAATATCTTTTCCGTAATGATCGCCCCAGCGAGCAGCACGCCGAGCTGCAGGCCGAGAATTGTCACGACCGGGATCAGGCCGTTTTTAAGAACGTGTTTATAGATGACCTTTCGTTCGCTCAGGCCTTTTGCGCGGGCGGTTCGAACGTAATCCTCGCCCAGCTCTTCGATCACGCTTGACCGGACCATACGCGTCAGGATGGCCGACAAAGCAGCACCGAGGGTAATCGCCGGAAGCACGATATCTTCGGGATAAAAGCTGCCCGTCGGTGAAAACCAGCCTAACTTGACCGCGAAAATATAAACGAGGAACGGACCGATGACGAAGGTCGGCAGCGAAATGCCAAGCAGGGCGACGAACGAAGAGGTGTTGTCAATCAGCTTATTTTTATTGGTGCCGGCAAGCACGCCAAGCGGGATCGCAATGCCGATAGCGACCAGCATCGCGGCGAGAGCAAGTTTTATCGTCGCCGGATAACGCTCAAGGATCATGTCCAAAACAGGCCGGTCCGTCCGAAAAGACCTGCCCAGATCGCCTTGCAGCAGCCCGATCCAATAATCGGAATAGCGGTTATTCATCCCGTTCCAGGCAAATCCGGATTCCGAACCATACGAANNAAGCCCGTGTTTTTGATTGAAATTTGCTATTTGCTCCGCCGTTGCAGTTTCGCCCAGGATCGTTGTCGCGGGTGATCCGGGCACAAGCTCGATCAACAGCGTGACAAGCGAAACGACCGTCCAAATGACCAAAAGGATCAGGGCCAGTTGGCGGGCAAAGTTTAGAAGCTTGTATTTCATGTGAACGACGCGGGCAGGAGAATTTTATAATTTTGCGGATGATATAACAAACACGGGCGGAATGAGGTGTTCCGTTCCACCGCGCGTGGAACAACTGGAACACGGTGGAACAGCCGGGACGCAGGAGCCCTCGCCTGCATGAGTGCGAA
>DLHV01000084.1:0-2124 GCA_002483395.1 Chloracidobacterium sp. UBA7659 | reverse complement strand
GCGCCTGCGTTCCCAGCGCGCGTCCCGTGTGAATGGCGGCGATCCCGCCGGTCAGGTTCTTGTATTCGACATCCGAAAACCCGGCGTTCCGCATCATCCTGACAAGGTTCTTCTGATCGGGAAATTTCGATACCGAGCTCGGAAGATATTCATAGGCGCCTCGAGAGCCGCTGACGACACCGCCGATCCTTGGAAGAACCCGCGTAAAATAGAAGTTAAAAAGCGACCTAAAGCCGGGGACGAGAGGAACAGAAAATTCGAGTACGACCAACGTTCCACCAGGTTTTAGAATTCGCCGCAGTTCGCGTAAACCGTCTTCGAAATTCGACAGATTGCGCAGGCCGAAGGCGATCGTCACGGCGTCGAAGGTCTCGTCGGCAAATGCCAGTTGCATTGCATCGGCCTCTACATATGGGACGGGAAGCGAGAGCCTTGCTGTTTTTTCGGTTGCTATCGCAAGCATCGGGCGGCAAAAATCCGTTCCGATAACTCGTGCCTTTGCATGCTTTTGCAACTCTAACGAAAGATCGCCGGTGCCGCAGGCGACATCGAGCACGACAGCGTTTTTGTCCGCCAAAATGTCCGCAAGCTTTTCACGGACAAGCCTTCGCCAGCGCTTGTCGATGTTCGCCGAAAGGACATGATTCAAGAGATCATATTTCCCCGCGATGCCCGAAAACATTGCCCGGACGGCACGCGCGTGCTCGATCTCGTTGGCGGTCCTTTCATTTTGCATGGAGCTAGTTGCGGGAGGTTGCGGCGCCTTCTCCGGCAAAAACGAGTATGAAGGCGAAGGGTTCCTTTTGAAGGCGATCCAGAACTCTCTGGACATCCGCGATCTTCACGCTCGTCGCGTTCTCGACCTCTTTGCTTATTGCCCTTAGTTTGAACGTATCCGCGTCGAGCCAAAGCTCTGAAATGTTCTCCGGGTTAAGCCGAGCGATCCACTCCCGGTTAACAGTATCGAACTCATCCTGCGTCACAGCGCCCTTTAAGAAATTGCTCTGGTAGTCGTTTATCACAGGCAAGGCGATTGTGTTGCCTTCTTTTCTGATCATGCCGAGTTTCCAGCCCGATACGCCAAATACGTATGATCCCGGCAAGGCGTGCGGATCGTTGCGGACAAAGCTGCTTTGCCCCTCACGCATTTGAAGGCGCCTTTCAATAATTTTTTGCAGGATCTTAGAGGCGTAAAAATCAGCATCGTTTCTTGCAAGCCCGCGGGCGGCAAATCTAAACTCACTAGTGTTCGCGACGGGCGAATCGAACACCGGCATTCCTGCCTGCGGTACATCGGGCTGGCGAAATGTCGAAGGTATCTTCTTGTCGGCCTTCAGCCACGAACCAAAATAACGGCGAACCGCGCGAACGGCGAGGTTGGCGTCGACGTTGCCGCTAACGGCGAGCGTTGCGTTATCGGCCGTCAGCAGCCTGTCTTTGGCGAATCGGAGATCGGCGAAATCGACTTTTTGTATCGAATCAACGCTGCCCATTTGCGGCCGGCCATATGGGAACGAGCCGAATAGCCGCTTCGCCACCGCCCGGTCGGCCAAGTACGCCGGATCTTTTTCCAATTCCTTTACTTTTGCGGTCAGTGCGGTTCTCAACGCCGCGGTCGCTTCTTTGTCCACGGCCGGATTCGAGATCGCCGCCGCGACCGATTCCAGAAGCCGTAGGAAATCGGACGGGCGGGCCGTTGCGTCGATCTGAACATAATCGTAATTGCAGGTAACATCAAGGCTTCCGCCAAGGTCATCCGCGAAAAATTCTCTCGATTCGATGTTCGGAAAGAAGCTATCGGAGAGCAACTGCATCACGCCTTCGCGGTCCTGCGGGTCAAAGGCCGAACCGCCGTGGATGCGCAATTTAACCGTTACTTTGTCAGCCGTCGGATCGTTCCAAACCAGGACCTTAAGTCCGTTGAGAAGCTTTTCCTGTTTTGGTGTCGCGCTCGCCGGTTTCTGGGCCGAAACCGCGGCCGCAAGGATCAAAGCGAGCGTACAAACAAGGCCAATTCTGTTTATTATCGTGGTTATCGTCATTGTGTACAGCTAAGTGCAAAAGGGAATGTTATCCTTTTTAGTTGCAAAACTCCATCGAAGTGTTGTAAGCGTGGTCCCAGTT
>DLHV01000139.1:4231-10107 GCA_002483395.1 Chloracidobacterium sp. UBA7659 | reverse complement strand
ATAGGGTTTTTAAGGAACGACTAGTTAATCAGAAAGTGGGTTAGAATGAATTCAAAGCGTATTCCGAACGATTCTTAGCTTAAAGTAGAGTCTATGTCTGACCCGATGCGGGTTGGATGTTACTGCTGCCTTTGAACTATAGGGCTTCGATTTTAGATTGAATGCGGTTCGCAACGCTTTCCTAGAAACTTATGTTTGATCAATTTACGCTCGGCATTGAGGAAGAGTTCCAGATCGTTGACCCAACGACAAGAGAATTGAAGTCCCACGTTTCGGAAATCCTGGAAGAGGGCAAGCTGCTTCTTGGCGAGAAGATCAAGCCAGAAATGATCCAATCGATGATCGAAGTCGGTACAGGCGTCTGCGCTAATATTCAGGAAGCTCGTGAGGATATAACCAAGCTTAGATGCATAATTTCAGGCCTTGCAAAAAAGAAGGGAATGGATATCGTTGCGGCCTCGACCCATCCATTTTCGAAGTGGTCCGAACAGGAGATATATGACGGCGACCGTTATAAATTGCTGGTTGACGAGCTGCAAATGGTCGCCCGCAGCCTGCTGATCTTTGGCGTGCATGTTCATGTCGCCGTTAAAGATCTGGATCGTCGTATCCAGATAATGAACGCGGCCAGATATTTTTTGCCGCATGTTCTCGCGTTGACAACGTCGTCGCCGTTCTGGCTTGGTTTCAATACCGGGCTTAAATCATACCGCTCGGAGGTATTCAAACNNAGATTCCCGACACTTTCGAGTCGTACCAACAGTATCAGGCGTATGTTGACCTCCTCGTCAAGATGAACTGCATTCAAAACGGCTCAAAGATCTGGTGGGATGTGCGGCCGCATTACCTGTTTCCGACGCTCGAATTTCGCATCTGCGATATACCAACACGCGTTGACGACACAATCGCCGTCGCCGCCTTGTTCCAAGCGATCGTGGCAAAACTAAATTTGTTGACGGATGGCAATCTCGGGTTCCGCATCTATCACCGCCGCCTGATATTGGAAAACAAATGGCGTGCGATTCGCTACGGTTTGGACGGACTGCTGCTCGATCTTGGAAAGCAAAAGGAAGTGCCGGTGAAAGACCTCATCCGCGAGCTGCTTGAATTTGTCGACGACGTGCTCGACCCGCTCGATTCGCGCAAGGAGGTTGAGCATATTCACACCATTCTTGAACGCGGAACCTCCGCCGACGAACAGCTCCGCGTCTTCGAAGAATCCGGCGGCGACTTCAACGCCGTTGTCGATATGCTGATCAAAAACACGCTTGAGAACGTTCCGGAGAGGTGCTTTGATTAGCGGATCAGAAAAGTCTGAAATCATATACGATCGTGCCCGTCACGCTGATCGGCTTGTCACAGATTATTGTCGGCGAGAACTTGGACGCTTTTGCCGCGTCGACCGATGGGCCACGAAGAAATTCCGGACCTGAGATCGCTTTCGCGTCTACGACTTTACCTTTCTCGTCGATCACGACCCTCACAGTAACAAAACCGGATCGAGTAACTCCTTTTGGCACCATAGCGTAGTTTGGCTTAGCAAGTTTTTTTGCCTTTCCGTTCAAGATCCCGAACTCGTAGGTGTCACCCGTCATGCCAATATGTTCGGTATTTGGAAAGGCTCCTGCAATTTCAAGAGAGTCAATAAGCTGCTGCCACGCGGTGTCCACGCTCGCAGAATCGGCGTCATCGCGAAGGAAAACCAGCGTGACAAAGCGGCGCCCATATGCGAAGGAATACAATCCGCCGGCCGCGGGCTTGCCATCATGGCTGCCCGTGTATACATATCCAGTATATTTTCTGTTTTTGAATTGGATACAGCGCGAACTGCTTTGAGTACCGCGATCCGTAACGCCGAGCGAGCGCTCAATCGCATTGCCGTATTTGTTCAATGAATCATTTTGAAACCGCAAGAACTGACCCCCGTCGACGAGGATCTCGTCGGGAATCGAGACANNAACAGGCGATTGACTCCGTCGGAGCTTTTGTCTTCGACCGTCCACCCCGGCAAATACTGGAAGCTGATCCCATTCTTTTCAAAACTGGTCTGTGCGGAAAGCGAGGCCGGCAGAACGGTAAACAAGCCCGTCAACAGGAGAGTCCGAATCTTCATCTTCTCAATAACCTTCCTTAGATTGATGAAGCAAAGCCAGCCCCAGGAAATTTTCGAACAGAATACGCCCGTCGCGGGATTTGTTCGGGTGTTCCCAGCGGGTTGGATTTGTCGACCAGTCTTCAAAGGATTTTTCGAGGTGAAACTGCACGGCGTAGATCAACTGCCCGCCGGAGTTTTTGACCATCATCTGGTTTTTGCAGAGGTATGACGTGGCGAGAAGCTTGAAACCGTCGGGCACGCCTTCGACCTGGACGCCGTGGTTTTGCCAGACGCGGAGGATGTCGTCTTCTTTGGTGTAATCCTGCCAGATGCCCGATTCTTGATCGTTATGGCCCTCAAAAATCGGATCGGTCGTGTCGACGATCTTTACGAAGCGGTATTGATATTCGACCAGTCGGTTCGTTCGCTTCTCGGAAAGTTCAAGATCATCGAGAGTCTTCAATTCGGAGCCGAATGCCGCCGCAACCAGCTGATGTGCTCCGCAAATGGCGAGCACCGGAATCCTGGTTTCCTTAATAAAATCCGCGAACTTCGACAAATGATCGGGATTGTAATAATCGAAATCGCTTAACGTTCCGCTCATGACGATCGCGTCCGGCTCGAAGTCTCGTGCGGCGTCGGCCACTTCGGACAGATGCACGGTAAGCGTCTTTGGCTGTTTGACCAGGCGGAGCACGTTGTTGACGATGTTGCTGCACGCCATCCCCGACACCTTTCGTTCAAATCGGAGTTTGCTTTCGGCTGTTCCATTCCATTCTTCGCGGGCAAGCTGCGAAAGGTCGGATTCGTAGCGCAGAAGGTTATTGACAATCAGAATACGGGCGTGCTGGATCTTTTTTTCTATCGGCTCATAACGGCAAAAAGCCCGCTTGTTGTACGGGAATGGAAGTTCTTCTGATACCGTTGTTTTGACCGCGCCGTCTAACATAAGCGTTAATACTAAGCGAAATTGCCGTTAAATTAAAACGGCAATTTCCAAAACTCTTATGATTATATCAGGAATTTCGTTGTCTGGTCGAGTTTTTGAATTCGGGCATTGCATCGCCCGCGCCAACCTCCGCGATCTCGGCACGGATTCGCCGGATGAGCGCTGAACGCGCCTTTCCTTTCGCCTGTGGGGTTGTTTGCCCGATGTTTTCTTCAAGCACTAACAGCAATTTGTGCCAGCCGACTTCGAGTTCGTCCGCAATTACAGAGATCTTTGTTATGTCATAAGGAATGGCAATGATGCGGCAGCCGATACGGGCAAAGACCCGCAAATACCTTGCCGTAGAGAGATCGGGGCAGCTAAACCGCTTTTTGCCGACTTTTAGCTCTATGCCGAGAAGGGTGTGCAGGATCTCGGACGCGTTTTCGCGTTCGGGTACATCCATTGCGAAGGAACGCGTACGCTGCGGTCGAATCTCTTCGCGATAGATCAACGGAATCCATTCGCGTCCTATCGCCTCTCGAATTTTTACCCCAATATCCATGAGCTTTCCGGCACCGGAACCAATTTACAAGTGATCGATCGCTTCCTGCACGAGATTGAAGAGTTTGCCGACGTGAATCCCATCCATGATCGTGTGGTTCGCCTCAACCGAAAGCGGCATTTTCTTTGCCGGGCCGTCGTCAAATATCTTGCCGAAGACGACACGCGGGATTGTCTGGGTTCGATCCAAACGGCTTGCGTGTTTAAAACTTGTGAACGATACCCACGGAATCACCGAGCAATAGATGAGATCGAGACGGTCCGATTCGACGTCGTATGTCTTTAACGCTTTGTACTTTTCAAGGGCGATCTTGCCCGCGGCGCCGAATTGGAACACATCAGGCTGCATTTCGAAATAGGCGAACGAGAATGTTTCGTCCGCGTTCAGGATCGTCTGCGTTGCGTGAATAATGTCGAATTCGACCAGCTTGCCGTTTTGCAGGCGGATGCGGAATTCGCGTANNTTGACGGCCACTAATACGTAATAGAGTATCGATAGCGAAATCGAGAGATTATTTTGCTTGCAGAAGTTGTAGAAGGCGGTTACATCTATATTCGCCGAGAAGTTGAAAAACGGGTCCTCGTAATCCTTAAAAAACTCGTGGGTCGCTTTCCGAGGCCAGGAATCAACATCAAGTTCGGTGAACATCGGCGGTTATTTTGTCAGAGTTCCGACCGTGNNGCTGCGAGAATTTCTCGATCACGCTGTCGCTGAAGATGCCGAAATAGAAAACGCCGATGACCGCGATCAGAAGTGCGGCGGCAAGGCCGATCGGCATTTTGGGTTCAAGCCATTGCGTCGTCCTCTCGCGAAAGAACATAACAACGATCAGCCGCAGGTAGTAATATGCCGAGATCGCCGTATTGATCACGGCGGCGACAACGACGACCGTCAGCAGGGCATTTCCGGCCTCCAACGCCGGGCGGAATACCAGCACTTTGCCCATAAAGCCGGCGGTCAACGGAATGCCCAAAAGGCTGAGCATAAAGAGCGAAAGCGTAAACGACAAAACAGGCGATTTGAAGCCGATGCCGTTGTAATCGTCAAATTCGGTGCGGCGGTCGTTTTTCTGGCCCAATAGCGTGATTATCGCAAATGCACCGAGATTCGTTATCGCATACGTCAGCATGTAAAAGGCAACGGATGCGATAGCCGCATCGCGGTCCGCCGGCGTTTTAGCCGCGCCCGCGCCGAGAAAACCGNNATAGGCGAGCATGCGCTTGATGTTGTTCTGCATTATCGCAGCGACATTCCCGACCGTCATGGTCAGTATCGCCATTATGCTCAGAGCTGTTGTCCAGGTTTCATGCAGGTAGCCGGAAGCCTGAACGCTGGCGATCAGTGGAAAGCCGAGAACAAAAACGCGGACGAACGAAGCAAAAGCGGCGGCTTTCGGCCCGGTCGCCATAAAGCCCGTGACCGGGCTCGGAGCTCCCTCGTAAACGTCGGGCGTCCAGATATGGAATGGAACCGTCGCGACCTTGAATCCAAAGCCGATTATCAGCATCGCGGCACCGATCAACAACAGTGCGGGGAAGTTTGCATTGGCAGTCTTTGCGGCGATCTCAGTCAGATTTGTCGAGCCGGTCGCGCCATAGATCAGTGCCATCCCATACAGAAGAAATGCCGAGGCAAAAGATCCGAGAATGAAATACTTCATCGCGGATTCGTTCGATTTGAGGTCTGATTTGCGGAAACCGGCCATGACGTATGTCGCGATCGAAAGCGTTTCGAGGCCGAGAAAAAGCACGACCAGATCGTTGCCCGACGCCATCAGCATCATGCCGAACGTCGCAAACAGCAACAGTGCATGGTATTCGCCGACCGGTATCTTTTCGTTATCGACCCAAACCGTCGAGATAAGGATCGTCATTGCGGTAACGAGTAAAAAGACGAACGAGAACGCCATTCGCAGGCTGTCGTGGGCGATCATTCCGTTCCACGCGGCGGACGGAAGCCCCGCGGTGCCGGTCCACATCATCGCTAAAAGAAATGCCGCGATGACAAGTCCGGCCAGCGAAACTATGCCGGTCACACGACGCTGTTTTGGAAAAAAGCTGTCGTAAACCATGACGTCGATACCCGCTAGAGCGACAACCAGTTCCGGCAATATTATCGAAACATTGACGTTCGGATTAATATACTCTGCTAACAAAAATGCGTTCATCTCTTTTTATTGAACTTGATCCGGTCCCGCTGGCTTAGCTGCGTGAGCAAAACTCTTTTCACCGGCTTTGATCTCGACCCGAAGAAAATTTTCTTTCGGCGGGATTGGACACGAATATTTG
>DLHV01000139.1:2957-4216 GCA_002483395.1 Chloracidobacterium sp. UBA7659 | reverse complement strand
TCCCTTTCGGGGTCCTGATATCAATATATCTACCGACTCCATATGTTTCCTTCCCGCTTGTAAAATCCTTGAACGGAACGAACAGCAAATCAGCATACTCAGGAAATTTTGCACGGATCTCCGGATCGATCTGATATGCGTTCAGACTTTGGTCCTCACCGTTGAGCTTAAATTTCAAAACACCGTATTTAATAAACTTCTTCGTAACGCCGGACGACGTCGGCATTTGAAAAAACTTTTCGTCCGTTGTCCGGCTAAACGCAGCCGATACACGAAACGTCCGATTGACCGGAAAATAATTCAGCCCCTTAAATGCTGCAAAATCGGCGTCCTTTAAAGGCGATTCGGATTTGTTGCGGAACTCCTTATCGCGACCATCGCGGAATATCCTGAGATCAGTCGATCCGTAAAACGTCTGTGCTACGGCGATGGCCTCCAATGTCAATATGATCAGAATAACCAGAAAAATCCGCAGCATAATTCAATGTTTCGCTTCCGGGCTTTTAATAACAGAAGCATCGGCGTGCTCGACCTCGCCGCCCGCCTGCTGCATTACACGCTTCTGGATCGCCGTGACCGATTCTTTTGTTGCGTCAAGGAACGGCCGCGGGTACACGCCCATAAAAACCATCAAAAACAATAGCGGTACCATCAAGCCGATCTCGCGCCAGCTCAGGTCGGCCAGATGCCTGTTCTTTTCGTTATTTATCTTGCCGAAGAAGACACGCTGGATCATCCAAAGAAGGTAAACGGCGGCGAAGATAACACCGGTTCCGGCCAGCATCGTGGCGACATAATTCCAGTTCCAGCCGAGCCATGTGACGTAATCCAGCGCGTGCGACTTGAACATGCCGACCATGATCAGAAACTCGCCGACAAATCCGTTCAGAAAAGGAAGTCCGACCGACGACATCGAAGTGATTACAAAGATCGTCGCATAGATCGGCATCACGTTTGCCAGCCCACCGAAGTCTGTGATCTGCCGCGTATGCCGACGTTCGTAAATAAACCCGACAAGAAGAAACAGAGCGCCCGTTGATACGCCATGATTGAGCATTTGGTAAACGGCACCCTGCATGCCCCATTCGGTAAACGAGAACATGCCGAGAATGACAAAACCCATATGAGCTACCGATGAATACGCAACGAGCCGCTTAACGTCAGGCTGTACCATCGCGACCAACGCTCCATAGATAATTCCGATGATCGCCAGCACGATAAAGAGCCACGCCCACTTGCGGGTTTGATCCGGGAAAAGG
>DLHV01000139.1:268-2894 GCA_002483395.1 Chloracidobacterium sp. UBA7659 | reverse complement strand
GGCAGCCAAGTGTGAAAGGGAAAAAGCGGGACTTTGATCGCGAAGGATATCGCAAAAGCCATAAACAGAAGCGTTCCCGCGGTTGAGGAAAAAATCATGTTGCCGAGCTTCAAGGTGCTGAGAAGCGTTACAAAATCGAACGTGCCGGTGCCGGTCGCATCGGCGTGCAGATAATAAAGAGCGATGATCGCGACGAGCATCAGCAAGCTGCCCAAAAACGTAAAGATAAAAAACTTTATCGCGGCATAGACGCGGTTTTCTCCGCCCCAGATGCCGATAAGGAAGAACATCGGTATCAGCGATGCCTCGAAAAACAGGTAAAAGACGAGCAAATCGAGCGAGACGAACACACCGAGCATTGCGCTTTCAAGAAGCAACAGGAATACGTAAAACGCGGCCGGACGCTTTCGTTCGCCGCCCCAGGTCGAAAGGATCGTGATCGGCATTATGAACGTCGTCAGTATTACAAGCCAAAGGCTTAAGCCATCGACTCCGACGTGATAATTTGTATGGATAGCCTTTATCCAAGGAACATTTTCCTCGAAGAAAAATCCGCTGGACGAAGCGGTGCCTTTATCGATAACCAAAACCAGCGAAAGTGCGAAGTTGACCAGCGTCGTTGCAAGCGCAACCCATTTCAGAAGGCTTTCCTGCTTCAAAAACACCTGGTAGCCAAGCGTCGCCAGCGCGCCCAAGACGGGCACCAGAATGAGAATAGTCAGAAGATTTTCGGTAATTAGGTCCATTTCAAAATTACGCTTGACAAAAACTCTAAATGCTCTTCGTTGGGTTCACTTTCCCCGGCCCGCTGATGGAAGGGTCGGTGACCATCCAAAATTTCGAAGTAAGTTTGTACGGTGCTGCGAGTTTTGCCAGTTCTATCCTTTGAGCATTTTTGTGATAAACCCTAACCGTCTTTGATTTAGGCTCAATCGCGTCTGGTGCTGAACTTCCAAAGTCGGGATTCGGAACCGTCAAATGCTCGGAATAGTCCCAATCATAGGTGTCATTTATCTGTGTCTCGAAGCGGGAAAACATAACGCCAACCGGATTTGCCGTTGGCGGGCCAGTCAACCGCACTGCCACTTTGCTTTTCAATTGAAATCCGTGAAGAGCATATAGGATGTCCTTATCCGCATCGCTTCCCGAAATTTGATACCAAAGCGGAATTTCGACGAGGCTTTCGTATTCCATCTGCAATTCACCGGTTCCGTTCCACTGAGGGTAACCTTTTCCTTGCAGGCGCGGTCTCAATCCGGCCCACTTGCCGCTTTTTGCCTTTTCTTCGGTCAAGAAGATGGCACGATGGCTCTTCAACACCGACAGTACCTGAGTTTGATTCTTGAGGTGCAGTGGAGCGTCGAATTCGAAACTTGATGACGGGGTTCGATTAACGAGCCATTGCCGCATTAGCTTTGCTGCCAGTGATTCTGTAAGCGCTCCTTTGTTCGCATCTACCGCATCGGCGAGTCGGGCATAAAATGCTGCAACCTGCTCGACCGTTCTGGATGCCAGTACATCGTCGCTCATAAAAACCTCTTTTGTACTTCAGGCTCTTGCATTTTTAACCAATCAGCTTCAACCCGTAATAAATAAAATATCCAAGCACGACAATCGCCCCGAGCATAATGAATGCCGCATAGCTGCGGATGAATCCGACCTGAAGGTGCCTGACGAGATTGCCGACTTCGGCCACAAAATGGCCGATGCCGTTAATGACGCCGTCGATAAAGCCAAGATCGAAGCCCTTCCACAAGCCCTCGCGCGACAGTTTTGTGATCGGGTCGACGATATAGCCGTTGTAAAATTCATCAAGCCGCCATTTCTGCTCAAGGAGCAAAGGCATCTTACGGAGCGGATTATTCCGGAACAACGCAAAACCGATGCCAATGCCGAGAACCGCAAGAACGGTCGAAAGCAATGCCAGCCATCGCTCCTTTGCGATCACTACCGGCGAATGCTCATCGTGTGATTCGCCACTGACGGTCTCAGGCTTTTCCACAGCAGCGGTGTGCTTTACTTCCTTTTTTTCGCCGATTGCGGCAGGGCCGTGTCCGTCTTTTGACTCTTCGGCGATGACCGGCTCGAGCGTGTGCTCGAAAACGTTTACCTCACCCGCGCCTACGAATGAACTCATTGCGTAAGGGATGCCGACAAGGCCGCCAATCGTCGAAAGCACGGCAAGCGCGATAAGCGGCACGGTCATTGACCACGGTGATTCGTGCGGTTTGAAATCGTGCGGCAGAGAGTGATGCTCTCCATCGTCGTCGTCCGCGGGAGCGTCAGCGTGTTCGCCGACAGGCGAATGATCATCAAGATTTTCTTCGCCCGGCAAAGCGTCGTGGAACCTTTCCTTGCCCCAGAACGTCATGATCATCATCCTGGTCATGTAAACGGCGGTCAGGATCGCGGTCAGCGTGGCGACCACCCAAAGAACCTTGTTTCCGGGAAAATCGGCGACGGGAAAATAACTATCAGCCGCAAACGTCCTGTAAAGAATCTCGTCTTTTGAGAAAAAGCCGGCCCATATCGGTATTCCGCAGATAGCAAGCCAGCCGGCCGCCATCGTTAAGAACGTAATGGGCATGTGTTTCTTCAAATTGCCCATCTTCCGCATGTCCTGCTC
>DLHV01000139.1:0-158 GCA_002483395.1 Chloracidobacterium sp. UBA7659 | reverse complement strand
AGGACCTTCTTGATGTCGTTTTGAGCGATCGCTATCGTTGCGGCAAACAACGCCGTCGCGGCACCAATGACGGCAATGATCCACATCGCGGTCGGCGCAAATTGGTAAATGGCATTTGCTCGTACAACAAGATAAACACCCGCGGTGACCATCGTCGC
>DLHV01000167.1:3440-3704 GCA_002483395.1 Chloracidobacterium sp. UBA7659 | reverse complement strand
GGTTCCAAATTCAAAACCCGCCAAAATTTTCAGTTTTGTCCGTCAAAACGAAAAGGACAAGATATTTGCCGTTATGAATTTTTCAAACTTGTCGCAAAGCGTTACGTTCAAAGAAGCGCTTTATCACGGCAAATATATCGAATTTTTCAGCGGAAAACCTGCTGATCTGGATGCTTCCGCAAAAATGATTTTGCCGCCGTGGAGCTATCGTATCTTCGTTAAATGAGCGAAAGCAAATTCACAATTGTTGGCCTCGGCGAACTC
>DLHV01000167.1:0-3403 GCA_002483395.1 Chloracidobacterium sp. UBA7659 | reverse complement strand
AGAACTGTGGCATTGTTGCCAGTCGGATCGGAAACGATACGCACGGGCTGGAGATTGTCGAACGGTTGAAAGCAGCCGGTGTTTATACTTCGGGTGTTCAATTTGATCGGGAGCATCGTACGGGAACAGTTCACGTAGAATTAGAAAAAGGCCAGCCTGTTTATACGATCAGAGAAAATGCCGCCTGGGACTTTATGGAAATGACGGAAAGTTGGCGTGATTTGGCCTTGCAATGCGACGCCGTTTGTTTTGGTACTCTTGCACAACGAAATCCGGTTTCGCGGAAGACTATTCACGAGTTTTTATCCTTGACCAAGAGTTCATCTAAACGGGTTTTTGATGTAAACTTGCGGCAACACTATTTTTCTGACGACCTTTTGCTGGAATCCTTAAATGCCGCTACGATCGCCAAATTCAATCATGAAGAATTGCCGATCGTGGCGGAAATGGCGAATGTTTCTGGGACGAGCGAAATCGAATTTGCCAAAGGTCTCCGGGAAAAGTTCGATCTGGAAGTGATTTGCATTACACGCGGCGCGAACGGCAGTTTATTGATTGGTGAAAACGAAATGTCCGAAAACACGGGCATAAATATAGAAATTGCCGACACGATCGGCGCGGGCGATGCTTTTACAGCGACGATGACTCACGGAATTTTGCGCGGCTGGAATCTGGACAACATAAACCAAAAGGCGAATCGGATTGCGGCGTTTGTCGCCTCGCAGCCGGGCGCAATGCCGACGATTTCAGAAGAATTATAGTATCCAGCGCGGAATGCAGATAATATGAAACAACTGATGGTTTTCTTAATACTGCTGATCGCGGCCGGTAGTGTTTCATCTCAGAGTCTGCCCGAAGACACGCAAATCTGGACAAGCGTTCAATTTGTAGTTGGCTTGAAAAAAGGCAAGGACGCAAAAGGCAAGGAGATCGATAAGCTCGCCCTGCTGCTCGAGGGACATGACCGTTTTGGCGACGACGTGTCGCGCCAGGTCGATCAGCGCGTAGCGGCTTTTCTTGAATACCGCTTTAGTAATTTTTTTCGGCTGACTTCGGGCTATCTTTATCAAAAGGCCACTCCTCTGAAAACCGGCCGGAATTACGAGAGCCGTTNNCGCCGGAACCTTTGATAAAAAACTTGGCGAAGTCAATCTGCGGACACGACAAATGGTCGAACGCAAATTTCGTAATTCGCGTCAGGATACGACCAATTATCGCCCGCTTTTTCAGGCAAGTTTTCCTATTAAAGCCAATAAAACAGAGATATTTTCACCTTTCGTCGCAAACGAAAGCTACTATGACACCGTTTCAAAAAAGTGGTCGCGAAACGAATTCAAAGCCGGTATCACCCGTAAACTATCGAATCGCTTTTCGGCGGATTTTTTTTACATCCGGGTCGATACCAGACCGCTTAATATAAACGGTTTTGGTGTCCATTTGAAAGTAAAACTGCGTTGAATAACCAAAGGTGAAATTGCTGGGGTTGCATCGAATCTTTATGAGTATGTGTAGCAGAAATCCACGTCGTCGTTTCGGTTCAGCGAATTTTATGATGGTTTCCATCTTTACCCTTCTGATCGGTTTTGTCTCGAGCGGGACATTTGCCCAGAACGATCGAACCAGACTTGAAGTGACTGAAGATTTATCCGAATCGCTCGCAAACGATATTTTGGAACTTTCAGTCGCCGTCCGCGACCGTGATTTTGAAATCATGTCGCTGTATTTTCCCGCACAGTTCTCCGCGAAGCCGTTTTCGTCGCGCCCTGCAGCTTCCAAAACACAGGTTAAATGGATTACTGTGCATAATTGGGAAGCTGCCGCCCCGAACCAAACAAACGGAGCGGCTAAAACAACCAAGTCCGAATTTCTGAAAAACTGGAAGGAGTTTTTGGAACATTTTTCCGACATCGAAGATGCCCGGTTTAAGGTCAAGGAAGCAAATTTCGATGAAAATGCAAACTCGGTTCAGGGAGCAAAAGAGCCAACCGCCGTTGTCGGAGCAACAGGCAGAGCAAGGATCGCTTTTTATGTAATTGGGCGCGACATTGACGGCAAACGTGAATGGGCGCGAGGAGCTTTTTGGGCGAATGTTCGCTTTGCTGCGAACAAACATTGGCAGTTCGATTCGTTCGAATTAATAAGTTTTGATTCGATGGTTGCCGAAACCGATTTGTTTTCTGAGGTTGCCGTTCCTGCCGGAGTCGGTTGTCCATTGCCGTCTTTTGGAACCAAAGAGAATAGCGGTTTCTCCTGGCGTGGAGCGGCTGCGGGAGATCTTAATAATGACTGCTGGATCGATCTTTTTGCGACGTCTGGCGGGCGAAACATTGTTTACCTTAACGATCAAAAAGGCGGTTTCCGCGATGCTTCGGAGGAAACAAGAGTTAAGCAGCTTGCATCGGGGAACGGCCCTTTGATCTTTGATTACGACAACGACGGGGATTCGGACGTTTTCATTTCTACCGTAGGCAGGCAGATATTGTTTCAAAATCAGCTCAAGCAAACGGACAAGGCCGAATTCATAGATATTTCGCTCGAATCCGGCGTCGCCAAGGATGCAATCGGGTTTAGCGCGATAGCGGGCGATGTAAACGGCGACGGCAGGCTCGATATATATGTCACTTCTTACAACCGCTATGGACAGGTGACGCCGGATTCGTGGTTCCGAGCGACAAACGGCACTCCGAATCTTCTCTTTATCAATCAGGCAGACGGAACCTTCCGTGAAGAAGCCGCCAAATGGGGAGTTGATGACAGGCGTTGGAGCTCTGCGGCCGAATTTGCCGATGTAAATTCGGACGGAAAAATAGATCTGTATGTCGCAAACGATTTTGGCGAAAAAGCGATGTATGTAAACAAGGGCGACCGGTTTGTCGATGAAGCAAAGGAACGCGGCGTGCTCGATCCGGGCAACGGAATGGGCGTTTCCTTCGGCGATTATAATAACGACGGCTTGCTTGATCTGCACGCCACGAATATGAGTTCGACTGCCGGTAACCGCATCATCACGCGGCTTTTTCCGAGTGCAAACGTTAAAGACAACGTTTACAAAAAGCTCGCCTCCGGAAACAATCTGTTCGAAAACACGGGTGATGGTAAATTCCGGGATGTGACGGCCGAGGTCGGCGGATTCTCAGGTGGATGGGCGTGGGGCGGAGGGTTTTTAGATTTCGATAATGACGGATGGGAAGATATTTATACGCCAAACGGATTTATTTCCGGCAAATCGATGAAGGACACCTGAAGCCAGTTCTGGCGTCAAGTTGTGACGCAGGCAAATGAAAAAGACAAAGGCGTTCTTCGCACCGATCAGAATCAGCTGATGTTCGGTCAGGGATTTTCATTCAGCGGCTACGAGCGCGATCCGCTGTATTTGGATTTGGGTACGAAGAAGTTTACGGAC
>DLHV01000257.1 GCA_002483395.1 Chloracidobacterium sp. UBA7659 | reverse complement strand
CAGCAAAGCCATCGATCTGGCGCGTTTGATCGCCGTTGCAATACGCCGCTGGTCCTTGGCGGAAATACCGGATATGCGGCGCGGCATAATCTTTCCGCGCTCCGGGATAAACTGCCGCAAATAATCGACATCTCTCCAATCGACATAATCAGGAATTACCTGGCGCGGACGACGCCGTTGATAACGACGCGGGGCCTTGTCTCCAAATCCCTCTTCGCCGCTAATGTCTCTTTCTCTTGGTACTTCAAAATCGTTTTCAACCATATTTACCCCCGGTTTAAGCTTCCTGTAATTCGCCGGCTGTTTCGGCCGTTTCCTCTGTCTTGCGGAACTTCGAACGCTGGCTCGTCCGCTTCTCGCGTTTTGCCTGCATTTTCAAAGCCTTCTTGCGGTCCTCATCGACGCGGACGGTTATGTAACGCATGATCGCGTCGTTAACACGCATGCGTCGCTCAAGTTCCATGATTTCCTGGCCGCTGCCGTCGATCTCGTACAGGACATAATACCCGTCCGTACGCTTTTTGATCGGGTATGCAAGGGTTCGCATACCGATATCGTCCATTCTGACGATCGTGCCGCCTTCCTTTTCAATCAATTTACCGACCGCTTCGTTCAGGGCCGTGATCTTGTCCGCCGCCGTTTCCGGATCGACAATATACATTACTTCGTATGTTCTATTTGCCAATTTCATTTCCTCCTTTTGGCTTTCGAGCCTCGACCGCCTTTGGGTCGAAGCAAGAAGGTTGTTTTTTAATGAAAAATTGAAAATTGATAATGGAAAATTATATTTTCAATTCTCCATTTTCGATTCTCCATTAAACTCTGCCATCGCCTCATTCACGCCGTCTTTGATGACGGTACGAACAGCGTCGGCAGAATTTTTCAAAACTTTCTCTACCGTTTCGGTCTCGCTCTTCGAAAACTTTTCGAGCACGAAATTCCGGGCATTCGTCACCGGGTGCTCCGGTGCGATTCCGATCCTCAATCGAATAAACTCGTTCGTTTTCAAACAATAGATCACCGATCTCAGACCGTTCTGCCCGCCGTGCGAACCCTGTGTCCGCAGCCTGATTTTGCCGAGCGGCAATGCTAGATCGTCGGAGATCACAATCAGTTTTTCAACGCTGCGCTCCGGCTTTTGCAGGAGGCAGCTTACCGCTTCGCCGCTCAGATTCATAAACGTCTGCGGCTTTACCAGCTCGACCAACTGGCCTTCGATCTCCGCACGCCCGATCAAGGTACGGCATTCCGTGCGTTTGACCTGTGTTTGGGCATCGGCGGCCAGCAGATCGATCAGCATAAAACCGAGATTGTGCCGCGTCCTTTCGTACTCGGCCCCGGGATTCCCAAGCCCGACGATCAGCCAGTTTTCAGAGAGCGAAGACATATGTCCGGTAACAAACTCGATCCCGACTCGGGCTCCCCTCCTTACGAAGGAGGGGTGGCCGCCGCTTTGGGCGGACGGGGTGGTTCATTCGGCACGCTAAAAGCGTGAACTCCGAACATTAAGCCTCGTCGCCCTCTTTGGGCTCTTCAGCCTTCTCACCCGTCACTTCCGGTTCACCGGCAACCTCAAGTTGCGGTTCGAGATCGGCTTCCTTAACAATGACGATCGAAGCAACGACGGTTTCCGGCGATTCCGAAATTTCGATTCCCATACCAACCTTCAGATCCGACACATGGATCGAATGCTCACCGGTAAGCTCGCTGATATCCACATCGATCGAATCGGGCGTGTTTGCCGGTTCGCAAAGGACCTTGATCTCACGCATCGCCTGCGAAAGGACGGCACCTTCTTCTTTTAGTGCAGCCGGTTCGCCGATAAGGCGTATCGGAACGGTCATTTCGATCTTCTCGCCCTTTGCAAAGCGGCGAAGATCGGCATGGATCAAGCGGCCGCTGACCGGGTGAATTTGGCGATCCTGAAAAATAACGTCGTTGACGCCCTCGCCCGCAATGTCGAGCGCAAACACAGAGTTAACACCCGCATCGGTTCGCAGAATGGCCGCAAGCTCGCTAAGTTGAGCTACAGCCGCAAGGCTCTCGCTGCCGCCGCCGTAAACGACGACAGGGATTTTGCCCGCGACACGCAGCCGACGATTGACGTTCTTGCCAATCTCACTCCGCTTTTCAGCTTTTACTACAATTTTATCTGCCATAATCTTAATTAGTCGAGAGTCATGAGTCGAGAGTCGGGAGTAAGAGCTTTCCTTTCCGGCTCTCGACTCTTAAACTCGCGACTCGTTCAAATAAACAGCGATGAAACACTCGTCTCATCGTGAATCGATCTGATCGCCGAAGCCAGTAGCTTCGCGACGCTCAAAACCTCGATCTTTCCGCCATCTTTTAACGGAAGCCCATTTTTGCCAAGCGGTATCGTGTTTGTCACGATCACCTTTTTCAAATGCGAGTTGCTGATGTTCTCCATCGCACTCCCCGATAGCACGGCGTGTGTAAAGACCGCCAATATCTCGTTCGCACCTGCTTCGTGCAATGCCTTCGCGACCTTACAGATCGTACCGCCGGTGTCGCACATGTCGTCAACGATGAGACAATTCTTTCCTCTCACATCGCCGACAATGTTCATCACATCGGCCTCATTTGCGCGCTCGCGCCGCTTATCGCAAAGAGCAAGGCCCGCTTTCAATCGTTTGGCATAAGCCCTGGCCCGTTCGGCACCGCCCGTGTCAGGAGCAACCACGATCAAATTCTCGATCGGGTTCTCGCGGAAATATTCCACCACGATCGGTGCCGCGTAAAGGTGATCGACCGGAATATCGAAAAATCCCTGTATCTGCGAAGCGTGCAGATCGAGCGTCAAAATTCTCTGGGCACCGGCTTTAGTTATCAAATTCGCAACCAGTTTTGCCGAGATCGGCACGCGCGGACGGTCTTTTTTGTCCGAGCGAGCGTAGCCGAAATATGGGATCACGGCCGTCACCCTTTCCGCCGATGCACGGACACATGTGTCCATCATTATCAGCAGTTCCATCAAATTTTGATCGACCGGCGGACACGTCGGCTGGACAATGAAAACATCGGTGCCGCGAACGTTTTCACCGATCTGGAAATTGAACTCGCCGTCCGAGAACCGGTCGGTGCTCGCCTTGCCAAGATCGCAGTTCAGATGCCCGCAGATCTCTTCCGCGAGATTGCGGTGAGCATTGCCCGAAAATATTTTTACTCCGCCCGTTACGCTCATAAAGTTTAGAAGTTCAAAACTTTAGTTTGTCCTCCTTTTAAGACACGCTGAGCGTGAACTCTGAACTAAAAAAAGCGAACCATCCTAATAGACAGTTCGCTCCGATACTAATGAATTGGCTGGGGCGGGAGGACTCGAACCTACGAATGCCGGATCC
>DLHV01000262.1:540-9145 GCA_002483395.1 Chloracidobacterium sp. UBA7659 | reverse complement strand
TGCTCTACCAACTGAGCTATCTGGCCGTGGCCTGTTTGCAAACAAACAGGCGAACTGAAAAGTGTAGATAACCCGTTTGGCGATGTCAAATCCATTCCGAAAATTCGATAATTTAGCTTTAGGATTCGAAGATCTATTACTTAGTGAGAAATGTGTTGACAATATCGTCAGGAGGACTATAATCTCCTTTTAGTGACTGTTTCCTTACAATGGTCACTTTGTCTTCCGAATCCGTTTGATACCTGCCCGTGTCGGTTTGAATGCCGCCGCTGTCCCCCGGAGGCGCAACGTTCAAACCGGCACAGTTATTTTAAAAACCACACACAACAAAGACGATATGAAGCTATGCCTTCGCCGCCTCGGATGCGAGCATTCCCAGGGAAACCTTTACGTCATGCTCGATCCTGTCGCGAAGATCGGTGTTCTCCTTGAGTAGGTTCTTTACGTTCTCGCGGCCTTGTCCTAATCGTTCGCCTTTGTACGAGAACCATGCACCACTCTTTTCAACAACCTCATGGTTTGAAGCCAGATCGATCAGATCGCCCTCACGTGAAATACCTTCACCGTACATAATGTCGAATTCGGTCTCGCGAAACGGCGGTGCGCATTTGTTCTTGACCACTTTTACGCGTGTGCGGTTTCCGACCATTTTGTCGCCGTCCTTGATAGCACCGATGCGCCGAATATCAAGCCGGACGCTGGCGTAGAATTTCAATGCCTTGCCGCCCGTCGTCGTTTCTGGCGAGCCGAAGAATACACCTATCTTCTCGCGTAGCTGGTTGATGAAAATAAAGGTCGTGTTGGAATTAGCGACGATAGCAGTTATCTTGCGAAGTGCCTGAGACATTAGCCTGGCCTGTAAACCGGGAAGCGAATCACCCATTTCACCGTCCAGTTCGGCGCGAGGCACAAGAGCGGCAACCGAATCGATAACGATCACATCGACGCTGTTTGATCTAACGAGTGTTTCGGCGATCTCAAGAGCTTGTTCACCCGAATCGGGTTGCGAAATGAGAAGATCGTCGATATTTACGCCGAGCTTACCGGCATATTCCGGATCCATCGCATGTTCCGCATCGATATACGCGGCGATCCCGCCAGCTTTTTGTGCAGACGCTACGACATGCAAAGCAAGCGTTGTCTTGCCTGAACTCTCAGGCCCGTAGATCTCGACGATGCGGCCGCGCGGCAGCCCCCCGACGCCGATTGCGGCGTCCAGGCTCAAACAACACGTAGAAATAGAGCCAATGTCCTGGCGCGGCTTTTCACCGAGACGCATGATAGACCCTTTGCCGAATTTCTTTTCTATCTGCAAAAGTGCAGATTCGATCGCTTTTCCTTTGTCTAAACCCATTTTTACAGCCTCTCCACTTATATATTTTCCGCCAAAAAAGTGACTTCCGAACCGAGACAGACACAGACTACCACAGAAGGCAAGCGTTTGTGAAATGATGTTGCACGAATGATACGCACCCAACCGCTTTCGATTAAGAAGATTGAAGTTAAGTTACCCAAAAAAGGAGATTTACGCAAGGAAAAAATTCCGAGGTCGCTGATTGCCTTCGGAGGTGGTATCGCGCTTTGGAGAAGAACATCTTTTGCTGGAACGCGAATTAGATAAAATGCTAAAATGTTCAATAGACGCAGGTCGAATAATCAGAATGCGGTTCTGTCTGCCATCGGTTCACTCGATTGAGTTAATTCTCAAGTAACGTCATGAAAACGAAAAGATTCGCTTCGCTTGTTCTTGTAATTATATGGATTAACGTCTTCATAGCAGATTCCGTATTTGCTAAGGACGAGTGGCTGAATGTTCGCTCAAAGAACTTCAACCTGATCGGAAACACTTCGGATAAAGATATACGCAAGGTTGCGACGAAACTCGAACAATTCCGTGAAGCATTCCGCCTGCTTTTCACCAAAACGAATTTGAGTTCGCCGATCCCGACAAATGTTGTCGTGTTCAAGAACGATTCAGCTTACAAGCCCTTCAAGCCAAAGCGAACAGACGGTAAAACGGATAATTTTATCGCGGGATATTTTCAATCCGGTGAGGACGTTAATTATATTACGCTTTCGACCGGTGGTACGGATGCCGATACATACGGCACGATCTTCCATGAGTACGTTCACTTTATTGTCAATACAAACTTCGGCAAATCGGACGTTCCGCCATGGTTTAACGAGGGCCTTGCGGAATACTATCAGACCTTTGAAATGGAAGGAGACATTAAGGCAAAACTCGGCCTTTTGCAAAACAGCCATCTGGCGCTGCTTCAGCAGAATAAGCTCATTCCGCTCGACACGTTTTTTAACATCAGCAACTCGGCGTTGCTCCAAAACGCCAATCATTCGCGCAGTGTTTTTTACGCACAGGCTTGGGCGATCATTCACTATTTGATAGCTAACAAAAAGACGGATGGAATGAACAAATTCCTTACACTTTCGATGAAGAACGTGGCTGAGGAAAAGGCGTTTCAGGACGCTTTTCAGATGACCTATGCCCAAATGGAAAAGGAGCTCAGGCAGTATGTCGCGAAAGGAAGTTATCAATATACGCTTGTAACCTTCAACAATAAACTTTCGTTTGACACCGGGATGCAGTCATCACCGCTAACCGAAGCCGATGCTAACGCATATCTTGGCGACTTGCTCTATCACATAAATCGGGCAGAGGACGCCGAACCATATTTAGAGAAGGCCCTGACGCTTGATCCCAATTCAAGCATGGCGAATACGACGCTTGGAATTGTTAAAGTGCGTCAGAGAAAATTCGACGATGCGAAGAGTTATCTCGAAAAGGCAATTTCCAAGGATCAGAAAAATCATATCGCGTACTATCAATACGCATATCTATTAAGCCGCGAAGGTCGCGATGAATTCGGTTATGTAAGTGCTTTTTCTCCGGAAAAGACTGCAAAGATGCGGGAATTGCTAAAAAAAGCGATTGAGATAAATCCAGGCTTTACCGAGAGCTACGAAATGCTGGCTTTTGTGAGTTTGGTGAGTAACGAAGACCTCGATGAGGGGCTGGCGGCAATGCATAAAGCCCTCGGATTGCAGCCGGGTAACCAGCGATATGCCATGCGCATCGCCGAATTATATTTGAGGCAGGAAAAGTTCGATCAGGCTGCCGCAATTGCCGAAAAAGTCGCAAGAACGGCCGATGAACCCCAAATAAAGAGTCAAGCCGACAATTTGATCGAGCAGCTTCGACAGCGAAAGGAGATTCTCGCTCGTAATGAAGAATCGCGTAAGAAATACGAGGCTGCGATTGCCGCAGGAGCAAAAGACGGAGGCTCGCGCCCGCCCCTTATTGTTCGCGGATCGGATGGAAAGGCTCCGACGCCCGAAGAAATTTCGAAGGCGCAACAGGAATACATAATCCGCGCAATAAACCGGGAATTACGAAAAAACTCCACCCAGGAAATACGCCTGCTTGGCAATCTGGAAAAGATAGATTGCAAACGCGGTACGGTTACTTACACGGTCAAAGCCGACGGCCAGTCGTTTATTCTTACAAGTAAGGACTTTCAGGGAGTGGCGTTGGTTACGTTCATTACAGACGGCGGAGACGCTGAAATCGGCTGCGATGCGAAAGTGTCGGTGAATAAAGCCGTATTGACCTACAAACCAAAGACGACTGCTAAAGGCATTAGCCGAGGTGAATTGGTGTCGGTCGAATTTGTGCCTGCTTATTTCCAATTTGTGGATTTGAGCGTAGATCCAAACGAGGCCCCAAATGTGGCCGAATCTCCGCAGTCAACCGAATCGGTCCCGGCAACATCAGAAGTCGTATCAAATATGCCGTCAAATGATGACTTTGCGGCCGAGCGGCGTAATGCGATGATGGCGCATATTAAGGAGTCTTTACGCAAACCAAACGCCGGGGAAAAACAGGAAATGGCCTTTATAGAAAAGTCCGAATGCAGTAATAAGGGAATGTTTTTCTACTTTAAGACGCCGACGCAAATTCTCAAATTATCCAATCCGGCTGCAAACAAGTTGGAAATGCGTGCATTTACCCCGGATGTTGAACATCTACAAATCGGGTGCGGAATGAAAGCGGTTGAAATTCCGGTCGTCGTTACGTACGCGGAAATGCGCGACAAGAAATCAAAGACCAACGGTGAGCTGATCGCGCTCGAATTTGTGCCGAAAAGTTTCGTTTTGTAGGAATTAAGCCGCAATAGGTTGTGCAATAAGTAATATGTTGGAATTTAAACCAATTATTGGGTTCATCCGTAACACTCTGCAAGGGTTGGAATGCTGAAGATAGTTTTCGGAAACTGATATGAATTTCGCGGATTTCATCGGGCAAACGCTCGACGAAAAATACCAGATCGAACGCGAACTTGGACGCGGCGGTATGGGAACGGTGTATCTCGCGACGCATCTCGGGACTGAACGGCCCGTCGCGGTCAAGATAATTGCGCCCAAATTCATGAAACGGCCGGAATTTGTCGAACGGTTTCGCCGTGAAGCTCGTGCCGCCGGGCGTTTGCGGCATCCGAATGTGGTCGATGTTACCGACTTCGGTTTTGCCCAGACGGCTGATGGGCAGGTCGCGTATCTCGTGATGGAATATCTCGACGGCTGTACGCTTGGCGAGATCCTCGAAGAAGAAAAGAACCTTCCGGTTGGATGGACGCTGGATATTCTGGAGCAGGTCTGTTCGGCGGTACATGAAGCCCACGAACAAGGGATCATTCACCGCGATCTGAAACCCGACAATATCTGGCTGGAGCCGAACCAGCGTGGCGGCTATACAGTTAAAGTTCTCGATTTCGGTATCGCAAAGCTCGAAGCACACTCCTCGACAGATTCAGTTGAGTTCCCGGTGGCCTTGCCGTCGACTCCAACCCTTGTATCGGCGGCCAACGCGACGCTGGCTGATCTTTCGCGGGAAGGAACCATTCACGACAGTGTCTCTCCGACTAGAATTGTCGAAGGAGCGACAGTGGCCAAGGTTGCCGACGCCGTATTGCCGGCAGCCGATAAAAATACTCTTATACAGCCATCCGCGAACGGCGAAGATCGTGGGACTGCGGTTCTACGTGCCCGTGACGACGGGAGGTTCGATCAGGAAGCCGTCCAGACAAGGCTTATCTCGGACGACACTGGTAATGAAAATACGTCCAAACTATTCGGTACAGCAGACAACTCGCTGCTGAACGTTCCCTCGACCAGCGATCTAACGCGCGTCGGGTCGGTTTTGGGAACTCCTCTTTATATGTCGCCTGAGCAATGCCGAGGCGACAAGCTTGATTCGCGTTCCGATATTTACAGTCTTGGGGTAATCGCCTACCAAATGCTGTCGGGTTCGACGCCGTTCAGCGGAGATTTCACCCAAGTGATGGAATCTCATAGAGAGTGTCCGCCCCCGCCTCTGAACGCCAAGAAGGTTCGCAAAAAACTAAAGCGGGTGATCGCCGGCGCCTTGGCAAAGAATGCGGATCAGCGTCCGCAGACTGCCGAAGCCTTTGCGAGCGCGCTCAGGTCTCGTTCCGAGGGCATTTTCGGCCTGCTTCGGCGCGCCCTGGTTATTTACAGCGAACATTTGCCAAAATTTATAATGCTCACGGGATTTTTCTCGCTTCCGATAATAGTGCTGACGCTTGTTTTGCTGACTCTTGCTTTTTTGAAGGTCAGCAATATTATTTCGGAAACCGCCGGAAACGTTTCGTTGGGTGTGATCGGGATTGGCCTTTCGATCGCCAGTGCGTTTTGCACCAACCTGATCGTCGGATCGATTGCGTGGATCGTGACCCAATATCTTGCCGTCCCGCTGCGTCCCGTCCGGCTGCGACCCGCGTTGGCCGAGGCGCGAAAAAAATGGAAACGCATGGCGGGAGCAGGTGTTCTTACGGCTCTGCTGCCATTCGTTGCGTCTGCCGTGACGGCGATCGTTGGTTTTGTTTTTGTTGGCGCGATGTTGGGCATTCTCTATCCCGTGACCGGCTCGGTTGCCGCCATATTCATAGGAGGCGGGATCGGAGGCGTCATAACAGGACTTGTCGGTTTCTTTGCCGCTTACATTATCTGGATACTCGTGCCGCCGGTCGTGATGATGGAGAATGTCGGTATTCGCGAAGCGTTGAGACGTTCGCGGACGCTGGTCAAACGGTCGTTCGCAACGTCGGCCGGGGCAGTCGTCATCATGTTCATGATCCCCTTTATTGTTGCGGGAACGATCTCGTTTGTTGTAAANNTATATCCGCCAAGGCTTTTGATCCCAAACCGCAAACGCCTGTCGAAACAATTGAAAAACAGGCTGAAACGGTGTCGGTATCCGAAACTCAGCCAGATGAAAAGGAATCGAACTTTAACTTCAGTTTAGGGCGAAGAAATCTGGCCCTGACCGGGGGCGAGCAACAGGATATGCGTACCCGCCTTAAAAATACCTTTCTTGAATCGCTGATTCAGATCTTCTGGCTGCCAATGCAGATTTTCGTCTTTTCGTTTTCTGGCATCATAGTAGCGTTGCTCTATTTAAAAACCCGGCTTGCGGGCGGAGAATCGATGAANNGATCTAATCGAACATTTTGAGGACGACGGGCTTCCAAGAAAGAAATGGCAGGAGCGCGTGCGGCAGCGTTTGATCCAGTCCGGACGCATCACCAGCCGGTCATAGCTAATGCGGAAATTCAAACGGAAAATTGTTCTCTACGTTTTTGCCGGCATCGCGTTTGTTTCGACGGCGGCCGGTCAGCAACTGAGCCGCGCCTTTACGATCGCACCGGGCGGGCGGATTGAGGTAATAAATCTTTACGGGCGTGTTGAGGCGTTTACCGAAGCCGCGGTTGCCGGTAATGAGGATGCCACCCCTGTTACAGCAACAACGGGGCCGATCTCGATAACGGCGACATCGACGTCCCCGATAACTTCAACCGATGTAAAGATCGAGACCAACGGCAGTGATGTGCGGGTCGAGGTCGATCCCGCTGACGCCAGTAAGCGTATAGACATTTCCCTAAAGATGCCGCCGAAGATGCGCGTCAAGATCGAGACGCGCGAGGGCGAGGTCCGCGTCACCGGCGATATGATCTCAGCCGATGTCCGCACCAATACGGGCACCATCGCCGCCGATGTTCCGACCACCGATCTTCGGTATGCTCTCTATTGGACGGCGTCGCGGCCGCGATTCCTCAGTGATTTTGAGCTTGCCAAAGTGAAAGAGAAGGCGGGCGGTAAGTTTCAGATCGTCGGAAGCGTACGGGACGATGACGAGAAGCCGGCAAAAGGCAAAGTTGAAACGCAGAGACGCGGCGACGCGGTGACAATTGGGAGCGGAGACGCGGGCAACGGGACAGTACCACCCGCGGATGCGGATGTTTCCACGGCAGACGCCGCCGGCGAATCCAACGAGAAGAAACCCAGGGCCAAGGACCAAATACCGCAGTCAGTATCGCTGAATTTCACCACGGCCCGCGGAATAATCCTTTTGAATATCCCGCCGAACGAGGTTTCAAGCGATCTACGCGAGCGACCGTTGACCGTCGCCGCCAAAGCTGTCATCCGAAGCGGTGATTCGCTGCTTATGGAAGCCATACGCCGTGCGGCTCCCAAGTATTACGGCGACTATGCCCGGACGCTGCCGCCCGTGAAACTCGAACCGGCCTTCGCCGAACGCTCGCAGATTGAAAAGGGCACATTTGCTAGCATCAAGAGCACTAGTGTACGCGTCAACGACCTAAACAACCGGTCAATTGCCGGACTGAAATTAGCTGATTTCGAGTTGTTGGAGAACAACGTTAGCCGCGAGATCATCTCGGTCGAACCGGCAACGGCACCGTTCAATCTTGTACTGCTGTTGGATGTGTCGGGCAGCGTGGATAATTACGTTAACTTCATCCGCAAAGCTGCCCGCAGCTTTGTCGATACGGTGGACGAACGCGACCGCATCTCTATCGTCACCTTTAACGATGACGTCAAGGTGCTTTCGGGTTTCACCACCGATAAACGTCTGCTTTCCAAAAACCTTGACACGTTCGACGCCGGCGGCGCGACGGCATATTATGACTCCCTTGCGTATACGCTGGCCGAAACGCTGCGGCCGCTGAAAGGCGAGCGGACAGCCATCGTAATCCTTACGGATGGCGACGACAACCGTTCGTTTCTGCCGTTCGATTCGATGCTTTCGTCTATCCAGGAGAGCGGAGCGCTGATCTATCCGCTGTATGTTCCGTCGGGATTGATCGCGGCGTCCGAGGCGAATGCGAATACGAACGCGGCGATCGACACGCTGCGGACGCGGTATTTGCAGGGCGAGTTAACGTCGAAGGCAAAGGGCGAGGGCGAAAGGCTGGCGAAGGTTTCGGGCGGTGTTTATTATCCGATCACGCAGCTTAGCCAGATCCAGCGGGCATACGACGACATCGTTGAGCAACTCCGTACCGCGTACGCCATCAAGTTCCGCTCGGACACGATCGACAACGGCACCGCAGCTTCGCCGAAGCTGAAGGTGAGGGTCAACAAGCCAAACGCATTCGTGACCGTTGGTCGTGTAGTCATCGCGAATTGACGAGAGCGCGGTGCGAGGCGGAGTGGTTTTGGACATAGTAAAACTGCACTTAAAAATCGATCAGCCGCGAAATGTAGAAAC
>DLHV01000262.1:0-522 GCA_002483395.1 Chloracidobacterium sp. UBA7659 | reverse complement strand
CGACACCTTTTCGCAGTTCTAATATATTCGTCCGAATTTTTCCGCAAGCGAAATAAAATTCTCCGAAATTAGAAAAAATATCTTCAAGATTTGAACGAAAGTCTCCCAGATTTGGACAAGTATCTCCCTACGCGAATGAATTTCCTNNAGGGCAAACAGATATCTCGCTTCGCAAACGAATAAGGCATTTTTTACGCCGAGCAATGATCTATTAATCCGCGCAAGTAATCGTTGCGGTCTATTTTCTTGCTCCGAAGTGCCCTAAAGGTTCAAACTCTAGAATTTCTCAAGGGGGGTCGTATATCCTTTTGCCATATTAGAAGGAACGCTTTTTGAGAGAGAAACGGAACACGAAAAGTTATCAAATGTTCGTTGTGGCCTTTAACTTTATTTCAGCGGTACATGAAAACTAGCATGGTAATTCCGCGAATGTCGGCATATCCCAGAACTATTGCGAACTTACGAAAAATTACAGTACTGCAAAATGATTATTGACATCCGATTTCGAGATTGTCAGAATAT
>DLHV01000246.1:4928-9156 GCA_002483395.1 Chloracidobacterium sp. UBA7659 | reverse complement strand
GCAACGCTTTTCTTTTTACCGAACAGCATTATTTTCTCACTCCTTAATAGCTTTCACGCCAAGTCTGTATTATTTGAAAGTTTTCTGATTGATCGAATGGATACGGGGTTTGGCTTTTCGGAAGATTTTTTGCCNNAGTCTTTTTGTTGATCGAGTTTTCTGATTGGATCGAATGTGCGGGCTTTTGGCTCGGAAGATTTTTTGCCACCTTCTTGAAGAACTTGCTGAATTGTAGACAGGACTTTATTTGACAGGCCAACTGAATGCGGCGCCAAAGCGCCCGCTCCGTTCGAGTGATTACATTTGCCCTTACGAGCAATTAATCGAGTTGTTTATTTTTAGAAAACTTTTTCGCATCGGGTGGCGAAGGGAAACGGCTCTTGTCGATCCGTTACTCAATTAAGTTACCTTAATGTAAAACATCTGTCAACAATTATTTGTCATGTTGAACAGGCATTGGTTGTAATACGGTCATTTTGACTTACCGTGCGCGGCGAGATACATATATACGCAGACACGCTGATTGTTAGTTCGGGATGAGAATGGATTCGATCGCCGCAGCCGTTTCGCGCGGCGTTTCGAAGGGGAACAGGTGCGAGCCGGGAAGAAAATGAAAGTCGATCGGGAAATTCCTCTGCATAAAATTGAGCCTTGCAAGCCGTGCTTCTCTCGACCGAGTGCCGCCGATATAGGCGACTGGAACCGTCAGCTTTCCTCTGAGAGATGGAAGGTTGTGCGGAAGATTCCGGTAGATTGCGGCCTCGATCTGCGGATCGAAGAACAGGCGCAAGCCGCCGTCGGTTTCGACCGTTCCGTGTTCGATGTAGTCACGAAGCACGTCATCATCGAATGCGGCGAACTTCGGCTTGGCTTTGAAATGCCGGTACGCTTCATCCCTGCTCTTCCACAGATTGCGTCTCGCGCGTGTCATTCGCGAAGACGAAAATCTGTCAATTAGATTCAAAGCTTTAAGAACCCGGATGCCGCCGCTGCTTGAACGGCTGATGATCGGTGCGTCGAGAAGGATGATCTGTTTATATAGCCGCGGGTTTTCGATCGACACAAGCAGGTGCAATATGCCGCCGAGCGAATGGCCGAGGCCGATGACGGGCTTTTCGAAACTGGATTCAATCGATAGCCTTAGCTCATCCTGAAGGGCTTGCCAACCGTCGGTTACCGGAAACGCGGGATCGTGTGCGTGACGTTCGAGATAATGGATCTCAAAGCGCGGTTCGAGAAATGAGAATAGTTTTGTGTAGGTCTTGGCCGGAAAACCGTTGGCATGAACAAAATGGATGATCCGTCTACTCATCGAGCGAAACCATCATCCGTAATATTATTAGGCCGTCTTTCCTCTTTGTCTCGTTCTGAAATCACAAAATGAATGAAGGCCCCTAAGAATAACCACTGCAGAGTAACAGACGCGATTCCAACGATTGAATAGACGGAATTCGACCAAGCGTAGATGCCAAATGCATAGATGATTGGCTTGGAGATCAGATTCGTAAGCAAAAGAGCAGGCATATCAAACCATACCAGATGCTCTGTTAAATACGTGGATTTGTTGAAACCGGGTTCTGGTTTGTCTCCGAACATCGCAAAAACAACGACGATCCAATGCACAAACACGATGGCAATCCCAACCGGGTTCAGAAGAATGTATCGAACGGTTTTCATTGGAGTTATTTTCTCACACAAGCGCACCAATCGTTAAGAATTTTTAAGCTCCATCTTTGCTATCGATTCAAGATGCACTTCGTCCGGCCCATCGGCTAGACGGAGGGTGCGTGCATAAATCCAGAATTCGGCGAGCGGAAAATCCTGACACACGCCGCCGCCGCCGTGGACCTGGATTGCGCGGTCGATTATTTTCAAAGCCATTTGCGGCACGACCGCCTTGATCATAGCGATCTCCTTGCGGGCGGCTTTGTTGCCGACGGTGTCCATCATCCACGCAGCTTTTAATACAAGAAGCCGGGCCTGGTCGATGGCGAGCCGCGATTCGGCGATCCATTGGCGGATGACGCCCTGATCGGCGATCGGTTTGCCGAACGCGACGCGGGATCGGGCCCGATCGCACATCATCTCCAGCGAGCGCTCGGCAACGCCGATCAGCCGCATGCAGTGGTGCACTCGTCCCGGGCCAAGGCGGCCCTGTGCAATCTCGAAACCGCGGCCTTCGCCAAGCAGAAGATTCGATCTCGGCACGCGGACATTTGTAAAAGATATTTCGGCATGTCCGTTCGGGGCGTCGTCGTAGCCGAAAACGTTCAGTATGCGTTCGACCTTTACGCCGTCCGCTTCCATCGGGACAAGGATCATCGATTGCTGCAGGTGCTTCGCAGCGCCTTCATCGGTCTTGCCCATGAAGATCGCGANNATTAAGAACATAGTCGTCACCGTCGCTGACGATAGAGGCCTGAATATTCGTCGCGTCGCTCGACGCAACATCGGGTTCGGTCATCGCAAATGTCGAGCGAATCTCGCCGTTCAATAAGGGCGTTAGCCATTCTTCCTTTTGCACGTCCGAGCCGTAAAGATGTAGCACCTCCATGTTGCCCGTGTCCGGAGCTGAGCAGTTGAACACCTCTGACGACCAAACGACACGCCCCATCATCTCGGCAAGCGGTGCGTATTCCAGATTGCTGAGTCCAGAGACATCCGGTAAGAACAGGTTCCACAATCCCTCGGCTTTCGCTTTCGATTTAAGTTCTTCGATCAATTTAAGCGGCTGCCAGCGGTTACCCGAATTGATTTCGGTGCGATACGCCTGTTCGTTCGGATAGATATTCGAATCCATAAAAACAGAAAGGTGTTTTAGGACATCGCGGGTTTTTGAAGGCTGCTCAAAGTTCATGGTCACAACATACCACAGAGCGTATGGAAAAATAATTTCGCGATCACGGAAGTTTCGTGTTTTCTTTTGCGCGATGTAAATCGCTCCGCGAAGCAAACGATCCCGATTTGTGCAAAATCCCATGTTTGTACACGTCCGACCATTGGAGAGGAGGTAAGTTTTATGAGCCTGGATCTCGAAATTCAAGCATTGTTAAGGTCAAACGAAGTAAAGCAAATAGATTTCTCAATGGCAGGAATGCTCGTCACCGGACACGGCTACTGGCAACTGTCAAATTATTTCAGTGACGGGCCGATTCCGCATCGAGTGCGGGTGCTCGTCCGACCGGCTGTAGTTGGAAGGCGGTCGAACGCCCATTATGATCGGGACGTGATCCGCGTCAAATCAGCAGACGTACTTCGGACGCTGTCAGGGAGAGCAACGGTGGTTCACGAATGTACTCACGCCCAGTTCGATTTGCGTGCACTTCATTCTCCCATACGATCCGAAGAGGGTGCGGCATTTATAGCGAAGGCAATATATATGTTGGCATGCAACGCAGACATTCAGGAAATCGATGATGCAGTGACAAGCGAGATAAGAGAGATCGCGGAATCCGTACTGGCGTCTTATCGGATAACAAGGAGCACGGTACAACTAACTCAGGATGAGATCGACATCGTTCGTCGTGTGATGGTGCATGATTTCCGGTATCGAAACGGCCACTATACGAATAACGGAATTAGCGGCCAGATTTATCGTGGACTCTGATCGAGGTTAATCTCATCGACAGTGCACCTGCATGCTGGATTAAGCGACCCCTGTCGTCAGGATGCTCACTCTTTTTGGTGGTATTCTTACGGTAAAGACGGTCTGTTTTCCGACTCCATTAGTGTATAATTTCGAAAAATTCAGGAGGCGCCATGAAGAAGATTCCAGAAAAATTAAAGCAGGCATGCGTTGGTGCCTGCGCTGCTTTTCTCTGTGTGGTTTCCGTCGCGGCACAAGGTACAACCAGTGTCAGGTCCGTCGTCGACCTCTACGAGGAGGTCGAAGGGTATTCGGCTCAACGGCGTACTATGCTGGCAAGTCAGGGCAAGAGATACGATGCGGCGGCACGGGATGACATCGCCCACGATAAAAAGTCGCTGGCAAAGAAATATGCCGCCGAACTGGCAACGCGAACCGATCTAAAAGAAAAGGATTTTTACTTTCTTGGACGCATTTATGCCGCCGCCGAGAATAACGAAAAGGTTCTGGAGTCAATGCAGAAGTTTCTCGCCCAATACCCGGCAGGGACGAAAGGCGACATGATCCAGTCGGCACTTGGCTTCGTTATCGTCCTGTCGTCGAGGATGAAACAAATGGCAGTCGCCGAAGAGGCGTTTGGAC
>DLHV01000246.1:0-4896 GCA_002483395.1 Chloracidobacterium sp. UBA7659 | reverse complement strand
AACGGCAAATATGAGGAAGCCATTAGGCATGCTCAAGGAGCTTTTGACCTGTTGAAAACTCTGGGTGCTAAAACCATGCAGGAAAAGCGGGATCGTGAGCAGGTTTATATGAATCTTGTCGAGGTGTTGGCGCTCGGTTACAAGAAGAACAAGAATTCCGATATGGCCCTGAATGTTTTGGCCGAGGCTCGAGCGCAGTCATTTACACTGCCATCGGCAAGTCTCTATCGAAAGGTAATGGATTTCGTGGAAGGCAGCGGTTTTTCCGAAAAGAAACTCATGCAGAAGGTGGAATCATATTCAAAGACCGATCCGGCACCTGAATTAAAGATAGTGGAATGGCTCGGGCAGGATGCAGTTTCGCTTGAACAGCTTCACGGAAAGGTTGTGCTGCTCGATTTTTGGGCGACCTGGTGCGGGCCGTGTATTTCTACATTTCCACGGCTTCGCGGATGGCATAAAAAATACGGCGGCAATGACTTTTTGATCGTCGGCGTTACTCAATATTACGGCGAGCAAAGCGGCAAGAAAATGTCGCCGCTGCAGGAAATCGAATACCTGCGCGAGTTTAAGGAGAAGCATAAATTGCCATACGGATTCGCGATCTCAAATCCGGGAGAAGCAGCCTCAAAGTACGGTATTAATGCTTACCCGACGACCATGCTGCTCGACCGGAACGGAATTGTGAGGTATATCGGAATCGGGGCCGGTGCTGAAGAAAGTGAGAATCTGGAGGATATGATAAAGAAAGTCTTGAGTTAAGATAGCCGTCTGGCCGCAGCCCAAAAGTGATTGGCAGAGCTTTATGAAAGAAACAACCGCCGCACGAAAAGGTGAAGAGCTGAACGGTGGCCGGCTGCGATCATTCTTAGGCTCGCAATTGGATCTCGAAGCGGATGAGATCGAGGTGCTCCAGTTCCCCGCCGGCAGCTCGAATCTAACTTATTTGATAAAGATCGGCAGCAATGAGTATGTGCTCCGGCGGCCTCCATTTGGGAACACGGTCAAAAGCGCACACGACATGCGCCGGGAATTTCATGTGCTGTCGAAGCTTTCCGCTGTTTACCCGCCCGCACCGAGGCCTATTCTATTTTGCGAAGATGAATCCGTGATCGGATCGGAGTTCTATTTGATGGAACACCGCGTTGGGTTGATCATTCGAGGTAAGTCGCCCAGTGAATTAGAGCATTCCGCTGAATTGCAGCGTCGGGTCTGCGAGAGCTTTATCCAGAACCTCGCCGATCTTCACGCACTAGATTACGAGGCCGCTGGCCTCAGCGATCTTGGCAAACCGGAAGGCTATCCCCGGCGGCAGGTCGAGGGCTGGACGAAAAGATACTTTGCGGCGAAAACCGACGAGTGGCCGGAATTAGAGAGTGCGATCGCCTGGCTTAACGAAAATATTCCTGCCGAATCCGGCGCGTCACTCGTTCACAACGATTACAAGTTCGACAACGTCATGCTCGATCCAGCAGATCTGACGCGGATCACGGCAGTGCTCGATTGGGAAATGGTGACGGTCGGCGACCCGCTTATGGACTTGGGGACAACGATGGGTTATTGGATGTCGAAGGACGCTGGAGTCAAGATGCTGAATATGCCGTTCAACCCGCGTGTGCTGATGGAAAATATTTCGCGGAGGGAACTGGCGGAAATGTACGCCGAGGCGTCTGGCCGCGACGTTTCAAATATTTTGTTCTATTACGTCTTCGGGACATTCAAGATCGCCGTCATTTGCCAGCAGATCTATTCGAGGTTTGTTAAAGGCTTTACGCAGGACACGCGTTTTACGGATTTTAACATGTTTGTACTCTCACTGGGCAAGATCGCGGATCATGCAATTAACGCCGGGAAGTTGTGACGATTTTGTGTTACCACCTTTCTTCAAATTGCTAATGCAGGCGGTTCTGACAAATTTCACCCATCACGTCCCCGAAATCATAAAATCCCTTCTTCCCAACGATCCATTCCGCCGCCATTATTGCCCCAAGAGCGAAGCCTTCGCGAGAGCGTGCGGCGTGTTCCATCAGAATCTGATCCGCCGGGCCGTCGAAGCCGACCCTATGCGTGCCCGGAATATTTCCGGCGCGCGTCGATGAAACTGGAACGCGGACGCCCTCGTCCGCATCTCGCCGATGCGATAATTCAGCTATAACGATTTCTTTTAGCTTCAGAGCCGTCCCGCTTGGCGCGTCCTTTTTGCGAGAATGATGCTGCTCTTCGATAAAGGCTTCGTACTCAGGGAATTTGCCGAAAAGCTCGGCGGCAAAATCGGTTATGCGATAAAACAAATTAACGCCGATCGAGAAATTTGCTCCGAAAACCATCCCTCCGTCACCGTCATGGACAATCTGCTCAATCTCGCCCCGCTGAGCATTCCATCCGGTTGTCCCCTCAACGATCGGCACGCCCGCCGAAACACACGCCTCGGCGTTTCGCCGCACGGCGTCAGCCGACGAAAAATCTATCGCGACATCGCAGCCAACCAGTTCCTCAGGTTGCGGAAGCCCGCGCGTTAGCAAGGGCGTAACACTCATGTCGGATGTTTCGCCCTCGCTTACACGCGGGCTTGTGCAAATGACAGCGATCTCATGTCCTTTTTCCCCGGCAAGCGTTCTGACGAGTTTCCCCATCACTCCATACCCTATAAGTGCGATTTTCATAATGTGGAACGCGGACGCCCTCGTCCGCAGACGCCGCTCGCGGCGTAGTGTTTCGTGCTTTGCACTAATTGCGGACGAGGGCGTCCGCGTTCCATTAACCTCTTCGCCTTATCTGAAATTCCTGATAAGCATCGCATCGTGGATCGGATGTCCTCGCGCGAGAAAGATCCGGCTGCCGTCGGCGGAAAAAGCGAAGCGGTAAATGTCGCCGCCGGTAAAATCAGTTAGACAACGTGGTGCGCTTCCCGCAATTGGATGAGTCCAAATGTTTGCGGTGCCTCCGTCAAGTGAAATGTAAGCAAGCGAGCTGCCGTCCAGCGTCCAGATCGCTCCGAAATTGAGCCGGGAAAGCGGACGCGGTTCGAGTGTCGATAAAAGACTGCCGTCCGCGGCGCGCAGGATGGCAATCTTATTCGCCTCGGATATGCACGAAATAAAATTACCTTCGGGCGAAAAATGCGGTGACGAGCATTCTTTCGTGCTGAACTGCTCGGACAGGCCTCCGCCGGATGGAATTTTCCAGATGAAAGTTTTGCCAGGTAAGCTATCGAAGACGGCCGATCCGTACGTGATCCACTTACCGTCCGGCGAGATGCTGGAATCGACTTCGGAACCGTTGCCTGCCGAGATCTGGATCTGACCCGTACCTTCAGGGCTTATCCTGAAAAGGTGGCTTCGCCGATCTTTTTGGCCCGAAAAAACAAAAAACGTTCCGTCCGGGCTGGCCCGCAGTTCCTCGACAAACGGCGGCTCGCTTGTCAGCTGACGCTGCCCGGAGCCATCCGCGTTCATTATCCAGGCGTTTACCCTTTCGCCGGTTCGGGTAATGTACCCGACGCGGCCGTCGGGCAAAGGGGCAATACCGGCCCGGCCGTCCAGCAGCCCTCTTGTGATCTGCACAGCGGTCCGCGAATCGCCGCCGGCATCCATTGCCCAGATCTGCGACGAGCGGCCCTGCGGCAGGACAAGGACCTCGTCGTTCAAGGTTACTCCAAGGCTCGCCGGTTCATGACGGTTTCCCTCATTTGTCAGCTTTCGCGCCTGTCCGTCAGGGTAAGAAAGATAATAGACCTGATCTCGTCGCGACGAGTTGCCTTCGCCTTCCCTAGTGCCGATGAAGACAAGGCCTTTCCCGTCCGCTGTCCACTGCATTCNNCGTGTCCCACTTTTCCGCCGAAATTGCGGCCGTCTCGCCGCTTGCGAGATCGAGAGCGGCAATCGAAACGTACCAATTTTGCGTCTCACCAATCTCATACGACGCAAACGCGATCCGCTGCCCGTCCGGCGACCACGCACTCCCGCTCCAGAGTAATCGTTTGCCTTCGCGCTTAATGACGCTCCGCTCGCCTCTTCCGTCGCTCGATACCACGACAAGCTCCGCGGCAGCCTTTTCCCTGTCGAGCCTGACAAACGCCATTTCCTTTTCGTCCGGCGAGAATGTGACAGGTGTTGAAACGTTTTCCAGTATCTTTGTATGCAGCCCGCCGAGAGTCGGGACGCGGTAAAGGGAATCCTTCTCGTCGCCTTTTTCACGAGCGACAAAATAAACGAATTGGCCGTCAGGAGAAAATGTTTTTGCAGAGATCAGACGCTCGCCTGCGGGAATGATCTCCAGCCTGTTGGACTGGCCGGTTTGCTGCAGCCAGAGATGTGAGATATGGCCTTCCGGCTCATGATAAACAAAATAATTCCCGTCGGGTGAGATCGTCAAACTTTCCAACGGACGGCCGTTCGTTAAAAAGCTGGTTTGAATATCACCCGCCGACACTAGGTTAGTGGCATTTTGACCAGACCATAACCAATAGCCCAAAGCCAGCAAGACGACGGCAAGAATGCCGGCCACCGCATACGCCAGGATGGGCCGACGCTCCTTTCGGTCCACGCCGCTCGCGGCCGCGGGCTGATTAATTACTGCCAGCACATTCGGTTCCGGTGCCGGTTCCCAGTCGGTCACGGTCAACACATTGCCTTGTCGCCTCACAGAAAGATGGGCCGCGGACGGGCGAGGCGAGTATTCCGATGCCGGACCGTCCTCCGCGCCGATCACCGACGCCTCGGCATTAAATCGGTAACCGCGACGGCGCAAGGTTTCTATTACCGGCCTCCCATCCTCCGCGTCGCCCAGCGTTTTTCGTAAGAGATAAAGATGTTGGGACAGATTTTGTTCCTCAACGACGGTATCTGCCCATACTTTTTCCATCAGATCGTCTTTGCTGACGATCTCGCCCTGGTT
>DLHV01000158.1:4987-9982 GCA_002483395.1 Chloracidobacterium sp. UBA7659 | reverse complement strand
GACATCGGCGGCGAATCGACCCGCCCGGGCAGCAAACATGTTCCGGCCGATGAGGAAATCGAACGCGTCGTTCCAATCATCGAAGCCACCGCTCGGCGATTCGATATTCCTATCTCGATCGACACGACAAAACACGAAGTGGCTCAAGCGGGCGTCCAAGCCGGTGCCGAGATCATAAACGACNNGTCTCCGGTTTGACCCACAGATCGCGGATGTAGCTGCAATGCACTCGACCGGCCTAGTGCTAATGCACTCGCGCGGCGAATTCGAAACAATGCACACCCAGCCGCCAGTCGACGACATAATGGCGGAGGTTGCCGCCGATTTTCGCCGGTCGATCGACGCGGCACAAAATTCCGGCGTTCGCCCTGAAAATATTGCGCTCGATATCGGCATTGGTTTTGGCAAAACTCTCGACCAGAACTTAGAACTCCTCGCAAAACTTGATAAACTCGTGATTGAATTCAGTCAATATCCGTTACTCGTCGGCACATCGCGCAAATCGTTCATCGGCAAGATTCTCGACGGCGCGCCGCCGACAGAACGCCTCAGCGGTTCTCTCGCCAGCATCGCCATCGCCGTCTGGAACGGAGCAAAGATTGTCAGGGTTCATGACGTGANNAGAAACAATTGAAACCCTAAAGATCGTTAATGACATAAAGCTCCAATCCTAGGGGAGGTACGTAATGAAGGCATATATTATTACTACCGGTATTGTATTCGCCTTGCTTGCGGTAGCGCATGTCGCACGAGTGATGGTCGAGGGTACTTATCCTTTAACGGAACCGATATTCGTGCTTACAACCATTGCTTCGGTTGGCTTGGTTGTCTGGGCGATATTCCTCTTAATAAAAATTCATCGGAAATAGGGAATCTTTATGAAGCTTATTAAATTTTTACTGATTCCAGCCTTTTTATTCTTGGCTTCGGGCTTTACCGAATGCTATAAGCCGGTGACTAATTCGGGCCTGCCGAAGCATATCAAAACAGTTGCCGTGCCAGCGTTTCAGTTCGAGGCCCGAGCCCTCCGTTATCGTCTCGGATCGCGATTTACCGAAGCAGTTACACGCGAGGTCATTCGCCGCGGAAACGGCCTCAAGGTTCAGGGAACGCCGACCGGTGCCGATGCCGTTATCGAGGGGACTGTCCGCGATTTCAGCTGCACCGGCGTGCTGCTCGACCGCGAAGGCCGTGCCCGGGTTTATGAAATAACGATCATATCGGCGGTGACGATCCGCGACCTTAAGGAAAACAAAATCCTCTACGACAATCAGAATTTCGTCTTCCGCGACTCCTTCGAATTTTCCTCCGACCCGCGCTCATTTTTTAACGAAGAAGACCCGGCTGTCGAACGCATTGCTCGCACCTTCGCCGAATCGGTCGTCTCCACCGTCGTCAGCGGCATGGGCGTGAAGGAGGAAAAGAAGTAGATAGCTGCAAGAAGGCTCAAAAAGCACAAAAAGGAGAAAAAATGGAATGAGTTTGGACGTTTTGTTTTCAGATGACAGCGGGGAAAAAGATCGAATCTTCAAATTGTGCGATGTTATTCGAGAAACCGGTTTTGCTATTCACAAATTTCACTGGTACGGCCATCTCGAAAAGGTCTACTAAAACGCTCTTGCACATCGACTGCGTAAACTTGGAATAAGCGTCGAACAGCAATACCCGCTGAAAGTCTTCGATGAGGACGGAACTGTCATCGGAGATTATTACGCCGATCTGTTTGTTGAGAATTGTCTTATAGTCGAAGTAAAAGCTTGTAATGCGCTGGTCAGCGAACATACGGCACAACTTCTCGGTTACCTGCGGTCATCGCGAATCGAGCACGGCCTGCTGATGAACTTTGGTAGCCAGAGATTCGAGATCAAAAAGTACGCGCTGAGCAACAACGGATAGCTCGACACAAGGACGCTGATTACAGACCCTGGAGAATTTTTCTTCTTTTTTTCGCCTTTTGTGCCTCTTTGCGGCTAAACTAATCTTCTCTTATGCCTGTTCTTACACGCGAAAAACTACGTGATCAGCTTCGAAGACGAGAGGTCGCTCCCGTTTACGTGCTTTTCGGTGCCGAGACCTACCTTCGCGACAAGGCGGCCAAATACATCGCCGATCTCTGTTTCAACGAAGGCGAGATGCGCGATTTTAACGAGACCGAGTTCAGCCTCGAGGTTTCAGACAACATCAAATCGGCTCTCTCGGCCGCCGAGCAGCTACCGATGATGGCCGCACGTCGCGTCGTTCGAATCACCGACGTCCGCGTTTCGACCTCCGCGATGAAGGACACGCTCAAAGAAGATGCAGAGCAGATCCTCGCCGATTATCTGAAACGCCCGTCACAAAGCTCGGTCGTTATCTTCGTCGCCGACGAGCTGAACGGCACCCGCAGGCTGACAAAATTACTGACGGCCAACTCGGTCGCCGTCGAATTCCAACGGCTCGACGACCACGGACTGCGAAAATGGGCGAACGATCACATACGCGACGCAGGTTCCGAGGCCGATGATCAAACAATCAGGCATCTGGTCAACATCGCCGGTGACAATGTGCGGCGTCTGACCAACGAGATCGAAAAACTCTCCGCCGCCGCTCTGCCCGGCAAACTGATCACCAAAGAGCTTATAGATTCGCTCGTGCCGAATTCCCGCGAGATTTCGAATTTTGGGCTGACCGACAACCTCGTTGCCGGCCGCAATTCTGAAGCGATCCGCATTTTGCAAAAGATCCTCGACGACGGCACCGAGCCGCTCGCTCTGCTCGGCCTCATTTCGTCAAACTACCGCCGCCTTCTCATTGCCAAGGAACTGTTTTCCCGCGGCGAGTCACGCAGCGATGTCATCGCCGCGTCGAAAGCCTACGGCCCTGGCCAGGACGCCTTCCTCTCGCTAGCCCGCCGCACCGAAATCGCAAAGCTTGTGAAAGCGATAGACCGCATCGCAAAAACCGACCTCGCCATCAAAACCTCAGTCGGCGGCAGTGGCCCAACCGGTTCCCGCCTTCAAATCGAAATGCTCGTCTGCGAACTGGCGCTGCTTTGACTGGCCGAATGGGTTGAGATGCAATCTTTAATTTCCGTATCGCTCCAAATTCGCACCCGGCATTATGCCCTGGAACACCATTTTTGGTGTACCCAGAAGTCGTTTTGCGCGACCTCGGAGCTAAAACAGCCGACTGAAGAATTCAAGAGTCGGCTGCGGGTCTGAAACTGCTCGGTTCTGTGGTTGAGTGTNNCGCAAAAGAGATCGGAGCGATACTGAATGCATAGAGACGGTTGCGTTCGGATGGTTTTTGCTTGTAGGGGCAGCATACCGGCTGCCCGCTAATCGGTTGCCTGGGAAAGGCAGATCGGGGACAAGCCCTGCCCCTACAATATTTGCCGTAAGCGATCGGGCCGCCGGCTATGAAAAAGTGACGCGTTAGACAGGTTCGAGGCCCATGCCTTTGTTCAAGTAATGATAGAGGTCGTTGAAATCGAGCACCGCCCGATTCAGAATCAGCGGAAGCTGTGGAATATCGTTTGTGTTGACTATGAGATTGAGGTTTCTAAGGAATGCGTCATGTGCATTCATGGTCGTTCCGCCGTCTTCCAGCGAGACGAGAAAAAGGCGCCGCCGTTCCGAGGAATACATAGCATTTGCCTTCTGCTGCAAGATTGCCGCACCGCCAAACTCCGCCGCAAAATCCGGCGAGAATATAACAAGTTCGGTCTTACCTTCACGCAAGCGTTCATTGGCCTGCGCTGGTGTCTGCGCGATATAGACCTTATAGCCGCTGCCGGTCAAAAGCTTTGCCACCTCTTCCTTTCGGTCGCCCAGACACAATAGAACTCGCCGCGGCTTTTCGCTTTTGTCGTCGTTTGAGTCAAGCGCGGTAGTGCCGGATTGCAGAGCGGAAAGCAGTGACCGAAGGGCATTGTTGATCTGAAACTCCGATTCCTTCTCTGTAAACCCAGCCGATCCCGGATCGGCCGGAGCGGGCTTATTCTCTTCAAGCTGATGGGCCGTTGCCGAGCCGCGACCCGCATGATCCTTATTAGCGCGAAGCATGTTCTGACAGCGCGGACAGCGTACCGTAAAGTTTCCGCTTGGGATCTTCGATTCGTCTAACTGTAAAGAAACAGAGCAGTTATCACAGCGTATTATCATGATAGTAGTTAGTGGTCAGTAGTCGGTGGAAAGCGGTTGTGTTGTCAATCATCTGGTGATCATTCACATGCTTTGTTGTCGGAAACGCGAGTGTCGTCAACTGTGAATAGCTTGCCAATAACCACCAACGACTGACGACGGACAATAATTACTCCATCATGTCCAGCACTGACGTCGTGGTGGCAGCGGACGGCGGCGGCGGTGCCATGGGTTCCGGAACTCTGGATGGCACCTGCGGATTTGCATAATCTTCGGTCGAAGAGAGACCCTTGAGCTGAAGCAGCAAATTGTTCTGATTTGTCGCGTACGAGAGGCCGTCCTCCAGCGTAATCGCCTTTGCCTCGATCATCTTACGGATCACCGAGTCAAAATCCTGCATACCGTCGATCTCGCCATCGCGGATCGCGTCAAGCAGCGTCTTGCCTTCGCTCTCGCCTTTTTCGATATACTCGCGTGTTCGCGGATTCGACCTGAGGATCTCTACCGCGGCGAGGCGGCCGCTGCCATCGGCCTTTGGAATAAGGCGTTGGGAAACAATGTATCGAAATGTCTGCGCAAGTCGTGTGCGGATAATTCGCTCTTCATTTTTCGGGTACAGCCCGATAATGCGGTCGATCGTCTTGGAAGCGTCGATCGTGTGAAGCGTAGACAGAACAAGATGGCCCGTTTCCGCGGCTTCCAACGCGATCTCGGCGGTTTCAAGGTCACGCATCTCACCAACCAGGATAACTTTAGGAGCTTGTCGAAGAGCTGCTCTGAGAGCCGATGCGAAATCTTTTGTATCTGCACCGACTTCGCGCTGATTTATGGTGCTCTTCTTATGGTTGTGCAGGAACTCGATCGGGTCTTCGAT
>DLHV01000158.1:0-4967 GCA_002483395.1 Chloracidobacterium sp. UBA7659 | reverse complement strand
GCCGGAGCCGGTCGGCCCGGTGAGGAGAACGACGCCGTTTCTGATCTCGCAGATTTCGGCAAGCTGCGGCGGAACACCCAACGATTGAAAGCTCGGCACCTCGTGCGGGATGACGCGCATGACGATCGAATAAGAATTTCGCTGCTGAAAGATATTAACGCGAAATCTGCATTTGCCAGGCAATGCATAACTAAGATCGGCCGTCCGATACTTCGCCAGTTGGGCCGCCGCTTCGGCATTATCCCGAAGGATCGACATTGCAATCATCTCGGTTTGAAAAGAAGTTAACCGGCCCAGTCCCAGCGGTGTCACAGAATGGAGCGTTCCGTTGATCTCGACCTGCGGTTTCTGACCGCAGGAGAAATTGAGATCGCTTACATTGTCGGAAGTGAGCAGCATCTGCTCAATAATGGGTGCTACGTCAAGCAAACTCATCTGGTGGTGAAACTCCTGGAAAAATTTAGAAAGAAGGCGGGAAAGGATTTGAGCCGCTGAAAAACAGCTGAAGTCCAGCCGTTTGGTCAAAGGTATTATGAACCATCGGTTGAAAGAATTGCAAGTACTTTTTAACTATGACAAACAATGTTTTTGCACCATCTGTTCAACGTTGCAGGATTGACCGCATCTTTTGCGTGATCTGATCGGCATCTGAAACAAGGCCGCTGATAATTGCCGCCGAATCCGCACCCGCGTCAAACACCTGTTGAATGTTCGAACTGGTGATGCCGCCGATCGCTACCAGCGGGAAATCCGCGATTAAACGTCGAATANNTCCCTCCAAACCCACCACTGCATCAGGATTTGCTTTAGTTGAAGTCGGGAAGATCGGCCCGATAGCTATATAGTCGATCGGCAAACCGACGGCGGCGTTTGTCTGTTCGGGCGAATGCGTTGAAAGCCCGATGATCGCACTCTCGCCCAAAATTTGCCGGGCATGTTCACACGGCAGATCATTCTGGCCGAGGTGAACGCCATCGGCTTTCAAGGCAAGCGCGATGTCGACTCGGTCATTGATAATTATCTTGGTCGCTTTTTTATGAGCGATGTCCACGGCCTTCGCTGCTGCCTCGTAAAAGTCTCGGGACGACGTGTGTTTTTCCCTTAACTGGATGAATGTTGCTCCGCCCGCAATAAGCCGCTCGACCTGATCAAGGATCGGGATTTCGGAGATTCGTGTGTCCGTGACAGGGTAAATTTTTGGGAGTTCAATTCTCAAGACTAAGAATTTTACGGTAATTTATGTCGATCCGGTACAAGCATGGTCAAATGAGGGATTTCATCATCAGAAAGCCATCCTCGCCGTTGTTGTAATAATGCGCGACCTTTTGAGTGACCCAAAAACCGCATCGCTTGTAGAGATTCTGAGCGGCTGTATTGCTGACACGCACCTCGAGGACAACGGCGCCAATTTCTTTCGCCTTTAGAGAATTTTCGAGATGAGACAATAACTGCCCCCCAAGCCCCCGACGCCGGTGTTCAGGAGCGACTCCGATAGTTGTGATATGAGCCGCACCATCCTCGCCGACCAGTACGCAGACAAAGCCCGCCATTTGCCCCTCGGCCGTGACTATTTGATANNCTCAATGCGTTGGGCTCATTCAGAAGATACTCGAATGTATGCTTGGTGTAATTTTCGCCATTCTTGAAGCACCGCAAATTCAGCCGCAGCAATTCTTCCAGATTCTTATCGACGAGAGGCCATACGGCGTAAGTAGTCGGTGGAGCCGGTACTACGACCGCCGCTTCCGGCTCCGCAAATGGTATCAACAAATTTCGAATCGCCTGCAATACGGCCATAAAGGATCGAACAATTTCGACTGTTAATCTATACAATAAACATGCAATCTCCGTAGCTGTAAAACCGATATCTCGAAGCTACGGCATGCCGGTAAGCATTCATTATAAGTTCGTGTCCGCCAAAAGTTGAAACCAGAACGAGCAACGAACTCTGGGGCAGATGAAAATTTGTCAGCAAAGCGTCAATCGCTTGAAACTTGTATCCTGGTGTGATGGTCAAATCCGCGAGACCTGTCACCGAGTCAAAATTACCGTTCCTGGAATATGCGCATTCGAGCGCTCGGGTCGTAGTTGTCCCGACGGCAACTATTCTGCGACCTTCATTTATAGCTCGATTCAAGGCGGAGGCCGCCTTTTCGCGGATCTCAAAACGCTCAGGGGCAACGGAATGTTCAGATAGCTCCGACACACGGACAGGTTCGAACGTCCCGTAACCTACGTGAAGTGTTATCTTTGTTACTTCGCAGTCGAGCGCCCCGATTCTGTCCAAAAATGGCTGGGAAAAATGCAGCCCGGCGGTTGGAGCTGCAATGGCTCCGCTTCTTGCAGCATAAATAGTTTGATAACGGCTACGGTCGGAATCAATAGCCGTATTGGCTCTTTTTATATAGGGCGGCAAGGGTGTTCGTCCGATTTTTTGCACGATTTCGTGAAAATCACCGTCGGTTTCGTATTTTACGATCAACTTTCCTTCATTCGTTTTTTCTATAACTTCCGCCGAGAGTTTTCCTCCAAAAAGAATTTTTTTTCCTGGCTTGAGCCTCCGCACCGGGCGGGCAAGCGTTAGCCAAATTTTGTTCCCGATCTCTTCAAGGAGAAAGATCTCGACGCTCGCCCCGGTCTCCGATCTACCGGTAAGCCGGGCCGGAAAGACCTTGGTATCGTTCAATACAACGAGGTCGCCTTTTCTTAAAAAGCCGGCAAAATCCGTAAAACGCCTGTCGGCAAAGGATGCCGAGCTGCGATCCACGAACAGCATTCGTGAGTCTTCACGATTTTCAAGCGGCTGCTGCGCGATCAGATGTTCGGGTAATTCGAAACGGAAATCGGATATCAACATGAAATATGACGTTGTTAGGTGCGCGAATTTCTAATATACTTTCTATTATCGCAAAGTTGTAACCCATCGTGTAATTTGAGGTTTTCCGCAATTCATTTGTGCTTATGAACGCTTAGGCACGGATTTTGATATACATGCCGCGGAGCGGTTCCGGGCAAACAGAACGCTGTATTTTTTGAAAGATAATAATGCTGGAGGGCACATGAACAAAAAGATTTTTACATCATCACCACTTTCGATTTTATGGTTCGCGCTGTTGGCGGGGACATTGACACTGGAAACGGCAGCCCAGGGCCGTTATGCAGCCAGGTATTCGAAACGCGACGTGAGCGGCATTATAACGAAGCTGGAACAAAGCAGCGATACGTTTCGCCGTGATTTCGACAGGGCAATGGACAAGAGTAATTTGAACGGAACTCCGTCCGAAGACAGGTTCAATAACCTTGTGCGTGATTTTGAAAATTCGGTTGATCGGCTCCGGCGTGAATTCGACCGTGAGGATACCTGGTGGCAGAGTCGCAATCAGGTCGAAAGCATGATCCGGGATTCGCGGCCCGTTAACACAATGATGACTACGTTGCCGTTCCGTCGGAACATCGAACGTCAGTGGAACCAGTTGCGTAACGACATCAATACTTTAGCGGATACGTATGACCTCCCTGGTCTCAACGGCGGTGGCTGGAACGGCGGCGGTGGTGGCGGTGGCGGAAACGCTCCGAACTGGGCGGTCGGCACATTCTATGGCCGAAACCCGCAGACGGGTGGAACGATCACGTTGACCGTCAATCGTAACGGCAGCGTAACCGCTGATTTTCAGGGAAGTCAGTCATACGGTACGTTAAACGGGAATAATCTGAACATCGACGGAAATACGTCTCGCGTTTCGCAGATCAGCAATGGAATTCGTACCCGGAGCTCGAGCGGCGAGGTGATCGACTATTATCGCTCGAATTCCGGTGGCGGCAGTGGCGGCGGAAACGTTCCGAGCTGGGCTGTTGGAATATTCTATGGACGGAACCCACAGACGGGCGGCACGATCACATTGACCATCAACCCTGACGGAAACGTTTCTGCCGATTTTCAGGGAACTCAGTCATACGGTATTTTGAACCGGACAAATTTGAACATCGACGGAAATACTGCCAACGTTTCGCGGATCAATAATGGAATTCGGACGCGTAGCACAAGCGGCGAAACGATCGATTATTTCCGCACTAATTTCGGTGGAGGTGGTGGAAACGCACCGAGTTGGGCGGTTGGAACATTTTATGGCAGAAATCCGCAGACCGGCGGTACGATCACAATGATCGTTAGCCGTAACGGAGACGTTTCGATCAATTTTGGCGGCGGTTCACAGACCTATGGAACCCTTTACAACGATATGCTTCGGGTGGACAACGCGACATCGCGGGTAACCAGGATACGGAATGGAATTCGCACCACAAGCACGATCGACGGGCAAGTGATCAATTATTATGCTAACCGCCCCAATTAAGCCGGAGAGCTGGATGGAGTTATCCGCCGGCAAGGCATGTTTGGTAGATTCGGCAGACTACCTTTGGTAAAGACAGCATACTCTAATCGGCGTGCTGTCTTTTTTATTTCAGCCGGATGACTTGGTTCTAAAAATTAAGTGGTCGAATCGAGCTTGCTATGATAGCGATAATTGGATGTTAAAGACCGTTGGGAAAACGCAATATCTTTTTTATCCCTTGATTGCCGCTGCGTCCGTATTAATCATCGTCAGCCGGCGTCCTGACGCACTTTTCAATCCGCAGTTCTGGGCCGAAGACGGTCGCGTTTGGTATGCCGATGCTTATAATCACGGAATTGTCTGCTCGCTCTTGACTCCGGAAGCCGGCTATTTTCAAACTTTTTCCCGGCTTGTTGGGATCCTAAGCCAGGCAGTTCCGCTCGAGCACGCTCCTCTCATCTTTAATTTGATAGCTATTTGCGTGCAAGTCACGGTCGTCGGTTTTATTGTTTCGGGCCGCCTTTCGCATTTGGTGCCGAGGATCGGATGGCGTGTCCTGATCGCTTTCTTTTACGTGGCGCTTCCACATTCTTTCGAACTCAACGCGAACATAACAAACTCACAATGGCACCTGGG
>DLHV01000160.1:10914-12561 GCA_002483395.1 Chloracidobacterium sp. UBA7659 | reverse complement strand
AAGCCGTTCTAGACTTCTTTATATTCTGAATCGACGTCTTCACTCGACAACGCAACCCGATAGCCCTTCGATTGCTTTTGCTTCGTGATCAGAAGGTCGTCCTTGGTTTTTAGCAGGTCGGCCCGGTTATAGACCGAGATCTCGAAATTATATCCGTGCGTGATCGCGTCCTTGGGGCACGCTTCAACGCAGAAGCCGCAGAAAATACAGCGGCCATAGTCGATGTTATAGACCTTTGCGTAGCGTTCGTCCTTGCCGATACGCTGTTCATACGGCCGCGGGTCGGTTTCGGCCTCGATATAGATGCAGTCCGAAGGGCAGGCCGCCGCGCAGAGATAGCATGCAACGCACTTCTCCTTGCCCGCTTCGTCGACATGCAAAAGATGCTGCCCCCGATATCGCGGCTGAACGGTTATCGGCACATCCGGATACTGCACCGTCCATTTCTCGCGAGGTATCTCGGAGAGCGTCCGCCGCATTCCTTTTAGAACGGCAACTGTTGACTGAAGAACGTCGGTAATGAGGGACATTTGGATTGCTATTACTATCTAAAACAAAATTGATCTTCGTACCCGCTCAAGAAATTACTCTCAGAAGGCGAGAAAGACAAAACTTGCTTGAAATGACCGTGACCGACTGATCACTGGTTTGCCAACATCGCGGCAAAGAACGCGAAGTTCAACAACACGTAAATCAGTACGATGATGCTTCCGATCACTCCGATCACCCCAGTAATTAGTCCGCCGAGTGCAAGTCCCGCACCACCATAATTCGCCGGATCGCTGTTTGCTTTCCCTCGGGCCATGAAACCTAAAACTACTGCGACCAAACTAGGGACAAGGGCACCACAACAAACGGTTAGTCCCAAAATCCCTGCTACCAAAGAAACGATTGCGAGCGTCTGGCTTGGGCCGCCTGCCGCGGGTGAAGGTGTATAAGGTGAATTTTGCATAGGCTCCTGTTGATGGCTGCTCGGCTCAATCGCCGGCGGTGGAGGCGTCCACGCGGGCGTCGAAGATGCCGGCGGGTCGAACGGACTCGGGGCGGCGTTGCTAACGACCGGCTCCGGGTCCTGAAATTGCGGGAAGTTTGGTGCCGCTGGTGCCGGCGGCTCGTAGGTCGACGGCTTCGGATCGGTGAACGGTGACGGTATAGGCGGGGTTGTTTTCGAGAACGGCGATTCGACCGGCGTGTCCGAACCCGATCCGCCGGCTGGTGCAAATGGCGAAGGCGGCGGCACAACATCGCCGAATGATGGCGGGATCAAACTCGGTTCGGAAAACTTTGGCGGCTCCCNNATATCCATAACGGGTTCCTCGACCGCGTCCCTGGCGTTCATTTCCTTGCGGATCTCTTCCTCCGAAGCATACATCGTCTTCAAAGGGTCGGGATCGGCCGGAAGCTGCAGCACTTCGTCCTCTTTCGGGGGTTCAGCTACCGGAGCGTCCGAACCCGCCGGAGGCATCGCCGCCCCGATATCCCCGGACGACGCGACCATGGTCTTATAGGGATCGATCGGAGGCGCGTCATCCACCAGCGGCGTGCCGTCCGATTGGCAAAACCGCATCGTATCCTCAAACTTTCTCTCGCAAGTCGGGCATTTTTTCATAGGTTTTATCCTTAAAGCTCCCTCCTTACGAAGGAGGG
>DLHV01000160.1:0-10874 GCA_002483395.1 Chloracidobacterium sp. UBA7659 | reverse complement strand
CTGCTAAAGCAGGGACTCAAAACGCGCATTTGGATAAGCTTTTATACCCTTAACCCTAGACTAATTCAAGTTTACTAAAGAAATAGCTTATCTCAATAGCGGCGTTTTCGTCCGAGTCCGAACCATGCACCGCATTTTCGCCGATCGACGACGCAAAATCTTTACGAATAGTATCTTCGGCCGCTTCCGCCGGATTGGTCGCTCCCATCAATTCACGCCAGGCCGGGACCGCGTTTTCCTTTTCCAACGCCAGAACAACACAAGGCCCGCTCGACATAAAATCGCAAAGCTCGTCGAAAAAGCCCTTGCCCGCATGCACCGCATAAAACCCCTCCGCCTGCCTCCGCGTCTGATGAATAAGCTTCATCCCGCGAATCTTAAATCCCGCCCCTAAAATGCGCGAGATGATCTTTCCCTGATTCCCGGCGCGCACCGCGTCGGGTTTTATAATTCCAAATGTTAAATTATTCATTCAAATAAGGTTCCTCGCAATGATTTGTATGACGCGCATGCCTCGGATACATCGGCATCGTGCCCGTCCCGAATTGTTAGTAGTACGTAATCGTACGGAATTCGTCAGAGACAAGTATCTCGGAATTTTTTCCGCTCTCGGACCTAAGCTTGTACGTTGATCATTGGATCCAGTTTCCGGCTTCGTCGAAGGCCTTGTTGTGGATTCGATAGACGGTGTCATAGCCGTAGACCTTCCGAACATCAGCGCTAATGTGCTCGATCTCGTTCCCTTTGTCGTCCAACTTGTAAACCATCCGCCAGTTGTGCTCGTCGTCTTCAGTAAAGGCCGAGGTAGATCGTTCTGTCGGCGAAGTCGAATATTTGTAGTACATACCTCGCCTACCGTCGTTATGGAACATCCGCATCAGGGTCAAGTTTCCGCCGGTGTATGAATACTCGTACTTATAGGTGTAGCGTTTGTCCGGCTCCTGCGTTGGCGGATTCGGTTTGGGAGGCGGAGCTCCTACCACCGTGAATCTGTCGTACAAGCGTGGAACGCTCTTGTAGAGGCTGGAGCGAAAGCCATCGATATAGCCGTAAACGTGAATTCCGACCATCTTGCCGCCGTTCGCAAAGGACACGTTGCGAAGCTGATTTCCATTCTGATCGTAGTCATCAATATTACTGAGGACCCTTCCACGATCGGCAAAAACATCGGTATAGCTACGATATTCGCTGATAACACGCTTAGCCTTGCCTTTCAGGCCATCGTCCTGCGCGTCCGTAGTTTCCCGTTTGACGACAGGGCTCTGGGGAAGAGGTTTAGGACTCTCAGCTTCGATACGCTTCCAGAGAGCGGGCGTCAGCTTTTCTTGAGCGAGCCCTATGGTCGTACAGACGCCTATCACTAGCAATAGCGCGAAATTTTTTATCTTCATAGGCCTTAAACTAAAATCTGCGGATTATATATTTGCCTACGGAAAAGCCTCGTCAACGCGGCTTCCCCGTAGGCATATAATCCAAACAAGCCTTAATATCTTCCGTCGCCAGACCGGGATAATAGTCCTTCTTGATATCTTCAAACGACAAGCCTTCGTTGATCAATTCCAGGACATTCTGTACCGTAATGCGCGTTCCGGCGACGCACGGTTTGCCAAAATGAGTATTGGGGTCAATTGAAATTTTCGCGTTCATAAATACCTCACACAAACCGCTCTATCAACTCCGCCGTGATACTTGTCGGCCTCGCTGCTTCGCGGTCGATCATACACCAGACGGTTCTTCCCTTCACCAGCAGCTCATCGCCGCGATGGATCTCTGTGAAACGCTCGCAGGTCACTTGCGTCCATTCGCCGACCCACGTTGTCGCCGTAATCTCATCGTTTTCAAAAGCCTGTTTCTTGTAATCTATCTCGTGCCTGACGGCGATCCACGAATATTTTGCCAGTTGCTCTTCCGTCGCCGAATGCCGCCAATGCGCGACCGCCACCTCCTGCACCCATCGAACAAAAGCAACATTATTGACATGGCCCTGCTCGTCTATGTCTTCAGCGTCAACATTGAACGAATGCGAGAATTTCATTCGATGTCCGGCGTGTTGGGAGCCAGATCGTACTGCATTTTCGGAAAGTCGATCTCATTCCAGACCTCGACGAACCTGCCGTCCTTGGTCGTGCAAATGCCCGAACCGGTAAACAGGACTTTCTTACCCGTCGCCTGCAGTTCCGGCAGGTCGCCTTTCTGCGTTCCGGTCACGGTAAAACGACCGGCGATCTTGTTGCCTTCACTGATCACATCGTCGACGTCAACATGCAAGTCCGGAAACGCGGTAATAAAATCGCCATGAAATTTCTCGAAATCGGCAAAGCCCCGAACCGGCGGCCCGCCCGGCCCAGAAAGGCCGTGAACCACCGTATCTTCCGTAAACATTTCGCGAATAGCTCCAGCATTCTTGCGGTTCCAAACCTCCTCGAACCACCTGTGCAAGATCGTTTCGTATTCCTCCGCCATAATTTTCCTCCCGTAAGAGTTACGCGTTTACGCGTGATTCACCGCAGGTTACGAAGCCCTTAGACTTACAGGGAGACTCTTTCCCACCAACCTTCACGCCTGAAGGCGTAACTCTTACCGCTTCTTACGCAGTCGCTTTCGATCCCAAAAGATCGACTATCGCCTGCCCGATGTCCGCCGGCGACTGAACAACCCGAATTCCCGCTTCCGTCAGCGCCTTCATTTTCTCCGCCGCAGTTCCTTTGCCGCCGGAAATGATCGCACCGGCGTGGCCCATACGGCGGCCGGGCGGTGCGGTTTGGCCGGCGATGAACGCAACTATCGGCTTGGTCACATTGTCTTTTGCATATTCCGCGGCGTCTTCTTCAGCCGTACCGCCGATCTCGCCGATCATTACTATAGCGTCGGTTTCGTCGTCGGCCTGAAACAATCGTAGAGCATCTGTATGCGTCGTGCCGATTATCGGATCGCCGCCGATCCCGATCGCGGTCGATTGTCCAAGGCCGAGAGCGGTCAATTGCCCAACAGCCTCGTACGTCAAAGTTCCCGAACGCGACACGACGCCGATCCTTCCCTCTTTATGAATATGTCCCGGCATGATGCCGATCTTGCATTTGCCCGGAGAGATAATGCCGGGGCAGTTCGGGCCGATCAAGCGTGTCGGATTTTGTGCACGCTCGTTCACACTCGCGTTTCTGCCTGTAAGAAACTCCTTCGTCTTGACCATATCGGCAACCGGAATGCCCTCGGTAATACAAACTACGACCGGTATCCCCGCGTCGCCCGCTTCCATAATGGCATCCGCGGCAAACGCTGGCGGTACATAGATAACGGATGCATTCGCTCCCGTCTCCCGTACCGCATCGGCGACCGTATTAAAGACGGCCACCCCTTCGTGCGTAGTGCCGCCCTTTCCGGGCGTTACTCCACCGACGACATTAGTGCCGTAATCACGCATTTGCAGCATGTGGAAAGTGCCTTCCTTACCGGTGATGCCCTGAACGATCAGGCGTGTATTTTTATCGACTAAGACGCTCAAGAGTGTGTCTCCATTAATAATATTTCCAATAGTTTAGCGGCCTGCTGTCGCATTCAATCTGACTCGATCAACAGGAATAAAAAGGAAAATGAAAGTATAACACGGTGTCCAATGCTTGAAAACCGGCCGAAAGCCGCTTATTTAAGCATCCAAAGAGGCCATGAATAGATAAAAATTGTCGATCGGCCCTAAACTTTTGATTATTTTTGCCGATCAGTACAAATAGCGGTGGACAAACCGAAGTTTTTTTACTAGTATTGTCCCAGAAGCTTCCATACTTCAACCCATCGTAAATTCGTAACCCCCAAACCTTTAGCTAGTCAATTCACTATTTAAGGATACTGACTTATGAAAAGTTCTGCATTAAAATCAAAGTTTGCAACCATCTTTCGTTCGTGTGCGATATTCGGCCTGTTACTGTTTTCGACGCTCTTGACCGCCAACGCTCAAACGGTTACGTTTGCCCAGTTTTTTGAGGCAAATGGCACCAATGATTTTGTATTTACCAACAATACGACCAGCGGCGACTTTAGTGCGATACCCGGCGGCTCGCCTGTCTTTTTTCTATATCAAAACATTACCGGGCTGCCCGTTTCGTTGCAGGGAATTCAAACTGCCCATATGTTTGTAACGACGACGACCACACAGAGCGGTTCTATCGGCGGCGGGAATGTCAACCAACCGCTAAATCAGTCCGTAACGATCCAGATCGTCAGAGATACGCCGGCCCCGATCGGCACCGGCGGCGGTTCACGCACCAATCTGTTGACTGCGGTTTTTTCACCCGCGTCAAACACTCCCGCAATTGTCGGTACGACAGGCGGCAATTCGGCAACCCTGTCGGCCACCACGCCCGACCACAATGTGACCTTTACTTCGAACTTTCTCCTATTCACCGCAACAACCCAGCGCAATCTGGCATTAAGCTTTTCATCGGTCACGCCGGGGCTGGCATTAGGAGCCGGCAGTTTTCTGCAAAATACAGCAGCGGCCGCATCGGGCACATTCGCGTCCAACCCGGTTCCGGTCTATCCCGGCCCAACGGCGGCAGAGGTTTCGGTCAGCGGTAGAGTTTCAACCGCAAGTGGTCGAGGATTGCGCAACGCGGAGGTCAGGCTGGTCACATCGGACGGCACGGTCCATTCCGCCCGAACGGGAAATTTTGGATATTTCGAGTTCAACGGAATTACCAGCGGGCAGACCGTCGTAATTTCCGTCCGTTCTAAACAGTACACATTTTCTCCACAGGTTATTTCACTCCAGGATAATGCCACGGACTTGAACTTTGTCGCTAACCCTTAACTTCACGGCAAAACATTCATAGTACTGGACGACGGTCAACTCGGCCGTCGTTTTTTTATTTTTTTGCGGCGTTTTGTGAACATTTTTACAAGACTTTACGTTTGTAGTTTTGTCCCGCGTTTTGAGTTCCGCTCTCAGGCGGCCAATGATAGAAGAATACGGGCGTAAACGCGATCGTTAGGAAGCGTGCTTCTTAGGCCGGCGAAAAACGGCACGCTCGTTCACACTCGCGTTTCTGCCCGTAAACAGGCTTTTATGAGACAGCTTTACTCATTCTATTCAGACGCCTTCTGGATCGCCGTCAAGTCGATCCTCGAACACAAGCTCCGCGCGCTTTTGACCCTTATCGGCATCATTATCGGCGTTGCGGCAGTGATCGTGGTCGCGGCGTCGATCAGTGGTCTGAAGACATACGTTGTCGAAACCGCCGCAAAGGTGCTCGGCTCTAACCACTTTATGATGAACCGGATGGCCTCTATGGGCCGGATGTCCGACGAGGAGTTCGAACGCAGGAACCGTCGAAACAAGGACATTAAATGGGAAGAGTACGAATACGTACGGGACAACTGCGAGCTTTGCTCCGAGGTCGGCGCACAGATCAACTCCGGCACCGACATCAACCAAAACGGCATTGAGATGCCCTCGGTACGCGTAATGGGAGTTACGGCGAACATGGCCGACATCGAGGACAAAACGATGGCCGACGGCCGCTTTATGGCGGATGNNATGACGAGTCGTCACGAATAACTTACGTCTGCATCATCGGTCATGACGTAAAGGAAAAGTTCTTTCCGAGCGGTTCCGCGGTGGGACAGGAAATAAAGGTCAGAGGCGTGCCGTTAAGGATAATCGGCGTCGAGCAAAAGCGCGGCTCCTTTTTTGGCGATTCGCAGGACCGGCATATTTATATTCCGCTCGCGCTTGCCGGCCAGATATTTACCCGCACGGGCGGAATACAGCTTCACGGCAAGACAGCTAGTTCCGGGAATTTTAAGCCCGCAATAGAAGAAGCACGTCAGTTGTTGAGGAACCGACGCAAGCTTATCGGCAGCGAAGAAGATACATTTGGTGTGGTAAACGTAGATGAATTTAATACGACGATGGACCAGATCACCGGCTCGATCGCGGTCGTCGTGCTTCCCATTACGGCGATCATTCTCGTCGTCGGCGGTATCGTCGTGATGAATATCATGCTGGTCTCGGTTACGGAGCGAACGTTCGAGGTCGGCCTGCGAAAGGCACTCGGGGCAACGCGGAAACAAATACTGTTGCAGTTCCTGATCGAGTCGGCGTCACTGTGTGTGGTTGGGGGCTTTTTGGGGCTGCTTCTGGCGATCGGTGCGACACAACTTGTCGGCATGGCGCTGGGAATCACTATGACGATCGNNCCCTGATCTCGATCGCAGTCTCCAGTATTATCGGCATTGTCGCCGGCCTATACCCGGCATGGAAGGCGGCACGGCTCGATCCCATTGTTGCTTTGCAACAGACGTAAGGCGGAACGCGGACGCCCTCGTCCGCAATGAGTGCGAAGCACGAAAGATTTACTGCCGCCCCGAGCGGCGATGCGGACGAGGCGTCCGCGTTCCATTATGAGAGTCTCAGCATCATTACCCATCGAGGTCATGAAAATGGCGCTCGACAGCATCAGGGGCCACAAGTTTCGCTCGGGGTTGACGATCCTGGGAATTGTGGTCGGCATCATAACGGCTGTCGTGGTCGCCTCCATCCTGACTGGCATGCGTCAGAGCATCGTTTCGATCGTGGAAGAGTTCGGAACCAACAACATCTACGTCTTTCACCTTTCAATGGGAGGCGGGGCGCAAAACCGCGACGAGCGCAACCGCAAACCGCTCACGGACAGTGACGCCGACGCGGTAATGAGCCAATCGACAATGCTCGACGATATTGCGATCATAAATCCCGGTATCGGCAATTTCGGGCCTAGTTTCGATGACAATATGAAATACGAGGGCCGAAACTACCGGTGGGCCAACGTTGACGGTGTCTCGACCAACTATGACCGGATAGTCAACCTCTCTATTCGCGAAGGCCGCTGGCTGACGGAAGCCGACAACCTGCAGCGCCGCAAGGTCCTAGTCATTGGGGTCGATGCCCGCGAGGCGCTCTTTCCCAATCCTGACGAGTCGCCGGTCGGCAAGGTCATCCGGATGAACGGCGATACGTGGGAGATCGTCGGCGTAGTCGAGAAACGCAAGTCCGGCTTCTTCGGCGAGAACGAAGAGGACCGCAAGGCCTTTATGCCCTATCGAACGTCACGCAAGGTCGCGCCGCTTCGCGATTTTTTGCTCATGATCGTTCAGGGTAAGAACGGCAAGCTAAGCGATGCGGTTTCCGAGATCGAGGGAATACTGCGCCAGCGCCGCGAGGTGAAATACGGCCAGCCGAACGACTTCGACGTTAAAACTGCCGACGCTTTTATTGCGCAGTTTGACGGAATTATCGGCGGGGTAGGGATTGCGGCAATCGCGATCTCGATGCTCGGACTGCTGGTAGGCGGCATCGGCGTAATGAACATCATGCTTGTGTCCGTCACCGAACGCACGAAGGAGATCGGCATCCGCAAGGCCATCGGGGCCACTCGCGGGGCGATCGTGTTCCAGTTCCTGCTCGAGGCGATGACGCTGACCGCCATCGGTGGGATCATCGGTGTAGTCGTGGCCGTCGGCATCAGCAACCTGGTCATGCTTCTTGTTCCGTCGTTGCCCGCGACCGTCGAATTTTGGATGATTGGAGTTTCGCTTGCCGTCTCCGTCGGCGTCGGCCTGATCTTCGGCGTCCTCCCCGCCCGAAAAGCCTCGCGCCTCGACCCGATCGAGTGCCTCAGGTACGAATAGTCCTTCGTGGAAAGAGCTAATCCGCAAATCGCTGGGCGATGAAATGTTGTCCGTTCTGGGAGTCAATTGGGCCACCTCGCAGGAAATGACAAAACTGTCTTGCCTGCTGGGCACCGCTTCCTGCTCGTGCTTGGGGACCGTATCTTTTGTTGGCCCACGTACAGTAGAGATACTCAGTCGACCGCGTCATAGCAACATAAAGAACTCTGCGTTCCTCCGCGAGATTTGAATTGGGTCGCGGAATCAGACCATCATCAACTCCGACAAGTATTGTCGCTCTTACGGTTAATCCTTTCGATCCACCCATAGTCATGATTCGCACCCCGTCACTCCTTGCTTGGGCTAAATCTTTGCCGCGAGGTTCAATCTGAGCGATGAAGGAGTGCAAACTTTTGTCCTTATTATCTTCTGTATCGAGGTCTTGCAGCAACTTCTGAAAATCCGCAGACGGGTTCGGCACAAAGGCATCTGCTTGAACAAAGTCAACAATCCATTGCCCCCAGTTCTCGTCTTGGGAATCCTGAGGTAAAGCGACATCTCCAAGCCATTCCAGTATTGCGGTAATGCGTTTGGAAGCTGAAGCTGAAGACCTTGGCCCTTCAGGAAAATTATCACGGTGAAGTGTCAACAGAGCCGAAGCAAAGGTCGTGCGCATACGCTGAGCGTACTCATATAAGTACTTAAAGAACGTATCTCCAACTCCATCGTGTATTTTAAGCAAACTGGCCCATGCCAAAGAATCGTTGTTGTCAATAGCAAGCCTAAGCAGTTCAACCAAGACGCGGTTATCCTGTTCGGCCAGCATCGCTTTGATGAATCCCGGATCAAAGCTTTGTATATGAAGATTTTCCACAAGCCTCAGCCGTTCCATCGGCGAAGCTTAAAAGAGCAGTCTCGCCTTCAGCCGATCCCTTGCGGGGAGTCAAAACACCGCGGCCTACCGGCCTATCTGGATCGCCGAGAATCAAGTGATTTGCCCAACTAATGATCCTTCGACTACACCGCAAGGATATAGAAAGATCAAATTCAATTGCGCCAACATAATCATCCAAGAATCTTCGTATACCTTCCGGTGCAGCATTTCGAAAGGAGTAAATTGACTGGTCGTCGTCTCCGGTTCCGACAATCTTGCAATTGTGCTTTTCACCCAGTAGTCTTACGGCCTCGAGATCACATGCATTCAAATCTTGATACTCATCGACGAGAAGCAGGTCGAAATTACATCCTTTCAAGCCATCATGTTCATTGAGAGCATTGCGAAGAGCGTACGGCAACTCTGCGAGAAGTGTGTAACCAAATATTTCCCTATGCTCGTACCATGCTCCCAAGAACTTTGCGCGTATTGCATCGTCGACCTCAGGGTTAGGATGTTCTTCGAGCGACTGCCAATTTGAGGCAAGCTCTTGAACGAGTTTTTTGAGAAAAGTCTCGGTTACATCAATGCGATCCGCAAGCATCGGCGCGACTATATTCTTGTACTCCCAATCGTCAGCAATTCTGAGTGGTTCAGGGAAACCACCCGTTCCGGGATTTCTTAACAATATCGAGATCGCGAAGGAATGAATTGTGCTTGGCAACGGAATTTCAAGTCCATGGTCACTGAATTTTTGTGCGAGTTCGGCCGTGGTAGCGCGGGTAAACGTAAGCATCCGAACTGATATTTTGTCATTCTTTTTGACTAGTTCCGTCAGGAGAACAACTAATGTCGTGCTCTTACCCGTCCCCGGACCAGCAAGTATCCGAGCATGGTTAGCGCCGTCGTATCTTAGTATTACTTTTTGTTCTTCAGTGGGCTCAAAAGGCATTCAAATTCTACATTACCTAAGGCTCAATTTTAACACGCGTGATTAAGGATCAAAAATAAGCCAATCGATCACGGATGAGCAGTCAAGGTGGTGGAATGAGGGGTAAAGCTAATTTGCGGCTGTGCCGCTCTATTTGCGGTGAAGCTCGGCTTCACCGGGACAGTTGTTCAACTCTCTTTGAGGCTATGCCTCCGTGCAGCGGCGTAGCCGCGATCATATTGGGCCACGACAACTGAAAAGCGCAGCTTTTCCGCAAATAGATGGGCATAGCCCGAAGCCAATCTAACCGCATTTAACCCTATTCATCGGAAAATCGATCGCGAGGAACTTGCCGTTGTTGTTCCCCTCGATACGCCCGGTCAACTTTGTTCCTTCAAACTTGTAGATCACCCGCTGTGGAAAGTCATGTGCCGGGTTCTCAAAAACAACTTCGTTCTTGGTTGATTTTATTAATTTGAATGAAGTCTCATCTTTGTTCGCCGCCGGTTTCGCGACAAAAAAGATCCATCCGGTCTTTGCTCTATCCGCATAAATTCGAAATCGACAGTCTTTCCGTTCTTTACCGTCCTGCCCATACCGAGGATCGACGTCCCCGCCGGCTTCATCCATTGCTCCGAGACGAATAGCGACTTTGCCCTGTCGCTCCGTTCCCAACAGCCCGCCATGCCGTCGAAGTCTTCGATGCTCGTGACCGGCTGGGTTTGTCCAAATGCAGCACTTGTGATCGGCAATACCAAAAACAACTTAAGACAGATTTTCATTTTGAACATTTCCTTCGCATAATTTAGATCTTGCTGCGGCGCCAAATTCGGCGATACGAATTGTTGGAAAAGCTAAAGCTCAACCGATTCCTCGTATTGCGGCACCTCGACATTCCATCCGAACCGGTCGCGGATGTGTTGGGCCATTGCAGCAGCCGCATCGGGTTCGCCGTGTGTTGTAAAGACCTTTTTCGGCGTCGATTGCAGCCCTTCCAGCCATCTAATAACGGCCTTCCAATCGGCGTGGGCTGAAAAGCCTTCGACCTTCTCGACATGACATCGGACCGGTATCCAGTTCTTCATTATCCGCACTTCCTGCTCGCCATCCTGCACTCTCCGCCCCGTCGTTCCCGCCGCCTGGTAGCCGACAAAGACGACCGTCGCATTTTCATTTGGCAGAATCCGCATCGCGTGATGCAAAAGGCGGCCGCCCGTCATCATACCCTAAGCGCTGATAATGATCCGCGCTCCCTTCGCGTCGTTGAGCCTTTTCGATTCCTCACGGGTCGAGGCAGTGGTCATTGAACGGGTTCGAAGCGGGTGCCGCTTTTGCATCAGAATGCTCGTGTATTCCCGATCGTGTTCTTCATGCCAGCGGTTATAAACCTGCGTCGCCTGGGCCGCCATCGGCGAATCCACGACGACC
>DLHV01000214.1:17604-17775 GCA_002483395.1 Chloracidobacterium sp. UBA7659 | reverse complement strand
CTCAAGACTCACGACTCAAGACTATTTCCCAAATTCAACAATGAAAATTCTAGTCCTTGGTGCCGGCCGCATGGGGCATGGCGCCGCTTATGATCTTGTTCACAATTCGCCAGGCGTTACGGGTGTCACGGTCGCGGATTTCGATCTTAAAAAGGCCGAAAGTGTCGCCGA
>DLHV01000214.1:2620-17567 GCA_002483395.1 Chloracidobacterium sp. UBA7659 | reverse complement strand
AGCGGGCACGACTCGGCGATCTCTTGCGTCAACTATTGGTATAACGAGTCGCTGTCGCGGGCGGCGATCGAAACTGGCACGAATTTCTGTGATCTGGGCGGCAATAATTACGTCGTCGATGAACAGCTCGCACTAGATGATGAAGCAAAAGCAGCCGGCGTCAATATAATTCCCGATTGCGGGCTGGCGCCGGGGATGGTATCGATCCTTGCAATGCACGGAGCGGCGAAGTTTAACGAGATCGAAGAAATTCACATTCGTGTCGGCGGCCTGCCGCAGGACCCGCAGCCGCCGCTGAATTATCAATTGGTGTTCTCGGTCGAAGGTTTGATCAACGAATATATCGAGACGGCACGCGTTATACGAAACGGCAAGATCACGGAGGTCGAGTCGATGACAGAGATCGAGGAACTTTCGTTCGCCGGTTTTCCGCCTCTCGAAGCCTTTCAAACTTCAGGCGGTACGTCGACTCTGCCCGAAACGTTCCTCGGCAAAATAAAAGAACTCGACTATAAAACCATCCGCTACGCCGGGCACTGCGATAAATTCAAGACGATGATCGACCTCGGGCTGTGCTCAAGCGATGATATCGTCGCCGATTTTGTAAAGGTAAAGCCACGGAAACTGTTCGGCGAACTGCTCCAAAAACATCTTCCCGCCGACGGCCCTGATTATGTTCTGGTTCGGCTCGACTTTGTTGGCAGGGGCTTGAAGGCGGAAACACGACCGGTAGGGAGTGTGCCTCAGACCGGCCCCGACCGCCTCCGTTACGACATTGTCGATAAACAGGACGAAAGGACCGGCCTCTCGGCAATGATGCGGACGACTGCATTTCCCGCCTCGATCATTGCCCAGATGATGGCCCGAGGCGATGTGCTTGAACGAGGGGCTACACCGCAGGAAAAGGCGATCGATCCCGATAAATTTGTTGCTGAGCTACAACGAAGATCGATTTCAATTAGCTCCGATTGGAATCTTTAAGGTAAATTACGTCTGTTGCTGTAACGTTATATATCTTTTCCTAGCCAACGAGAGCATTGAATTGCTAATCTAAAATGTGGTATTGATTATTCATATTTAGTATATGATGCCGGAGGAGATACTTATGCTTGAAACGGAACGCGCCTATTTCGAAGAGAAGTTAGACGAATGGGTAAATAAATATCCGAATAAATTTGTCGTAGTAACCGGGCACGATGTTCTGGGTTTTTTTGAAAATCTCAACGAGGCACTTAGCATTGGAGCGAGGACGTGTGGACTGAAACCCTTTTTGGTTCGCCAGGTTAAAATGAATTCTGAGGAGGTTTCCATCCCGGCGCTTACGTTGGGGATAATCAATGCCCATCCTACATCTCCAGCTTAATGGAACGGGCAAGGCCCCCGATGGCACGGATATTCAGATCCCGCCCAGCTTTGTCATGATGGAACGCGGCCCTGTCGTTCAAGTGAACATCGGCTTAGCACAAGTGTTTGCTGACCAACTGACCCAGGTAGGCCAGGCGGTTCCTGCTGCGGCTGACGGTCTGGCCTTGATTGACACTGGCGCGAGCAGTACGTTGTTCTATAACGGAATTACTGGGGCGATCACCCTGTCCCTATAACCCGTACTTATAATTCCACGAGTTTTCAATACTTAATTGAAAAAAGGCTTCCCGTGGTCGAGAAGCCTTAGTTACCTATTATTTCAAATATATTAAGCGTTTAGTCCAATGAGACGCGGGTTTGCTTTCTTCTTCAAAAGTTTTCGCAGTTTTAGTCTCGCCTTGTGAAGCTGCGATTTCGATGTTCCGACCGAGCAGCCGAGAATTCTGGCCACTTCTTCATGCTCGAAGCCTTCGACGTCGTGCAGGACAAAGACGTTCTTGTAGCCGGCCGGAAGCTGTTCGATCGCATTTTCCAACGCCATTTTATCGACGATCTGCATCTTGAACGGATTGTCCGTTCCGGCAACGATCTGTTCCGGCGTTTCGCCTTCCTCGGTCGTTTTTTCGAACTTTACGTTTCTTTTGCGGAAGTGCATCAGGACCTGGTTGACCGTCAAGCGATGCAGCCATGTCGTAAAGGCCGAGTCGCCGCGAAAGCTGCCAACCTTGCGGTAAAGCTGGATGAAAACATCCTGTGTCAGGTCTTCGGCCTCAAAGGCGTTTTGCAGCATACGCAGACAGATCGAGTAAACACGCCGGTGGTGCCGCTGGTAGATCTCTTCAAAGGCGGCCATATCGCCCTTCGCCGCCGCCTGCGTCAGATCAAAGTCCCTGGCCTTTGGAATGCCGGTAAGAAATCCTTGGGTGATCGAGGCACTCGTCGCAGCCTCGCTACTCGGTCCGCCCTGAAAAACAGGAAAATCTAATGTTTCGGTTGTCATTCGGTTGTTCCCCCGTCGTATGCTTAATCAATTGGTGTGCCAAACCGAGTTTGATTGAAATTAATAACGAAATTCGAAGTAATTAGTTGCGTTTTTACAGGCATACTTTCATATTCGCCGGACATCCAAGCGTAGATTCAAACCAAAGCGTGTATCACCCGCGCTTTTCAGTATACGATTTGGTGTGTACGAAAACATGTCACTATTGTCGTTCTATTTCCATAATGCTACTATCTTAATTCCAACTTCCGCACACGGTATTCCGGTGATCTCGAATGATTGAGATGGTTCGAAAAAAGGCATTTATTTCCGTGCTCCTGATCGGCGTGTTCCTTTTGGGTATGATTGCCGCAGCGGCCCAACCTCAAACCGAGCCGAAAGCGAAAAGTCAGGAAGTTTCCGATGAGGGCATTCCGGTTTTGATCAAACACCTTCCCGATTGGGAAAACACCAGGAATGGGGCAACTTTTGCCAATAACCCGCAAGACCTGAAAAACGCGCTTGGCAGCCAGCCGGTGCTCGATCTGATCGATTTTTCGGCCGGGACCGAAGCCGTAACGGCCGTGTATCCGGTGGGCAAGCTGCTTATCGTCGAATTTACTAGTCCGCAAAGTTCAAGCGACGCCGACGCGAAATTTCAGCAGCATCTTGCAGGCACGCCGCAAACGCCCTCTGTCGTTTACCGCCGTATCGGAAACAACAACACGTTTGTTTTCGACGCTACGAACGAGACGGCCGCAAACTCGCTTTTGGACGAGGTCAAATACCAAAAGACGGTCCAGTGGCTCGGCGAAGACCCGTATCTGCTTAAAAAGTTAGAGAGGTATTTTGTAAACACGACGCGCGACATCTTTATCTCCACCGTGCTCTGGATCGCCAGCGGTCTTGGCCTTTCCATTTTCCTTGGAATAATTACGGGCTTCGTTTTCTTCCGCTTTCGCGAGCAAAAACGCGCGACCCGGACTGCTTATTCCGACGCAGGTGGGCTCACTCGCTTGAATCTGGACGGCTTGAGCGAATGAGACGGTGACTGACTGTCGATCTGGCGCGCCGTTTCGCTGAAGTCCTCTTCCGCTATCGCAATCTTTCATCGGCTGTGCTATCATTATGAAAGCATTGGAGGATTATCTATGCCCAACGTACTTGTAAGGGATATCGACACAAATATTCTTGATCGATTGAAGAAACGGGCAACCGGCAACCACAGATCGCTGCAGTCAGAAATGCAGGTTATCCTGAATGAAGCCGCGGAACTGCCCAAGCGGCTTTCGACATTGGAGGCTGCCCGCCGAATCAAAGCATCGCTAAAAAACCGAAATCACACGGACAGCGCCGAACTTCTTAGAGAGGATCGTGCGAGGTGATTATCGTTGTCGATGCAAGCGTGGCGGTCAAATGGTATATCGGCGAACACTTAAACGATATTGCAGAGAAGCTTCTCGAGGGATCGTTTGAGCTTTTTGCACCCGAATTGATTGTGCCAGAATTCGGCAGCATCATTTGGAAGAAGGTTCGCCGTGGCGAAATTACGTCCGTTGAGGGCCGAAAGATAGTCGCCGAATTCACAAAGCACGAAATTAATCTTCAATCGCATAAAGATTTGCTCACCGCCGCCTATATCGGAGCTGAGTTGTCGGGGCAAACTGTTTATGATTGGACCTACCTGACTTTAGCGGTGATTCTGTCATGCGCCTTTGTTACTGCCGATGCTAATTTCTATAAAGCACTTGAGGGAACCCCGATGCGAAAACATCTGTTGTGGCTTGGCGATCTGTAGCTTCGATGTAAATTGGCAATCATCGTTAAGGTAAGGCATTTACAAGCCGCTCGATATCTTCCAGATTATTATAAAAATGCGGTGCGATGCGCAGCCGGTCGTTGCGTGGGCTGACGATTACTCCCTCGTTTTGTAGCTGTTCCGCGATCTGGCTACAGTCGATACCGCCGCGATGCTTTATGCAGACGATCGCCGACTTTTCGCCTTTCTCGCGGGAGCTGACGATGTCATAGTTCTTCTCTGCTACACGGTGGCATAGTTCGTCCGTCAAATCCTCCAAATAAGCGTCGATCTTCGCCAAGCCAGTTTCGTGCAGCAGTTTCAGGCTTTGTTCCAGACCGTAAAAAAGGGCGGACGCACCTGTGCCGCTTTCCATAGCTAAAGCGTTGGGCTTAAAAGGCTGGTCGCGGTCAACGAAGTCCCAGGGCGTCTCGACGCTGATCCATCCGACAAACGTCGGCTCAACACGATCTCTTGCCCGGTCCGACATATACAAAATGCCGCAGCCTTCGGGCGCGCAGAGCCATTTGTGGCTTGCCCCGGACGCAATATCAACATACTGCGCGGGTAGGTCAAAGCCCATCGCACCAAGGCCCTGAATTATATCGACCGCGAACAACGCGTCAACATCCCTCGCCGCGCGGCCGATGCGTTCCAGATCGGCCTTAAAACCGGAAGCGTATTGAACGGCGCTTATAGCGACAAGCTTGGTTTTCGCGTCGATCATCGAGATCATTTCGTCGATATCGACACGTCCGTTCGTTTCCCCGCAAAGTCGCAATTCGACGCCGAAACGGTCACGAACCATCCGCCATGGGTAGAAGTTCGCCGGGAACTCGCGTTCGAAGCTGACGATGTTGTCGCCATTCTGCCAACTGAGCCCATTGGCGACAGACGCAAACCCATCGGATGTGTTTCGCATGAATGCGATCTGTTCGGACCGCACACCTAGCATCCCGGCAACGAGGGCGCGCGCGCGGTTTTTTGTGGCGATCCAGTCGTTGTAATTGTTCGAGCCGTTTTCGGCCACGTCGTTCAGTTGGACGTTGACAGCTTCGATCGCGGTCGTCGGGATAGGCGAAACCGCGGCGCTGTTGAGGTATGTGTACTTGTTCGCCGCCGGGAATAGCGAGCGGATTTTTGTATTCATATATTTCGTTATCACAGGGGGGAGTTTTACCACAGATGAACACAGATAAAGCAAGGATAAACACAGATAGTAAAGCAAATAAGCTAATCGTTTATTCGTCGGTGTCCATCTGTTTGTCTGTGGATAAATTTTCTTCCTTTCTGTATCCCTCGTCTCTGCGTTTAAATTCCTTTGACAAAACCCTGCCCGTAAAGTTAATTTCTATGTTGGCGAGGTTTGTGCCAGCCGCGCGGTAAGCCTGCGGCATCAAATAGTTTTGTTGATTATGTTCGATTTTCGAAAGAAAAACCAAATCGACTTTGGAATGGTTGCAGCCGAGGACGATCCGGATGTCGAAGTCGTACGGCTTGGCCGCGAATCCAGGCAGGGCTTGTGGACGGAGAGTCTGCGGCTCCTTCGTGATGTCTTCCTGATAATTGTCGTTTTTATTCTGTTCGGCGTGTTTGCCGTTCAGCCGGTGGTCGTCGAAGGCACATCGATGCTGCCGCAGCTTCATGACGGTGAGCGGCTGCTTGTCAACAAGCTCGTCTACTACAAATTCAAGAGCATAAGCTGGGGCCACCTCGACCGCGGCGACATTGTCGTTTTTTGGTATCCGAGTGACCCGGACAAAAGCTACGTCAAACGGATCATCGGACTTCCGGGCGAAACCGTCGAGGTGCGAAACGGCAAGGTTTATATTGACGGCAAAGAGCTGAACGAACCGTATCTGGATACCATCCATAATCAGAACTTGCGTGACAACGTCATAAAAGCTGTGGACCAGCACTATTATTTTGTGATGGGCGACAACCGCGATAATTCGTCGGATTCACGGGTTTGGGGACTGGTTCCTGAAAAATATATTTACGGCAAGGCTTTCTTTAGATATTGGAAACCGTCGAACGTAGGGTTTCTAGAGCACGGCGAATACGATCTGCCGGAAAAGCCAAAGATCGAAGACCTTCGCGCCGAGGACGAGGATCAGTAGGATCTTTTAACGCAAAGACGCCAAGTCGCGGAGACGCAAAGAAAGATTTTCAACAAGAGTGCAAACAAAAATCGATACTGTCTATTCAGTTATGTCCTTACGAGAATATTTTTCGCTTCCTCCTTTGCCGCTTAGCGACTTTGCGACTTTGCGTTAAAATCTACTCAGATGAATTTACCGAAGAAAGCGATTTTGGTACTCGAAGACGGGCGCACCTTTCATGGTGCGTCTTTTGGCGCTGATGGGGAGACGTTCGGCGAGATGGTATTCAACACGTCGATGAGCGGTTACCAGGAGATCCTGACAGACCCCAGTTATGCCGGGCAGATCGTTTGCATGACATATCCGCTGATCGGCAATTACGGCGTCAACGAAGAGGACGTCGAATCGCGGCGGCCGTGGGTTGAGGGATTTGTCGTACGGGAAGCGAGCCGAATTGCGTCTAATTGGCGTGCGACCGAGACGCTTGATTCTTATCTTGTGCGAAACAACATCGTCGGCCTAGAACATATCGATACTCGTGCTCTGGTCCGACATATCCGCGACAAGGGAGCCATGAGAGCGGCGATCTCAACCGTCGATCTCGACACCGAAAGCCTTCTGGCTAAAGTTCTGGAATCGCCGCCAATGAACAACCGCGAGCTGGCCTCTGCTGTGACGGTCGAAGAATCGTTCGAGTACAAGGCGGAAACACCTGTAGGGAGTGTGTCTGAACCGAAGTTCGAGTACAAGGCGGAAACACGACCGGTAGAGAGTGTGTCTGCGACGGGTGTGTCTGAACCGAGATACCACGTCGTCGCCTTCGATTTCGGCGTTAAGACGAACAGCCTTCGCGAATTCTCCAAATTCGGCTGCCGCATCACCGTCGTCCCGGCGGACACCTCAGCCGAGGACGCAATAGCCCTGCAGCCGGACGGCATCTTCCTCTCCAACGGCCCGGGCGACCCGGCCTCGATGACAAGGGTTGTCGAAGAGATCGAGAAACTCACTGAAACTCGAGTGCCGATCTTCGGCATCTGCCTAGGCCATCAGTTGCTCGGCGAAGCTTTCGGCGGCAAAACGTATAAATTAAAATTCGGCCACCGCGGCGGCAACCAGCCAATCAAAGACCTGACCACCGGCCGAATCGAAATCACCGCCCACAACCACGGCTTCGCCGTCGCCGAGGAAAGCCTGCCTGCCGACGTGGAAATCACCCACGTAAACCTCAACGACAAAACCGTCGCCGGTTTGCGGCACAAATCGCTGCCGATATTTTCTGTCCAATATCACCCCGAATCCGCTCCGGGGCCGCACGATTCAGAGTATCTGTTTGAGCGTTTTATTGAGCTGATGAAAACGTGAAGCGCCCGCATTTCATACAGGGCTATTATCTAAAGCCGGTTATCATGATCGCGTTGCCGATTCCCTCGCCACGGACGATGGCGACGCGCTTTCCATCGCGGGAGTACTGACGCCGGTAAAGAACCGGACTATCAAAGGTCGAGATCTGCTTCGGAGCGCCTCCGTCCACCGGTTGGAGCCAAAGGTTGAGATTCTCGCCCTGTGCAACTATCATCGTTATCCCCAGGCTGTCAGGTGTCCAGACGGGCCCGCGATGAGTTTCGGTGTTCGGCGGCAGGTCAAAAACCTTGAGNNCCCGCCGTCAGCCCCGAATATTGCGAGCTTTGTAAAACCCTGAGTCTTTTCGTCCATTACAAAGCATGCGATCCGAGTTCCGTCATGCGAGTAGCGAGGTTCGATCCCCGGATGGTCCGTCAACACCTCTGGTTCGCCCCCGCTAATGGGTACCCTGAAGATCCTCAAAATGCCGTCGGCCAGGGCGTCATAGATCACCCATTTTCCATCGACTGAGACATCGGGATTATCAGGGTAGATGCTTTTCATGCGGTTCCCGCCGTCGATATCGATGCGCTCCATCTGGCGGCCATTGTTGGCCGATATGTACACTATATAGCGTCCGTCCGGGGAAACGACGGGGATAGCCTTAAAGACGCGGTCGTTGGTCAAGGGCTTTGCATTGCTTCCGTCGGCGTTCATGATCCAGATCTCGTTATCACCGGTCTGGTCCGAGGCGAAGACAATGCGATTATCAGGCGTCCACGAGATTCCCCAGGTATCTCCCGTAGCGGGCATGATCTGCTTTGCATTTTCCGGCTTCAAATCGGGCGACACCCAAACTGCCGACCTGCTGTAGCGCTCACCCGCCACGATCGATCCGCCGTCGGACGTGACCGAGATCGAATAATAACCATTCAGGTTGTTCGTCAACCGGCGAACGGAGCCTGAAGGATATGAAACCTCCCATAATTGCGCTCCGACGAGTGAATTCTCGGCGCCGATCACGATCAGGGAATCTCCGCCTGGGTGCCAGACAGGATCAACAGGGCCGCTCCAACGGGATGAACCCAGATCCGATTCAGAGTGGTCGCCGACCGAGATCAGTTTTATCGACGTCGAAGCTTTCGGTGCGAGTGAGTTGTTGCCGTAGCCAACAGCTATGTATTTGCCGTCGGGTGACCACGCAGGCGATCCCTGAAAGTATTCCTTCCCCGCTTTCGAAGCGATCTTGCGCTCATTGGAGCCGTCGGCGCTAGCAATAAATACTGCCGTCTCATTCGCTCTCGGATCGTTGCGAAGAAAGCTGACTTGATTTCCGTCAGGCGAGAACTGCACCAGGTACGCGTTCGTGAGAACCTTTGTCGGCGTGCCGCCCAAAGTCGGTGCACGGTAAACGGATGGAGCCTCAGCACTCAGGGTGCTGGCATTAAAGTAAACAAAGCCGCCGTCCGGTGAAAATGTAATGCCGTAAAACGCGCGGAGGCCTCCCGGCTTGACGATCGGAACAGTGCTGCTCGTCTGTATCTGCTTTATCCAAAGCGACTGATCGCCGCCTTCAAGCTTAATATAAGCAAGGAACTTTCCATCCGGCGATATCTCCGCGTCGGGCGTCTTGCCGTCACCTGTAAGCCGCTGTGTTCTGATCGCGCCGGCTGTTTTTAGCTGATCGACTTGCGGTTTTTCGATAAACCTGTACAGCCCGTAGCCGAACCCGGCCACGATGATCGCTGCTGCAGCGAAGATCGCCACCGCACCGAATTTATGTTGTCGGATCGACGAAGTCAGCATCTCGGCGCCCGAGATCTGCTGCGGAGCGGCGCTTGTTTCCGTCGAGATCCTGCCAGAGTAGATCGCCGTTGCGTTTTCACCCATTTGTCCGGCGCTTACATTCGACGAGCCGACCGACTGGGGGAGGTACGAGCGTTCAAGCTCTTCGGAAAGCTCAAGCTCACGCTTGAGATTTTTGACATCGAGAAGAAGATCCTTTACGGTCTGGTATCTCTCGTCTGCCTGTTTCTGAAGTGCCTTTTTCACTATTCGCCGTAATTCTGACGGGATGTCTTCGCCGAGCGAGTGGGGCTTTTTCGTCAGGATGGCTGCGATAGAGTCGTTTGCTGTCTCACCGGCAAATGGCGTCGTTCCCGATAGCATTTCATACATCACGACAGCCAGGCTCCAGATATCGGATCGTGCATCGGTCTCCTTGCCCCTCGCTTGCTCCGGAGACATATACTGAACGGTTCCCATTACCATCCCGGGCATTGTGCTGACCTGGTTAAGCGGGCCGTCTTTGGAGCCGACCGAGCTTTGGGGTATCTTTACCAGTTTTGCCAAACCAAAATCGAGGACCTTAACGATCCCGTCGTCACGGATCATGACGTTCTCCGGTTTGATGTCACGGTGAACAATTCCGGCACTGTGTGCCGCATTCAGCGCGGTTGCGACCTGCAGCGCGATGTCCAGAACCTCGCGCAATGTCATCGCGACGCGCGGCAATCGGTCGCGCAGCGTCTCGCCTTTTACAAGTTCCGTCGCAATGTACCGCGAGTTGTCGAATTCGCCGGTCTCGTAAACGGTTAGAATGTTCGGATGATTGAGCGCTGACGCGGCCTTCGCTTCCTGGATAAACCGCCGCACGCGCTCCTCATCGGCGGATACCTCGTCGAGCAAAACCTTCAGCGCGACTTTCCTGTCGAGCTTGGTGTCCTGAGCTAAATAAACCGCCCCCATTCCGCCCGCGCCGATCTGCGAAACGATCTTGTAGTGTGCGATGGAATCGCGCATCTTTAGGTAGTTTGAACGTAAAGACAGTGTGCCTCGAGAAAAACGTTGAGTCAAGCTTTTTGGGGGAGCCAGTCAAGAAAGGCCCCGAGATCTGCGGCCTTTTCCTTGAGCTGCCTGGTCTTTCCTCACTGACCGATGCCGTAAATATAAGGGGCGATGATCAACGACACGATGGACATCAGCTTGATAAGGATGTTCATCGACGGGCCTGACGTGTCTTTGAACGGATCGCCAACGGTGTCGCCTGTGACCGATGCTTTGTGAGATTCCGATCCCTTGTAGATCATCTCCTCATTGATCAACACGCCTTTTTCGAAGGATTTCTTTGCATTATCCCACGCACCGCCGGCGTTCGACTGGAAAATTCCCATCAATACGCCAGAAACGGTAACACCAGCCAACAAACCTCCTAAAACTTCAGGGCCAAATGTAAAGCCAACGATCACCGGCGTGATCAACGCAATCGCTCCCGGCATCATCATTTCGCGCAGGGATGCTTTGGTCGAGATAGCCACGCATTTCTCATATTCCGGCTGCGCCGTATAGTCCATGATGCCGGGAATTTCGCGGAACTGGCGTCTGACTTCCTGCACCATGTCCATCGCGGCTTTACCAACTGCCTGGATACACAAAGCCGAGAAAATAAACGGGATCATACCGCCGACGAACAAGCCGGCCAGTACATTCGCTTTGTAAATATCAATTCTGTCAATACCCGCAATTCCGACAAAGGCGGCGAACAATGCCAATGATGTCAGGGCCGCCGAAGCGATAGCAAAACCTTTGCCGGTTGCGGCTGTCGTGTTGCCGACCGCGTCTAAATTGTCGGTACGTTCACGCACTTCGGGAGGCAATTGACTCATCTCGGCAATACCGCCTGCGTTATCGGCAATCGGGCCGAATGCATCAATCGCCAACTGCATCGCAGTCGTCGACATCATGCCCGCCGCGGCGATCGCGACGCCATACAACCCGGCAAAATAATACGAAGCCATGATGCCGCCGGCCAATGTCAAAATCGGAATTACGGTTGATTTCATGCCCACGGCCAGGCCGCCGATGATGTTGGTAGCATGTCCGGTTGACGATTGCCGAACGATAGACAGTACCGGCTTTTTACCCATGGCCGTGTAATATTCCGTACTGATACTCATGATAGCTCCTACGACCGTTCCCACGACGATCGCCAGAAAAACGCCTGTTTTATTGAAGGTTGTTATACGCGACGTGATCGGCCCGTCAGGCAGCAGCCACATAACAACGAAGTAAGCAGCGGCCACCGTCAACAACATGGAAGCCCAGTTTCCTATGTTGAATGCCCTTTGTACGCTCGAAGTATCGTCTTTTATTCGAACGAACAAGGTTCCGACGATAGAGAAGACGATTCCCAAACCGCAGATCACCATCGGCAGCAGGATCGGAGACATACCGCCAAGAGCATCGTTAACCTTGATCTCCTGTCCCAATACCATTGTTGCCAAAATCGTTGCTACGTATGAACCAAAAAGGTCGGCACCCATACCAGCCACATCGCCCACGTTATCGCCCACGTTATCGGCGATGGTTGCGGGGTTACGAACGTCATCTTCGGGAATTCCCGCTTCCACCTTTCCGACCAGATCGGCTCCAACGTCGGCCGCCTTCGTATAGATACCGCCGCCCACACGCGAGAACAATGCGATGGACTCAGCCCCCAACGAGAAACCTGTCAATACTTCGATCGCCGTTTTTACCTGGTTTACACCCAATCCTGCAAACAATGAAAGGAATACAATGAACAACCCGCCTAAACCCAATACCGCTAAACCCGCAACACCAAGTCCCATGACGGTTCCGCCGGTGAACGACACTTTCAGCGCCTGCTTCAAACTCGTTCTGGCGGCTTGTGTAGTACGAACATTCGCTTTCGTCGCCACCTTCATCCCGATAAATCCGGCAGTAGCGGAAAACACAGCGCCGATAATAAAGGCGATACAGATCACCCAACTGGAGTGGATCTCTTTGCCGTTTACCGTATGGATCGTTCCTGAATAGGCTAATAATGCCGCAGTAAATAAAACGAAAATGCTAAGTACCTTCCATTCTGCTTTCAAAAACGCCATTGCTCCGTCGGCAATATGTCCTGCAAGCTCCTGCATGTTCGCCTCTCCAGGATCCTGCTTGCTAACCCAAGCCGACTTAAACGCCATCACCACCAATCCCAAAATCCCTAAAGCGGGCGCTAAATAAATCACGTAACTGTTCATATTGTGTCTAGTCTTCGTTTCCGCCTATCATCAGAGAAACTTAATAAATTAACTCACTAAATCGGGGCGCAAATCTATGTAAACCCGTAGGCTATCCAAAACTACTGATTATAAAATACTTGCAACAATTTAACCAATAACGCGGAACAAAAGGTAGTGCATCGATGCACTACCGAACAAAAGTACTGGTGAGCTCGAAAATCCCAGAATTCTGTTCAGATATCTCCCGTATTTAGCGAATTGCTCCGATAGGAGCGTTCTGTTTGTAGAACCTGCGTACTGACAGATTCAAAGCCCTGTAAGGGCGGCCTGTAAGATCTTAATTTTGGGGCGAACAGAACACTCCTAACGGAGCTCGCTTCTCATATCGCTCGCCTTCTACAAACAGAACGCCCCGACGGGGCTTTTCGGAGCTTTCTTCCTGTGCGAATAGCAGTTTATTTGCTTCTAATTTGTCGCCCCAAATTTCGCGCCCGCTTTTACACTTTTTTGCTTAATGTGGATTCCCACAGCGGCAGTTGATGGAAGACACGCAATGATGCTGATGCCATTCTCGTTACGGCGCCCTGCCCGCAGGTCGAGAATAAGGCTGCTTCCGCCAAAAAACAGTTCGCACACGACAGGTCTTTAGGAGCAGCGGCAATGAAAGTCTCTCGGCTTAAACTCACAATTCTAGTGGCCAGCGCGTTAGGCATCCTCGTGTTTCTCCTGGATATAATTTACTCAGGCAAGCCGCGNNAAAGAGGTTCCAATAGCATTCTGGGCGTGGCGAACGCAGGCACCGACGAACACCGAAGTGGATACTGCGTTCAATGCAACCAATGCAAGGGTACTTTTCCTAAGGGCCGGACAATTCGATCTGGCCGATGGCGAAGTAAAAAGGATTCGTGCGGTTTCGGGCGCTCTGCCTCCGGCGCCCGAGCTGCATCTGGTCTACAATGGCACCCGCAAACTCCTGAGTGAAATAGAGCGGATCGATACCGGCAAGCTTGCCGGGGTAATGGCCGATACCTACCGCTCCGATCTCTCACGTGCCAGCAACGAAAACGTCGAGGTCAGGGGAATCCAACTTGACCTCGACGTTCCCACACGCCTCCTGCCGCATTACGCCGAAATGTTGCGGCGATTGCGTGAACTGCTGCCGCCCGATGCTGCATTGTCCGTGACAGGCCTGCCGACGTGGGCCGATTCGGATGATATTTACCTGGTTCTCGAAGCTGTCGATTTCTGGATACCGCAATGTTACGGGGCCAATATCCCAACGCATGTAACCGAACGCATACCGATCTCCTCGCCTAGAGAAGTCGAGCGGACAATGGCAAAGGTCAGAAAACTTGAGAAACCTTTCTACGCCGGTTTGTCCGCCTACAGCTACACAATTCTTTACGACAAAAACGGCGACCTGATCGAACTGCGCGGCGACATCGATCCGTCGGCCGCGTCAATGAGCAAAGACCTTGAACCGGCAGCAACCCAGGCCTTCAAGGGCGACGCTCGCACGAGCCAGATCCGCTATGAGTACCGCGCAAAGAGCGACTTTATTCTCGAAGGGCTGATCATCCACGCGGGCGAAACGCTCGTTTTCGATGTGCCGACCGCTGCCTCATTGCGGGCGTCTGCCCGGGCCGTCCGCAAAAACGCCGGCGGATCGTTGCTCGGCATCTGTGTGTTTCGTATTCCGACAGCGGAAGATAAGACAACCTTAAGCCTTGATGAGATCGCGGCAGCGTTAGCCGACCGCGAAACCAGAGCTTCGATAAACATAAAGCTCGAAGCCAAATCTGATCGCGGGTTGCTGCTGGTAGTAGAAAACTCCGGCGATGAAAGCTCAGGCGCTTTGACACTTGACCTTGACGTCCCCGCCGGCAGCGTGAATGGCGTTTACGGCCTGTCCGGTTTCCACGACTACGAAACTCTGTGTCGCACCGTGGGCATAAACCCGACGCCCTGCAGCGACCGCCGAGCAAACGTCATCCGCCTAACCGCCGCCCCGTGGACGCCGAACGCATCCGCCTGGACCACGCTCAGCATAACCAAGCCGCTGCCCGCCGCAATTTCAGCCACGGTCACCACCCGCACCATTGACGGCCGCACCGCGCAAAAAATTTACGAGATCAAAATTCAAAAACCGGGGAGAATAATATGAACAAAGCCAAACTCCGAAAACTCCTATCCAAAACAGCCGCTCGCAAAAGACTGTTTTACGGCCTTATCGTTATACTCGCCGCCGCAATAACGGCATTGGCCTGCGTCTGGAGCTACATTACCGATCATTCGGTAAGATTTAACAGTTACCGCACCGGACGCGCATTTT
>DLHV01000214.1:0-2608 GCA_002483395.1 Chloracidobacterium sp. UBA7659 | reverse complement strand
TTACAATGAGGAGCAGGAGAGCGGATTCTCAGAGGAGGAGGTTCCGGTTGATACCACCGTACCCGCCCCGCCGACTCCCAGCCCGACAGATATTTGGGACAGGGCCCGCGCAGCCATTGAGCAAGAAGACCTCGCGAAAGCGGAGAAGTTTTTGCGCGAATATTTAAAACTGACCGCACAACCTTCGGTTGACGAGGACCCGGAGAGACAAGTGCGGCGGAACTGGGCGTATGACATGCTGGATGCCATGACCGCCTTACATCAGGGATCTAACGTGAGTTCGGTAAAAGCTTATTTGGACGCGCGGCACGCCTTCGCCGTTCCGTTGCCGCCGGATGATGAACAGATCAAAGGCAAGGTTACGGAGGATAGGAATCTCAGTGACAATTGGGATTACTTGCGGGCGGCTGTGCTAACGAATAAAGGCTCTAAAGACGAGGCTCTCAAAGCCTTTGAAAATCACCAATCCAAATATCCGCACAGTGAAAAAAATGAATCTGCGATGTATATGGCCTCGAAGCTGAGGATGGATTTAAGCTATAGCTCCGAAAATATAAAATGTGAGATTGCAGAGAAATCTGTTCCGGAAGAGGAGATCGATCCGCCTCAGACCGAACCAAAAGAAAAATGTCAGGACGAAAATCGACAAACCGCTGTAAAGAGTTTTCAGCAGCTAATGCAAAAATACCCCAACGGGAGATATTTTAACGACGCCCGCGGGTGGCTTGGGCACCTATATCTACACGGCGGAGAGGATGCTCTCGCTTTGGCCGAATATTATAGAATGCTCGGCGATCCTTCCAACTGGAATGCTCGACTGGAGGCAAAAAAATCGCTCCAGATGATTGGCCATGAGTACGATGACGAAACGCTGGATAAAGTGGAGAAAATAATAGCCGGTGATGCCAATACGGCGATGGCATATGCTTATCATCGAATCTACAACTACGCGATAGATTTGACGTATCAGTACGTCGATAACTGGTATCGCACCGATTACGACTCTAACAATGAACGTAAAAAGGAAGTAGCAACCGCCACCAGCACCGGTAACCATGAACTCACCCGCATCGTGAGTTTTGCGACTTTAATGATGAAACGTTATCCGGCTTCAAAAGTAAGCGCGGGGTTTGTACTGCGCATCGCCGAAGCGCAGCTTGAATTGCAGAATTCCACCGAAGCACTCATTCAGGCCCGCAAGGCCCTTTCACTTGGGTTGCAAGGCGAGCTAAGAGCACAAGCCCTTTGGATAAAAGGGAGTTGTGAGCATCAGGCAAAAGATTTTAAGGCAGCACGAGCGACATTCAACCAACTCATCGCGGAGTTTCCCAAAGCCAAGCTGACTGAAGGAGCACGTCGCCTATTGGCTCTTACAGCCGAAGATCAGGGTGATCTTGAGACAGCATTGGATCAATATTTGGCCCTGGATTACGAATACGATGTGGCGTATTTCGTCGATGTATTATTGCCAACCGACAGATTGGCAAAATTTGTTTCGAATCGCGAAAACATTCCGCAGCACGACCAGCTACTTTACGCCTTGGGCGTCCGCCTTATGCGCGACAAACGCTGGAATGAAGCGCGGGCCGCATTACGAAAGGTACATACGAAGCAATTGGCATCGGCCGAATATTATGGCTCTGATACAGATGAGGAAGCAAGGTTTGTCAAGGAACCGGATTGGGATTGGAACGAAAAGGCGGGAATCAAAACCTCCTGGGTAATGCAGGACCTGAAAACGATCGACGTTTTGGAACACCTGGAGCAGACTGTAGATACGGCCCTGGGCGATGAAGCGAAAGCCGAAGCAATGTATCAGCTTGCAAGCTTTCAATTTGATGCTGACGAACTCTTGTTTTACAACCCGGCGGCGTGGAAAGGTCAGCGGTACGAGCTTCTTTTTCAGCTTGATCAAAGTAAAAGTATGCGGTTCCCGGATGAATCTCAAATCATCTTCGAATACTCTCAGTCCCACGAAACTTTGGCGCGGGCAATCCCAATTTACCTGGAAATCGTTAATCGGTATCCGCAAACAAGGGCAGCAAGAGACGCATTATTTTCGGCAGCGGTCGCGGACGAGCGATTATCAAATCTTAATCCTTATTGGCGTGAGATATACGCAAGAGGATTGTTTGCGGGGTCGCAGCCGGTGGATTTCGCTGATCTAAATCGCCTCTATCCAAATTACCGGTGGCCAAGATCCAGAAACGGTTGGGAGCCTTCGACCCGCACGGTAAACGGCGGGCCTGGTTGGGCGCCGAAGCCAACGCCGTTGCCGAAATTAACCCGGACGCAAAACTTCGAGAGAAAATTCAAGCGTTATTTCGGAGCGGTCGAGGGCTGGGTGACGCCAAAGTTACTGGCGGTTACGAGTGGATATGCCGCTTACGTCCGCGGTTGGCTTGATTTACTTATCGACGCGGTGGGAGTACTTTTGGCCGGTTATTTCGTATTCCTCGGGTTTCACTTTCGCCGACACCTTGCAGCAGCGATCAAACGGCTGATCTACCCCGAAGCTCCGCAGGAAGTGTTGCTCAATTCGGAAAGCCGTTTGGAAAAGGTGATTGGCGGCGAAGATGAATCGTAGCCTTGAGCCCTGATGCCGACA
>DLHV01000086.1:790-6377 GCA_002483395.1 Chloracidobacterium sp. UBA7659 | reverse complement strand
CTGGTTCGTCAGACGCACACGAGCCACCTTGCGAAGTGCCGAATTCGGCTTCTTCGGTGTCGATGTGTAGACACGAGTGCAAACCCCCCGCTTCTGCGGATTTGCCTGCAAAGCCGGGCTCGCCGTCTTATACTTAACTCTCTCGCGTCCCTTGCGAACTAATTGATTAATAGTCGGCATAATCTTCTTAAAGCTCCCCTCACTTACGAAGGAGGGGTGGCTGCCGCTTTGGGCAGACGGGGTGGTTCTCCCCTCTTTTATTTGCCACTCAAAAACCGAGCGGCGTTCCTACTAAAAAGCAAAACAAATATCTTGTCGTACTCTTGCCGAATAAATCCGGCAGTCAGCACAAGATCACTTATGATCAAATATTCTGTGTAAGAATCCCTGTTAACTGAAAGAAAAAACTTTGCTGTAGCGTGGCATATGAAGTGCAGAGGCCCGCACGTTAGTGAGGGCGTAAATTCTGCCCGCGCCGTTGGTTCGACGCCTTTTACGCTACAATCCCTGTCTTAACTTTCAAAAATCAATCGGCAGTTCAAGTTACAAACCGCACTGGGAACCAGACCGTTATAGTCCGAAACTTTAGATTATCTAAACTTGAGTCTTCCTTGTCAAGCCGAACTGAGAGGAAATTGATTGCGAGGGGTGATCGAGGCAATGGCCCTTTTGCGTGGAGTTACAATCCGAGTCTTTTCGTATCAACAATCAGCCTAAAATGCTGATTGGGCGATTCGGATGCAAGTTCGTTGAACAGGACGGCGTTCGCGGATGACAGCCATCGGACATGGTTCAGCCATTCTATAAAGCTCTCCTTCTGAAGCGATGAGTTGCCCAGAAATCTCATAAAGCTTCGAAAAACAGATTTTTTCAGTGTGCCGTCGGGAATTATCCCGACCAACGTGCGAAACAGCACACATTTCTGATTGAAGACCTCGGATTCTGTTTCGTTGTCCGACGCTTTCCAGGCTTCAAGATTCTCGACAAAGGCGCTTACTTTTATCCCCCAGTCATCGGCCGGCATTTCGCCTGTTGTTTTTTCATCCTTTTTTTGCGCGCCTCGAAGCTCGCGAAACTCTCGTTGCAATCGAATGGCGGCCGTCGATTTCCAGTGATGAACTATTTCCGGACTTCCCTTGAGGTCGGAATACTCAATATCCTCGAAGGTAAGTGGTTTCTCCGGAAATAAATAATTAGCATTTCCTATGTAGTTTGGAATTTTTTCCTTGCCGCTGATCTCGTTATCTTTACATCGCGTGGAGCGGAGATTTTTGACAAGAAAGCCCCTAAACGCCGATAACAAATCCGCTTTTAGGTGAAGGTCCGCCGTTCCCGAAACCATCTGTCCGACCTTTGTCGCAAGGCGATCCCGTTCAACTGCGTAAGTAAATGACCTGTCATCATTAAAATTATGGTTAATTGCCGTTGAGAGGGCATTGAAAAGGAATTGCTTTTCCATTGGTGAACCCCTCATTCCAGCCAGTAGATCGAGAGCTGGCCCAATCTGGGCGGGGGATTCTAAATTCTCAAACCAAGGAGCGATATACAGCGCACGAAGGCCTTCGTTAATCTCCTTTTGCGAAAAAACGGCCTGCGCAACTGCACCAGCCGCTCCGTATATTTCGGAAACTTCGTAAACCAGCGCATCTTCGCATTTGAGCGGCCTTAGTCCCAGCCTGCCACCAATTTCGAACACGATCTGCCTCGCCCGCTGCTTATCGCCTGAAACAAGCTGTCGGATAACCCGGCTTTTTAGCGAAAGCCCGTCGAGTTTTAGATCATATGCGTACGAAAGATAAGCGGCGTGTGTATCGACCGGAACTCCTTTGAATGGAACCGCTTTTCGGCGAACCGGATTCTTAACATCGCCGGCCATTCGATATGCTTCTTCCAGAATTTCCCTACGCCACAACGGTTCGGTGACCTTTTTTGATTGCGCAACTTTAATGAAGATGTCGACACCTATCTCAGGCGCGGCAATCCTTGCGTCATTCAGCAAGGCGAGTACCGCCTGCGGCCGATTGGGAACGGGCGTTGGCGACTTGGCGGGCTCTTGGGCGATAACGCTTTGGCCAAAGCAACATACTGCCAGCATATAACAGGCCAGTCTCAAGAACTTAAATGGGAACACCGTACTCGACACCAACCTGCCTTGAACGAAGTTCGCTTCATCGATCTTCATCTAACACCCCCGATACTTTTTTGTTAAATGCTCCACGCATCAGGAACCTATCTGTTGCATTACTTTCTCGCCCAGTTGAAATCATTGAGAAATACCCTGCGCCAAACCTGGCAACTGGATTCCAAGGGTCTTCTCAATATCTATTTTTCGCTCACCCTGATACGCCCCCTTCCATATCTTCTCGACTTTACCTTCTGGTGAAAACAAGATAGTCGTCGGTGTCGCGGACAAATCGAAGGAAATTTTGGATTCAACTGCCGGATCAAACAAGTTTTGAGTATTAGGAAAGGAGACGAGATTCGAGGCTTTGGTTGCCGGTTCCATAAGCAACGTAATCAGCTGGTATTTGCCCGGAGCCTGTAAGGCCAATTCTCGCAAATTTACAGTGTTTTTCTCACACCAATAGCACGACGCCGAATGTAGATAAAGAAGGGTCGGAAATTGACCGCCCGAAAGATCAACCAAAGTTTCTTGTCCCTTTTCATCGTGCGTCCTCAAAATTGGAGCGGTTTCACCGACAGTTAGTTTCCTGTTTGCCCTTAATAACTGTACTAGATTTCGGCTCTGAACAATTTCGTTCGCAAGCAAAAGATTAATAGCAACCGAAATGGCAAAAAGCAAAATCAAGACAGCTTTTTCGGTTGCCAATGATGCAAAAACGCATTTCAGCTTCGAATAAGTGTTCATGCATTCAGAGCCTGAGCAATTCCTCGACAGCGTCTATCTCAAAAAGCCCCTCAGGGAACACGTTAGTAAATACTAACTACATGCCGCTTTGCAATAATTCGGTCGATCTGGCGCACAGTCCGCCTGACCTGACATAGGAAAACAACAAAGCATTTCCGGCGCTGGCGGTTCCGTGATAGGACAATCCACACCGTACGCACAACATGTTGCTCCGCCAACAGTCCGGGGTGCTCCGAGATAAAGGGCCGATCCCATAATTCCAACAACAAACACCATATACATTAACGACCGAGCAATCCAAAAGTTTCTATTTTTCATTTCGCCTCCTATCAATAATGAACACGTGGGTTGTATTCTTTTTCCCTGAAAACTTAATTGCGGGATTGTAAATTAGTATAAGGTTTTCATCTGACAACGCCACAATCATTTCTTGCCGAAAAGTGTTTTCCTTTGGCGGATTCTATCATTCTTTGCCATCCGGCGGGACGGATTGCTCAATTTCCCAATATTGCTTGCGATATTCGGTCGGAGTCAAACCAAATTTCTTCTTGAAATCTCGAGTGAAGTGGCTGTCGCTCGGCATTCCAATTTGCCGTCGTATTTGTTTCATTTGATGATAGGTCGTCTCGATAAGTTCGCGGGCCTTTTCCAAACGTAAGTCTGTAAGATACGCCATCGGTGATATTCCTTCATGCAATTTGAAAAGTTTATGAAAGTGCGCCGGGGACAATTCGCACACAGCAGCCATTTCGTCGACCGTNNCAAGGCGTTCGTGTAAAAGGCTTCTGAGATGAAAAATTCTTCCGTCCATTGTGGGAGATCTCCTAATTACAGAAACGGTAAAGTTTGGAGGGTAAACGCCTTAATTCGATATCTTCGGTATTTTCGTAAAGTTCGGTTTTGTAGGTTGACGTACCACCTGTTTTTTTTTTTGCTTTACGCCAGCAAGATTTTTTGAAGATTTTCAAATTCTTTTACTGAGAACGTCTCGGCTGGCGCCGATCGGGTTTCGTTCGCTATCGCTCACTGCACCTTACGTTTTAATGTCTGTCGCCGTTGGCGACCGGATCGGTGGAAACCCGGGAATTCGGCCTCAAGCCGCCCAGATGGTCAACGCCCACCCGTTCGCTACCGCTCCCGGTACTGACTCCTGCCTCCCATATCATCCATATCGTCCAAATCATTCGGATCGCCCTTTTTCATCCAAATCATTCCTATCATTCCTATCGTTCGTATCTTCAAAATCACCGTTCCGGTAATACAACTCATGGTTTAGTTTCTAGTGTGGCGAAGGATGGGGATTTGACCACCCCGCCGATGAAGCATCNNCCCCTCCTCAAACCAGGAGGGGAACTTTCGCTGCACGATATGGAGACTATAAAGACAGAGCGATATGAGGCGTGTTTTGGGCTTTATTTGAGGTATGGCGGACAGAACCTGAGCCGGATCGAGCGGGAGATGCGGGCGTTGGGATATGCCGATTTCAACCGCCGCATTCTTTACAGCCGCAAGGAAAACGGGATTTACAAACCGGGGTGGATCGAGAAATATCGCTGGAGTAGCTTTCTGGCTGCGGCTCCGACAGGCGGAAACACGAGCAGTAGCGAGTGTGTTCTTCCACGCAACCACGAAGTCACACCGCAGCAGGGGAAAGACACACTCCCTACCGGTCGTGTTTCGGCCTCGGAGGCACCGCCCCCAGACTTCCAGGCCTGGCTCCGTCACGGAGCACCACCGCAGCAGGGGAAAGACACACTCCCTACCGGTCGTGTTTCCGCCTCAGAGGCACCGCCGCCCGACTTCCGACGCTGGCTCAAATCCGTCTCGCCGGGCATGACGTGGGATTGGAAGTATCAGAAGTACATCTACCGGCACCTCCAACGCGTCACAGATGGTACTTGTAAACGGCTGATGATCTTCCTCCCGCCGCGTCACGGAAAGTCCGAGCTTGTCACGGTCCGCTATGCCGGCTGGCGGCTTCGCCAGGACCCGAAGATGCGCGTCATCCTCGCCAGCTACAACCAAAAGCTCGCCGACAAATTCTCCCGCTCCGTGAGAAAGATATTATCCGAAGAAGAAGACGTTCGACTGCGGAGTGCGAAGTGCGGAGTGCGGAATGAGGAGGATCGCGGTCACAGGTCGGAACCGGGAGCGGTAGCGACTGGGTTCTTAAGCTCCCCTCCTTACGAAGGAGNNCGGCTGACGGGGTGGTTCTCTCGACGCTGGACGGCTTGTTGGCGTCGTCCGCTGACGCCGATAGTGCCAACTATTCCTCCATTCGCCAGCATTCGGACGTGCCCCAATGCACCTGCGAACCGTCACACCACGACCAATCCGCAGTCCGCAATCCGCAGTCGGCAGTCCCCCAGCGCATGTTCCCAAAAACCCGCACCATCAACACCGTCTCGGAATGGGAAACGGCGGCCGGCGGCGGCGTCAAGGCGGTCGGTGTCGGAGCGGGCGTCACAGGTTTCGGGGCACAGCTTATCGTCATCGACGACCCCGTAAAAAGCCGTGCCGAGGCCGAGAGCGAGACGCTTCGAGACAAGCTCTGGGATTGGTACAACAACGATCTCTACACGCGTCTCGAACCCGGCGGCTCGATGGTCCTCATCCAAACCCGCTGGCACCACGACGACCTCGCCGGCCGCCTCATAAACGAAATGCAAAACGGCGGCGACCAATGGGACGTTATTAATTTACCGGCCCTGTCAGAAC
>DLHV01000086.1:559-742 GCA_002483395.1 Chloracidobacterium sp. UBA7659 | reverse complement strand
CTGCGTTAGCGGGCGGCCAGTTCGATATGCCCCAGACCTCTCGATCAAAGATACCGACTCTCAATCCCGTGTCTGTAGCGGCATGCGACGATGCGATGTCAGCAGACACGACAAACGCCGGCCCGCATACATTAACCGAGGTTGTGCCATGCTCGGCCAACTGGCCGCCCGCTTACGCAGGCG
>DLHV01000086.1:282-536 GCA_002483395.1 Chloracidobacterium sp. UBA7659 | reverse complement strand
CTCCTCGAGATCAAACGCCAGCTCGGAAGCTACAACTTCTCGGCACTCTATCAACAGCGTCCCACCCCGGCCGAGGGCGGCATATTCAAACGCGAGTGGTTCAAGCGAATACTCGATAAGGCTCCCGACGGCCTCAAATGGAAACGCGGCTACGACCTTGCCGTCTCGACCAAAACGTCGGCCTGCTACACCGCCAGCTTCCGCGTCGCTTATGACAACGACGGCAATATGTACATCGCCGACGGCTTTCGCCA
>DLHV01000086.1:0-269 GCA_002483395.1 Chloracidobacterium sp. UBA7659 | reverse complement strand
AAAGACACCGAACACGGCATCGAAAAGGCTCTCCACGGCCAGGCTTTGCTGCAAGACCTGAGACGAGAGGCAAGAATGCGAGGAACGTATCTGCGAGGCATAGAAGCAACCGCCGACAAACTCACCCGTGCATTAAAATGGGCGCCGCTCGCCGAAGAAGGCAAGATAATTCTGGTCAAAGGTGCCTGGAATAAGGACTTTCTCGACGAAGTCTGCCTATTCCCGTCGGGCCAGTTCGACGACCAGATCGACGCCGTCTCCATCGCCGT
>DLHV01000208.1 GCA_002483395.1 Chloracidobacterium sp. UBA7659 | reverse complement strand
GTTTCCGCCCGTAACTAATAAATAAACGCGCCCTCCGTCGGCACATCGCCCGCCACGCCATAGGTCTGTATCAACTGCCCTGCCGTCGAGCCGACGATATACCACGTCGCATTCGAAGGCCTGAATACCGTCACATCAGATTTCACGTCCCGCTATTGTAAATCCGAAATCGCCACAAATAAAGCCCGGGTGCTTTCACACGCGGGCAGGGTTTACCGTGAACGGTTATCCTACGAAATACTTCTTGTTATAAGAAGCAACGTATTCTCTTATCTACTAAACTGAGACTTATGATATATTAGCCCGACCAATTTTTCAAGCGNNACTCCCGGAGGTTCCCCCCATGCCTTTTTCGAAGACTATTCTCGGCCTTGACCTCGGCGTTACATCTGTTGGTTGGGCGTACCTGAAGATTGATACCGATGAAAACGGTGCGATTCTACGCGACGAGGACGGCTCGCTCGGCAACGTAGCGATTATCGACACTGGTGTTCGAATATTCCCGGCTACAACCGAAGGAGCAAAGAGCGAACCTAAAAATAGCAAACGCCGAAACGCACGCGGCCAACGCAGGCTGGTAATGCGAAAGGCGAAGCGTAGAAATGAGCTTCGCGAGCTTCTTTCGATAAATGGCCTTTTGCCGAGAATCGAATCAATAACGTCAGCGGCGGCATTCCACGAAATCGGCGACCCATATTCGCTTCGTTCTCGTGCGCTTAATGAAAGGCTCGATCCTTTCGAAGTAGGCCGTTCGATTTACCATCTTTCCAAGCGACGCGGGTTCCTGAGCAATCGAAAATCCGCGAAATCCAAAGAGGATGGCGTTGTTTACGATGGAATAGCGCGGATACGCGAGGAACTTGAAAAGGGTGGTTTTCATACGGTCGGAGAAGCTCTCCACGCAAGGGCGGATAAAGCCCGCAATGAGAATGGCTTTGCAAAACTAAGACAAGAATTTACCCACCGATCAATGTCCGAGTCAGAGTTTGAGCAAATATGGCACACGCAGAAGGATTTTCATCCGCAGTTAATGACCGATGAACTCAGGGCGAAGATCAGGAACATTATCTTTTACCAGCGTCCGCTCAAATTCCAGCGCGGATTGATCGGCAAATGCACGTTTGAAACCGACAAGAAGCGTTGCGATCTTGCGCGGCAGGAAGCTCAGCGGCTTCGATATTGGCAGGACCTGAATAATCTACAGCTTCAAGATCCGCAAACCTTGAATTGGAGAACTCTCACTTCAACGGAAAAGGAGACACTTGCCAATGAACTTGAAAATACGAAGGAACTCACATACAAACGGCTTCGAAAGCTCCTAAAGATCGGCGAAGATGTCCGCGTCAACCTCGAGGCAAACGAAAAGAAAATCTATGGAAACAAGACGGCTTGCGCCTTTCGAAAAGCGATCGGCAAACAATGGGAAGACTTCAATATTGAGGAGCAAAACCGGCTTGTAGAGGAACTATTCCGTATCGAAAATGAATCCGGCCTGAAAAAGCGCCTGAAAGAGTATTGGAACTTTGACGATCAGCAAATAGAAAAGCTTGAGGGCGTCTGGCATCAGTTGGAAGATGGCTACAGCCGGCTTTCGCTAAAGGCTATACGGAAGGTTTTGCCGAAAATGGTCGAAGGCAAGCGCTACGATGAAGCGGTTACCGAGGTTTACGGCGACCATCGCAGGAAATTCGGCAGCGAGGAGTTTCAAAAACTCGAACTGCCGCCGAAGGAATTAAGAAACCCGATAGTTTTCAAAGCGCTCTGCGAAGTAAGAAAAGTAGTCAACGCGATCATCCGCGAATACGGCCGCCCCGACGAGATTCACATCGAAATGGCCCGCGATCTGAAGCTGACGAAGCTCCAGAAAGAAAAAGCGATTAAGCAGGCGAATGAGAACAAACGAAACAATGAGCTGGCTGAGACATTTTTCCGTGAACGATTCGGCCTTGAGAAGGTTTCCGGAACCGACAAGCTAAAGTACAGGCTCTGGCGAGAGTCGGGCGAAAGATGCCCTTATACAGGAAACCTGATCCCACCAGAGGCTTTGCTCGATGACGGCCTTGTCGATATTGAACACATAATTCCGTACAGCAGGTGTTTTGACGATTCCTATATGAACAAAACAATCTGCGACGCGAAATTCAATCGCGAGGTGAAGAAGAATCAGGCTCCGGGTGAAATCTATGACCGTGAATCCGAAGACTACTTTCAACTAATGCAGCGGGTTAGTTCGCTTCCGTTCGGCAAGCAGCGAAAGTTCAAAATGACAAAAGAAGAATTGGAAAGCACGGACTGGGCCGGTCGGCAGCTTTCCGATACACGATACATTTGTAGAGAAGCTCGCGGATATTTGCGGCAGCTTTATCCTTACAGCCCGGATGAGAATAAATATGTTCAGGTCGTTGCCGGTGGAGCAACGGCGAATTTGCGGCACGTTTGGCACGTCAACGCGATCCTTTCCGATGGAGATATTGAAACAAAGAACCGTTGGGACCACCGCCATCACACAATCGACGCGATCGTCGTCGCCTTGTGCGAACGCGGGCTGTATCAGCTTATTTCCAAACTATCTGGTCGAAACAAGGAACTGATGAAGAAAATCCTTTCCGGCTTTAGCGCACCGTGGCGGGGTTTTCTCACGGACGTTGAAACGGCGATGAATTCAATTACCGTTTCCCATGCTCCTACACGCAGAATTCGCGGGCAGCTGCTTGAGGAAACCGCTTACGGCCCGACGAATAAGCCAGGTGTTTATGTCGTCAGGAAATCGTTGGACGGAATCAAACTTCCGGCAGTAAAGAAGATATTCGATCCGGTCATAAAGGAACTGGTTGAACTTCGTCTTTCGCAATTCGATAATGATCTTAAGAAGGCATTTTGCGATCCGCTATTTCACAAGGACGGGCGAACGCCTATCAGGAGTGTTCGAATTCACGAAACAATCTCACCCGACACGCTCGTCGGCATCAAAGACGAAGCTGGAAATGAGTACAAGTATTACTCGATTGCCGGAAATCATCACCTAGATATTTATGAGAACATCGACACCGGCGAACGGAAAGCAGAGCTTGTCCCCCGGTTTTACGCCGCGCAGAGGAACTGGAAACCGGCCGATCTCGGCCCGGAGTGGAATAAATTGTTCTCGCTTTGTGCCAACGACTATTTGGAATTTCGTGGAGACGACGGCGAATTGCGTTTTTACAGGGTTCAAAAGATGTCCGGTGGTCAAACGACTTGTTTGAACATCCGGCCCCTTGAGGATGCCAGAAGTGAATATATTCCCGGCGTTAGCATTGAATTAAAGAGTTCGTCCGGATTTAAGAAGATCACTCGCAAACTTCAGGTCGATCCGCTTGGGCGTCTTACACAGGCAAGTGATTAAGTTGAAAGCTTAGAATGGTTCGCTTGTCTGGTTGAAAAACTATGATCAAGCGAACCGTTGAAATTTCCACCCCGGGCTGCTACGTGCATATGAAGCACGACCAGCTTTTGATCGAGAAAGATGGATTTAAGATGGGCAGCGTTCCCATTGAAGACCTTGGGGTCTTGATCCTCGACAACCCGCAGATATTGATCACGTCTGCTCTGATGGGCTTTTTGGCCGAGCAAAACGTATCGGTCATTTTTACGGATTCCAAACACCTTCCGGCGTCGCTCACCATTCCCTTTTCGGTCAACTCCATTCAGACGAAAGTTCTCAATAGCCAGATCGAGATATCGCTACCGACAAAAAAGCGGCTTTGGTCGGCGATAATTTCCGCAAAGATCGCAAATCAGGCTCGTTCGCTCGAGCTGTGCGGCAAGGACGGGACGGCATTGAAGGAAATCGCGAACCGCGTGAAAAGCGGCGATTCGGAAAATCTTGAGGCCTATGCCGCAAAACTTTATTGGAAGAAATTCTTTGGCGACGGGTTCCGTCGCGACCGCGAAGCCGGTGATGAGAATATGCTGTTGAATTACGGCTATGCGGTCGTCCGGGCCGCGACCGCTCGAGCTATTGTCGGAACCGGCCTTCATCCCGGGCTCGGCGTAAACCACAAGAATCAATACAATCCGTTCCCCCTTGCCGATGATCTCGTCGAACCGCTTAGGCCGTTCGTCGATCAGCGCGTTTATTCGATCCTGAATGAAATGCAGCCTGAGGCTGACGGTTCGGCAAAGGAGTTGAGGCTTGACCGCGAAACGAAAGGAGACCTGCTTAGGCTGTTGGGCGACGAATGTGTTTACGACGGGCGCAAGCTGCCGCTGCTAGTGGCGCTCGGGTATTACGCGGCGACCGTCAAACAGGTAATGATGGGCGAAGCTGAAAAGCCTACTATTCCGACGCTATGAGATTTTTTGGAGGGCTTGATACAGTGTGGATGGTTGTAATGTTCGATCTGCCGACTGAAACATCCGAAGACCGGCGACGATACGCGCAATTCCGCAAAGTGCTGCTGAAGGACGGCTTTATGATGCTGCAATTCTCGGTTTACGGCCGCCATTGTCCGAGTGAGGAAAACGCCGAAGTCCATGAAAAAAGGGTAGTTTGGGCGTTGCCGCCAAAGGGAAACGTGCGTATAATAAAAGTTACCGAAAAGCAGTACGCGCGAATGAAAACCTTCTATGGAAAAGCGCCCCGCAAAACCGAAGAACCGCCGCTTCAGCTCAGTTTTTTCTGAGCTTCGGCAGCAGTATCTTGTTTCCCTTCAGCCGTTTCCGGCCAACCTAGTTTAGCAGATAAGAGAATCG
>DLHV01000168.1:290-5810 GCA_002483395.1 Chloracidobacterium sp. UBA7659 | reverse complement strand
GGCGTCGGCAACGATCAAGGGAAATTCTTCCAACACAACTGTGTCCGCCAGTGTTTGCACCCAGTACGTCCCGGCGCTCTGGAACACAACGTTTACAAAGAAACTTACATTGTCCGTAAATCCACCGGGCGCGAGATCGATCGGCGTCGCCTGTGAGGAAACGACGAGATTTGACCTGTCGGGCGAAAGAATCCGCACTTCCGTTTCATGGCTGCCTTCGCCCATCCAGTGATTGATCACCGCAAACTTGATAAGCGAAACGGGCAATTTCTCCACCATTATGTTTTGAAATATCCCCATCAGCGAGATCTTGTTGCCCATCTCGATACGGACGTCGTCACACAGCAGAGTGTATCTTAGTGTTAAATTTTGTGTCTCCATCATATAAGGCCAATTCCTGCTTCAACTACAAATATCTAATGGGCATGGGATTTCATATTTTCCACTACGTGCGGAAACGCGACCGTTAGGGATCGTGCATCCTCAAGCTAACGAGTAGGGGCACGCTCGTTCACACTCGCGTTCTGCCCGTATTCTCTTTGTTCGGTACCAAACGCGATTTACCTACTATGTCTTCGATTTTTACTTTTCCTTTGCCTTTGGTCAAGAGTATAATAATGTTTCAGATTCACGATTTTGGAACTTCGAACGGAACACGAAGGAGAGTTACGCAGCTCTTTTTTTGATTTTCAGCCCTCAAAACTATTTTAGTTCCCGAATCCGTGATCCGGAATCAACATGCTTTACGTGGTTTTGATCGGTCTGTGTCTTGCTCTGGTCGGGGTTGCCGGGTTTCAATTCATGTATATGTTCTACCTTGACCGTCTGGACCGCGAACGCAAAAAACGGATTGCCGAACTCGAGCATCGCTGCAAAGATCTCTCGTCAAGGCTTGCCGAAGCGGAGAACAAAATCGCGAATCAGAACGAGATCATCGAACGACTAGAGATTTATAATCGCTATGGCGAAGAGGCGTGGGCAGATGTACTTGAAGAAAGTTAACGGTCTTATTTGAATTCGACGATTGTCGCTCCCCAACCGCCGGAGAACTCGTCTCCCGTCCTAAACTCTTTTACAAACTCGGTGTCGCTCAATACTTTTCGCGTGATCTCCCGCTGAACACCAATGCCCTTGCCGTGAATTACCCTCGCGTAACGGAATCCCTTTGCGTGAGCCTCGACGAGATAGCTCTCAAGTACCGCTTTCACATCCTTAGGTCGAAATGCGTGCAGATCGATCGAATCTGTTATCTCAAGCACGACCGGTTCGGGAAAAGGATTTTCAAACTCTGCGAGAGCGTCGTTTGTCATTCTTATCTTGATTTACCTTGCTGATATTGAGCAATGTCTTCGGGCGGTGTTACCTTCAACCGGTTTTTGTCTCTAAAAACGACGAAACGTTTGTCGTCCATCCTTCCCTCAGGGTGTCGAAGCTTCATCGTGAACGTCTTGTTATCGCCTACGCCTTCCACCTGAAGCGGAAGCAAGCCCCAAACGTCTCCAGTCGTTCTCCAAACGGTATAAAAGCTCTGGTCGTATTTATCGAATGCGAGCACGAGAATGCCGTCAAAATCCGGCTCAACGCCGTCAATCTCTTTGACCTGATTTGTACGCGACAGAATTACCCAATTTCCGGGCGACCCGACCTTCTCTTTCAAACCGACCTTGTCCTGGCTGTCTGTATCCAGCCGCTGCCAGGTTACAAATTTACGGTTGTTTTGTTGGAAAAAGACTATATCACTCGGAACCTGCAACTCAACCTGCCGGCCGAACAGCCAGCCGGCCGGAGCGGGTGAGATCGACGGGTCCATCCTCACTTGATACCAAATGTCGTATTTGTCTTCTATTTTTTCCGGCTCGCCGGCCTCTTTTGCGGCCTCGATCTCTTCGTTTTTCGTCCGTTTCTTTTGTTTCTGCTCACCTTTTGTTGCGTCATCAACATCCGGCACTTCGGCCTTCGGTACGAATTTCCAATCCATGATCTCGAATGTAGAGCCATTTGCAAGCTTGAACAAGACGTTCTCGGGACTCATGTCCGGTACCAGCCGGAGATTGGAAGCTGCACGCAACTGTCCCGCAGCCTGCGGCGAAAGGTTCTTAAATTCCTCGGCCAATTTCTGGGACTTTTCGAGTACCTCGTTTGTAATGACATGCTGAGCCTCAATCCAACCCTCGGTGTTGGCCTCGTCGTGTGCCCTTACGCGAAACCAAAGAACCTTTTCAAAATCGATCTGGTCGATCACGTCGAGTTTCTCGCCGCGTTTGACTTCTAAAAGGTCGGCGGCAACGACCGCGTAAGACGTGCGGATCTGTGCGGTTTTCGAGATCACGGTGGCCGTATCGCTCAGCCCGAAAACTTTTGAAACACCGCCGACGGTGCTGTCGAACAACCCGCAGCCCGACAGAACGGCAATAGCTGCAAAAAGTACGAAGGCTGAAAAAACTCTCATTTTTGTCATGACTTCCGGGTCAACTTTCGCCAATTATTATAACCTAATTTATCCAATAGTGCTTTTTGGCTGCCGCTCAGCTTTGTCTTGACCCGCAAGATCGAGCGCGTGTTGCCGGGTTCGCTTTCGATGCCGGCTAAATCCAATTGAACTCGCCAGTCGATCTTTTGCGAGCCTTTTACATAATTTTCAACAACGGAAGCGAGGTGCGGATGACTCGCGAAAACTTTCAGGATCGCGGTGTTCGCGTCAGCCGCGGGATCCGGTGGACGGTGTGAATTGTATACCGTGCGGAAAAGGTCGCCGACCGACATTTTCCCCTTCGAACTTTGAAGTAACATCAGATCACATACAAAAGCGACCACCATCCCGCGTGCGTAAACCTGCGTATCGGCGCCAATCCAGCGATTTTGCGAAGCTTCAATCAGCGACATCCGCCGGGTTTGGCTGGAATCAATGTTGTGGGCTCTGGAAATAGTATCGAGAAAGTCCTCAAACCGAATTTGGTTCAACGCAACGCCTGTTTTTAACGATTGGTACAACGTAAACCCTTCGTAAAACCAGTCGTAATTTCCACTCAGATTTACACCGTTCGGCAGCCAAAGATGAAAAATCTCATGGCGTAACTGCTCGTGAAGCCGCTGAAGCGACTGCGTTTTGAACGGCATATCGGATGAGATGACCGTCACGTTCCGCCCACGTGTCTCTGCTTCCCAACTTCCAGAATTTGTAGCCGCAGGAAACTTTCCGATGGCAATTGTCGCGTTAGCAGCCGGATCAGAGCCGAAAATCTTCCGGTATTCCGCAAAAATTTCTTGAGCCATTGCGGCCGCGTCCTCGTCGCTAAATAGCCATTCTCCTGAAATAGCGAGACGTAGATCAAACTTGCCCGATGAAATCTTTCGCTCACGCCAGTCTTTTCCGATGTAAAACACAGCGTTTCCGGCGTCTGACGTCAAGAACACATCTTGCACGATCATTGTTTCACTCGAGTGTATTTTCCACCCTTGAGGAAGTTCAAAGCGGATCGCAGTGATGTTTTCCTTTACTTGAGCCGCTAACGGAAGAATATCCGAAAGCATCAATATGCCCCGATCATTTGAGATCCAGGATATATGCGCCGCGGCGTTCTTTTCATTTGGTACTTCCAAATCAATTTTATAACGCCACGAACCTATGTCGCCTTCGGCCAGATATTCGCCGTCAACGAGCTTTCTGTCCGCCATGCCTTTACCGTCCGTTCCGAAGAGTTTTACCTCGGAAATTCTTCGGGCAAGATTTTCACTACCTGCTTCCGTGTGAATGAATGAGAAATTTCGTGGATTCGCCTTAGCCGGGCCATCCATCCGACGGCCGGCGAAATTAACGATTGTGGGTGAATTCGCGTTTATTGTTATGGTCGTATCGACGGCCTGGCCCTGAGCGTTTGTAAAGATTTGTAAAATCGGAAGAAAAACTATGAAAACGAAGTAAAATGGCTTTCTTGGTTTTGACATCGAAATTGGACGGGAACTACACTATTAATTTGTCGTATGTACTTATAGACTCGTAATCGTAAGGATAAAGAATTTCATGAGTCTTATCAAAATCGTAATTTATGCCCTGGTATTGTTGCTGGGACTTCTTTTCCTTGGACGCTTCTTTTTTTAGGGTGGCGCCCTGTTGGAATTGTTCGATGCCGGCTGCGGATGTACTTAACGCAGCTATATCTGGGTTATTGTTTGATTGATAGAATTTTAGATGAAAGCGGTCGCTTTAGGCCGCTTTTTCGTTTGCTATTAGCAGCAAATATTTATGAGCGGCTTGAGAAAAGTAAAGCGGGCGTTGATAAGCCTTTCGGATAAAAGCGGGGCAGTAGATTTTGCAAGAGCCTTAACGGAACTTGGTGTGACAATAATCTCAACCGGGGGAACGGCAAAAACGCTCCGGGAGAACGGAATCAAAGTGACAGACGCTTCCGAAGTGACTGGATTTCCCGAGATAATGGACGGGCGTGTAAAAACGCTCCACCCAAAGATCCACGGTGCATTTCTCGCTGTCCGGGACAATCCCGAACACGTCGCCGCCATGCAAACGCACGGCATCGAGCCGATCGATCTTGTCGTAATTAATCTGTATCCGTTCGAACAAACCATCGCAACAGAAGGAGTTAGCGTCGAAAAAGCGGTCGAGAATATCGACATCGGCGGCCCGGCCATGATCCGCTCGGCCTCGAAAAACTGGCGTGACGTCGCTGTTGTCACCGATCCGAACTTGTACGACGGTATCTTGAAAGAGTTGCGGGAAAACGACTGCTCGCTGTCGCTCGACACCCGTCAGCGTCTCGCCGCACTTGCGTATACACGCACCGCCTTGTATGACCTTGCGATCTCGTCTTACCTGGCTAAGCAGCTTTCGAACGCCCTAGGCTCCCCTCCTTACGAAGGAGGGGAGGCAGACGCTTCGGCTGACGGGGTGGTTCATTCTGCCTCCATCGACAAACTTCCGCAGATGGTTGAAGGAGAGAACCACCCCCCGGCTAAAGCCGTACCCCTCCTTCGTAAGGAGGGGAGCCTCCCGTCAGCCGTTTCGGCTGACTGGGTGGTGCTCCCGGATTTTGTGAGTATTGAGCTTGCGAAAGTCGCCGACCTTCGCTACGGCGAAAATCCCCACCAAAAAGCTGCCTTGTACGATACATTTGAATACAGTGGTATTGCCAAAGCCGTGCAGCTTCACGGCAAGGAGATGTCGTTCAACAATTACGTCGATGCCGAGGCCGCGTGGAATCTCGTTCAAGATTTTGACGAACTAGCGGTGGCTATCATCAAACACACGAATCCGAGCGGCGTCGGCATTGGCGAAAACAACGAACAAGCTTATAGACGTGCTCTTTCAACTGATCCAGTGTCCGCCTTCGGTGGGATAGTCGCGTTCAACCGAACAGTAGACGCCGATGTTGCAAAGTCTGTAAACGAAGTGTTTACAGAGGTTGTAATCGCCCCCGACTTCGATGATGACGCCCTGGAACTATTCAAAACAAAGAGAAACCTACGCTTGCTGAAGGTAGCGGATACGGGCAGAAACGCGAGTGT
>DLHV01000168.1:0-194 GCA_002483395.1 Chloracidobacterium sp. UBA7659 | reverse complement strand
CGCGAGTGTGAACGAGCGTGCAAACAGCTTGGAATACAAACAGATCTCCGGCGGAATGTTGGTCCAGACAAAAGACGATTACCGCGTTTCAGCACACGACTTCAAGACTGTCAGTCGGAAACAGCTTTCGGACAAAGATACAAAGGCCATGCTGCTTGCCTGGAAGGTCTGCAAGCACGTCAAATCGAACGCCA
>DLHV01000252.1:7452-7989 GCA_002483395.1 Chloracidobacterium sp. UBA7659 | reverse complement strand
AAGTTAAGGTCGAGGGCGCGATGATCGTCAAACGTCACCGCAAGCCGGTTCCGCAATTGAACCAGGAAGGCGGCATCATCCAGCAGGAAGCGTGGGTGAGCGTTTCGAATGTGGCGCTTATCGATCCTGAAACCGGCAAGCCGACACGTGTTAAATACGAGCTCCGCGACGGCAAGAAGGTCCGCGTGGCGAAAAGCGGCAAGGAAATTCCGATAACTAATGTATTCGGAAAGAAAGAGCCGAAGAAGGATAAAGAGGAAGCACCGGAAGAATAAAGAGTTTCTGGTTTCGCCTTTCTGGTTTCTAGTTGAAAAGAAAACCAGAAACCAGAAACCAGGAACCAGGAACTGAAAGAGATGGCTAGATTAAAAGATAAGTATAAGAAAGAGATTTCACCGGCGTTGGCCAAGGAATTCGACATCAAGAATCCTATGGCGATACCGAAGATCGAAAAGATCGTGGTCAACATGGGACTTGGCGAAGCGAGCGCCAACGCCAAGATACTCGATGTTGCGACCGAAGAATTGAAATCGATCA